>JBIOYB010000023.1:0-16389 GCA_044869915.1 Allorhizocola sp.
TCGCATTCCACGTCGCTCGACAGTCAGCCGATTCACGGCGGAGCAGACGCCACCGGTCAATCGGCGATAGCCAACGATGCGACTGCCCCGACCCATCGACGCCGCAACCCAGGCGAGAGTCTCCACGCAGGGCCGACGCTGCCTGAACCCGCCGTCCCTCCAGTCGCCGTCGGTCATGAGCGCGAGCCTATCGTCAGGGACGTTGCGCTGGGTCGCGTCCAGGAGATGCCAGACTGAAACCAGGTCGAGTGCCGGGTCGACCGCGCGGAACCCTCCGGTATCTAGCTAGCTTGCGGCCTTGGCGATCGCGATGGCGGCGTCGTGGATGTCGGATGCGGTGGTCGTGTGGCCGAGCGAGAGGCGGATCGCGGCGGCGGCGCGGGCGGGATCGATGCCCATGGCGGCAAGGGTCGGTGAGGCGATGGTGCCGTCGTGGCAAGCAGAGCCGGTGGACGCGGCGACTTGTGGCGTGGCGGCGAGCAGGTCGGCGCCGATCGTGCCCGCGACGCTGACGTTGAGCGTGTTGGGGAGGCGGTGGTCCGGGTGGCCGTTGAGCGTGACGCGGTCGTGGCCGAGGGACTCGGCGAGCAGCTGGTGCAGTTTGTCGCGCAGTGCGGTCAGGCGCGGGTGTTGTGCCGCAAGGGTTGCGGCAGCGTGGGCGGCGGCCGCGCCCAGGCCCGCGATGCCGGCGACGTTTTCGGTGCCGGAGCGCAGGCCGCCTTCCTGCCCGCCGCCGTGCACGACCGGGCGGACGCTGACACCCGGGCGGAGGCAAAGCGCGCCAACGCCTTTGGGCCCGCCAAACTTGTGCCCGGCGAGGGTGAGCAGATCGGCGCCGAGCTCGTCGACCGTGAACGGGAGTTTGCCCACGGTCTGCGCCGCGTCGGTGTGCAGCAGCGCTCCGGCCGCATGGGTGAGCGCGGCGAGCTCCGCGATCGGCTGGACGGTGCCGGTCTCATTGTTGGCGTGCATCACCGAGACGAGCAGGGTGTCATCCGTCAGCGCCGCCGCCAGATCGGCCGGGCGCACCAGCCCGTGCTCGTCGACTGGCAGCACGGTGAGCCGGATGCCCTGCGGCGCAAGGGCTTGGCAGGTCCGCAGCACGGCCGGGTGCTCGGTGGCCTGGGTGATGACGTGACCCGCCCGGCCCGCCAACGATCCCACGATGGCCAGCGTGTTGGACTCACTGCCGCCGCCCGTGAACACGATGCGATCCGGTGGTGCTCCCATCAAATCCGCCATTTGGGTACGAGCCACAGCCACCGCCCGCCGCGGCGCATCCCCGAAGTGGTGGGCGCTTGACGGGTTGCCAAACTCGGAGCTCAGGTAGCGGGTCATCACCTCGAGCACACCCGGCGCGAGCGGCGTGGTGGCGTTGTGATCCAGATATATGGGTGCGTCCACGAATCCCTATTATTATCGCGGATCCTGCAGCTTGACCGCGAGGATGGCCGCTTGCGTGCGCCGCTCCAGGCCAAGCTTGCCCAGCAGGCTCGAAACGTAATTTTTGACGGTCTTCTCGGCCAGGAACAGCTGGGCGGCGATCTGCCGATTGGTCAGCCCGTCTGCCACCAGCCCCAGGATCTTGCGCTCCTGCTCGGTCAGCGACCTGAGCTGATCCGGCAGGCTCTGCGGGTTGCGGATGCGCTCCAGCACGCGCTGCGTGACCGCGGGGTCCAAAAGCGACTGTCCGGCCGCGACCCGGCGCACGGCGTCGACCAGGTCGTTGCCGCGGATCTGCTTGAGCACATAGCCCGCCGCGCCCGCCATGATGGCCGCGAACAGCGCCTCGTCATCCTCGAACGACGTCAGGATCAGGGCGTGGATCGAGGGATCGACCGACCGGATCTCGCGACACACGTCGATGCCGCTGCCGTCGGGCAGGCGCGCGTCGAGCACCGCGACGTGGGGCCGCAGCGCCGGTGCGCGCGTGATGGCCTCCTGCGCCGAGCCCGACTCGCCGACCACCCCGATGTCGCCCTCGGCCTCGAGCAGCTCCCGCAGGCCGCGCCGGACGACCTCGTGGTCGTCGAGGAGAAAAACTCGGATCACAGGGCCAGTCTGCCCGCCGGGCTTCCCCGTCAGGAAGGGACTTTAGACCCTATCAATGAGTACGTTGCTGAACGTGCGGAGCAGCCGCGTATGAGCGCTGCCCGCGACGCGCGGCGGGACAAGGCTCAACAGGCGTGCGGCGAGCGGGTTGACGGGCTTGTTGGTGGTCTCGCGCGCGGCCATGCGCGACACCCGCCGCACGCGCGGCGCCCGCAGTGCCTCATAGCGCCTGAGCGTGGCCGGAATGTCCCCACCTTCCGTGAGCATGCGGCTGAGCAGCCAAGCGTCTTCCAGCGCCTGGTTGGCGCCCTGGGCCTGGGTGGGCGGGAACACGTGCGCGGCGTCGCCCAATAGGGTGGCCACGCCGCGCCCCCAACGGTCGGGCACATCGTGCACCACGTGCGGGAACGACTCGATGTCGGCATCCTTGATGGCTTCGAGCGCGGCGGGGACCGCCCCCGCGTACCCACCAAAACGGTCTTGAAGAACGGCGACCGGCGACGGACCCTCAATCGGCTCATGAACGTCGAACCACCACTGCAGCAGGCCATCGCCCGCGGGCATGAGGCCGCACAGCCCGGCCGGGCCGACCACGCACATGCTCGTCGTGCCGTCGGCGAGCTCCGGGACGATCGGGCTCAGGCCCTGCCACGTCGTCCAGCCGCAGGCACGGGCCGGGGCGGGGTCGAGGATCGCGCGCCGCACGGCGGATCGGTGCCCGTCGGCGCCCACCACCACGTCGGCCTCGTAGCGCTCGCCCCCCGCCGTCTCGATCGTGGCCCGGTTGTCATGCAGCGCAACGCTTGCCACCTCGCGCCCGAACTCGATCACGCCGTCGGGCAGCCCGTCGGCCAGGTGCGCGATGAGCCGGTCGCGCGGCACGGTCGCCACCGGGAAGCCCGTCTTGCGGGCCATGACCGTGAGGTCGACCGTGAACACCTCAGCGCCCCGGTCGGTCAGGAAGCGCATGACGTCGATCCGGCCGCCGAGGCCGCCCAGCGGCGCGCCGATCCCGGCCAGCGCCGCCGCGCCGTTGCTGAAGATCGTGACCGCGGCCCCGCCGGTGCGCAGGCTGGCCGCCTGCTCCAGCACGCGCACACGTTTTCCCGGACCGCGCGCCAACCCTCGGGTGAGCGCGAGCCCGCCCACTGCGGCCCCCGCGACGAGAACATCCATGACGACACACCCTTCCACTACGATCGTTGTACTACGGATAGTGTCATATATTTGGTACGTGCCGCCAGTCAACGATCAAAGAAGGGCCCAACTCGCCGATGCCGCCATCGAGCTGCTCGTCGACGCGGGCGTGCACGGCGTGACCCACCGCGCCGTCGAGCGCCGGGCCGAGCTGCCCGCCGGGACCGCCTCCAACTACTTCCGCAGCCGCGAAGCGCTCCTGCTGGCGGTGGTGAGACGCGTCGTGCGGCAGCACCAGGCCGACATGGACGCGGCCGTCCCGACCGTCGGCCGGTCGGCGACGTGGCAGGAGCGGGCCATCGACCTCATCACCGGTTCGCTGATCCTCGCCGCGACCGCACACCGGCGCAGATACCTCGCCGTTTTCGAGCTCCGCCTGGAAGGCCTACGCAGGCCCGCGCTGGCCACCGAGATCGACACGCTGATGGCGGGCACGGCCATGTTCACCGCGGACCATCACACCGGGCACGGCCTGCCCATCCCGCCGGCCGCCATCCCCACCATGATGATCCTGTTTGGCGGCGCGCTCTTCGCCCTCGTGACCGGCCCACCCGAGGCGGCCACGGCCGAGTTCGTGCGCCCGCTGGCCCACGCCATCGTCCACGGCGCACTTGCCTAACTTTGGAAATTGAGTTGCGCCATTGGGGTGTGCGGCCCAATCTTCACCCTGTGGCCCTACTTTCCACGCACCCAACAGCGACCGTGACCACGACAGTGCCGCCTGCCGTCGCCTACGTCCGCGACCTGCTACACGGGTTCGACGCCCCATGGATCCTTTGTGGCGGTTGGGCCGCCGACGCCTGGCTCGGCAGAACGACCCGCAATCACTGGGACGTCGACATCGCCGTCTTCCACCACGACCAGCGCGCCCTCTTCGACCACCTCACCGGTTGGGCACTGGTGGCACACGACCCCAACGCCGCCGACGACACCACCGAGCCGTGGACCGGCCGGCACCTCGACCCGCCCGCCCACATCCACGCCCCCACGCTCGCCGGCCCGCTGGCGACCTCCCCGACGGCACGCCACACCGACTTCGAGTTCGAATTCCTGCTCATCGAGCGCTCCGGCCACGATTGGGTCCTGCACACGCAACCACACATCGCCGTGCCGCTGGACCGCGCCACGCAACAATCCATCTGGGGACTGACCATAGCCGCCCCGGAGATCGTCCTGTTCTACAAGGCTCTCAACGAGTCCATCCGCCTCCACGACGAGCGGGACCTACAGGCCCTCCTGCCCACCCTCACCGAAACACAACGCACCTGGCTCCGGGACGCCCTTGCCAAAGTCCAATTCACACACCCCTGGCTGCCCCGTCTCGCCGCCTGACCCATCTCGCCAGCGGGTCAGCGTTTAAGCCGATTTTCGTGTACGCGCAGACTCAGCGTCGCCAGATCCAGCAGCGGCTTGGGCCCGTCGAGGGCACGGGCCCGCGCGGTCAGGTCGCCTAGGATCTGCTCGGCCTCGGTCGGCCGCCCGGCGGCCAGATCCCGGTAGATCGAGGCCGTGTCGGTCGAGCCGGATCGGGTCATGAACGCCACGATGTTGGCCATCGTCTGGGCGGGCACCGGATGCCCGGCCGCGGCCGAGATCGCCGCCGCCTCGGCCGCGACGGCCGGGCCTAGCCGCTCGCCGCCCTCAGCAGTCACCACTTGGCCACTCTCAGCAGCCGCGCCGCCGCCCTCAGCAGCCGCCACCCCGCCGCCGCCCTCAGCAGCCGCCACTTGGCCACTCTCAGCAGCCGCGCCGCCGCCCTCAGCGGCCACCGCGCCGCCGCCCTCAGCGGCCACCGCGCCGCCGCCCTCAGCAGCCACCGCGCCGCCGCCCTCAGCAGCCACCACTTCGCCGACCGAACCGCGCGCCAGAACATTGAGGGCGCCCAGCGTGCTGATGAAGACCCACTTGTGCCACATCGCGGAGCGGATGTCGGGCGAAACCTCGAAGGCGAACCCAGCGCCGGACAGCACGGACTCCATCAGGCGCAGGCGCTCGGAGACGCCGCCGCCCTGCTCACCGATGACCATGTCGGCCGGAGGCGCGAGTTGCACGATGTCACCGTCGTCGGCCAGCGTGGCGATCAGCCGGACCACTCCGCCGAGCACCGCCTGCGACCCGAACGCCTTGTTGAGCGCGTCCATGTGGGCCATGCCGTTCAAGAAAGGCACCACGCACGTCCGCGCGCCGACCGCACGGCTCACGTCCTCGATCGCCGCCGGCAGCGCCGTCGCCTTCACCGAGACTAGGACCAGATCGTAGTCGCCGTCGAGCTCCGGCGCGGTCAGCAAGCGGGGCGTCAGCACGGTCTCGCGGCCCAGCCCGGTGATCCGCAACCCTCGGTCTCGCAGCACCTCGGCGCGCCGTGGCCGGACGAGGAAGGTCACATCGCGGCCCGCCTCCTGAAGCCTGCCGCCGAAGTATCCACCGGTCGCGCCGGCGCCCACCACGAGAATCCTCATGAGCCGTGACGTTACCGGTTCGGCCGGTAACGTGACAGCGGCGCGCCCGTGTGATCTGAGTTACCGGTTCAACCGGTATCATCGGGCACATGATCCTGGAGGAGGCGGCGTTCCGGTTCGTCGCGGGACGGCCGTCGGTGGACTTCACCGCCACCCTCGGCATGCGTTGGCGCGATCCGGCTGTCGAGCGGATACCCACGCCGGCCGATCTCGGGCGCTGGTTCACCGCATCCGGCCTGACCCTTGCACCGCTTGATGTTTCGCCCGCTGTGCTGCGCCACGCACACCGGCTGCGCGAGGCGCTCTATCGTCTGATGCGTGCGGCGGCGTTCTCCGGCAAGCGGCCGGCCGCGACAGACGTGGAGCTGGTCAACCGCTGGGCCGCGCGGACATCGCCCGCTCCCGCGCTGCGCGCGGGCCGGGCGGGCCTGACCGCCGTGCTCGTCGAGCCGACCGCGGCCGGGTTGCTCACGCTGATCGCCCGCGACGGCGTCGAGGTCCTCGGCGGCCCACTCGCCGCACGGATCCGCGAGTGTTCCAGCCAGACGTGCACCCTGCTCTATCTCGACACGTCGCGGGCGGGCAGCCGGCGCTGGTGTTCCATGGAGGTCTGCGGCAGCCGGGACAAGATGGCACGCTACCGCCGCCGCACCCCTCAATGAGTCAAACGACGTGCCGGCCCCGGGCCGAGGTGCCCGTCGCGAACCCAGCTGCGGACCCAGCCGCGGACCGATGCGCGCGACAGAAACATCCGCCGGCCCGGGGCGACCGACCGGACCCAGGCTCGCGCCGCAGAAACAAGAAACAGCTGTAGAAACAGCCGCGGGCAGAAACGCGCACCACAGAAACGCGCACCACAGAAACGGCTGCAGAGACAACCGCCGACAGAAACGCACGTCGCGGGAACAACCGCGGAAACAACCGCGGGAACAACCGCGGGAACAACCGCGGAAACAACCGCGGAAACAACCGCGGAAACAACCGCAGACAGAAACGCACGCCGTAGAAACGGCCCGCGGAAACAGTCGTGGCCGATGTGCGCGCCACGAAACAGTGGGACGGGCGGACGGACATGTGCCCGCCCGAAAGCCGGACGGGCACACAAAAGGACGGGCACGCGAAAGGACGGGCGCCTACGCGGCCGCGACGGGCTTGAAGCGGCGCAACCGCAAGCTGTTGGTCACGACGAAGACCGACGAGACGGCCATGGCCAGACCGGCGATCATCGGGGTGAGCAGGCCCAGCGCGGCAAGCGGCAGGGCCGCGACGTTGTAGGCGAACGCCCAGAACAGGTTGCCCTTGATGGTGCCGAGCGTGCGCCGCGACAGGCGGATCGCGTCGACGGCGGCCATCAGGTCGCCGCGCACCAGGGTCAGGTCGGAGGCCTCGATCGCGACATCCGTGCCGGTGCCCATGGCCAGCCCGAGGTCGGCCTGGGCGAGCGCGGCCGCGTCGTTGACGCCGTCGCCGACCATCGCCACGACCTTGCCCTTGTCCTGCAGGCGTTTCACGACATCCACCTTGTCCTGCGGCAGGACTTCCGCGATAACCTCGTCGATGCCGACCTCGTCGGCGATCGCCCGCGCCACGGTGGCGTTGTCGCCCGTCAGCAGGATGGGTGTCAGGCCCAGCCGCCGCAGCTCGGCGACGGCCCGCGCGCTCGTGGGCTTGACCGCGTCGGCGACGACCAACCGCGCCCGCACCGCGCCGTCCCAGCCGACATAAACCGCCGTGCCGGCGAAATCCGCCGTCCCAGCGAAGCCCGGCCTGCCGGCGAAATCCGGCGTGCCAGCGAAGCCCGGCCTGCCAGCGAAACCCGGCCTGCCAGCGAAACCCGGCCTGCCAGCGGAATCTGACGTGCCGGCGAAGTCCGGCGCGGTGAAGCCGTCGAACAGCTGGGCGCGGCCGACCGTGACGAGCTTGCCCTCCACGACACCGCGCACGCCCAAACCCTCCATATTGGAGAAGTCGCGCACTGTCGGGAGTGGACCGTCATGCGCCGCCGACGCGATGGCGCGGCCGATCGGGTGCTCGGAAGCGGACTCCAGCGCCGCGGCCAACCGTAGCGCCTCATCGCGATCCTGCCCGTCCGCCGCGACGACCTCGACCAGCGTCATCTGGCCGGTCGTCACGGTGCCGGTCTTGTCGAGCACGACCGTGTCGACGGAACGCGTGGATTCCAGCACCTCGGGGCCCTTGATGAGGATGCCCATCTGGGCCCCCCGGCCCGTGCCGACCAGCAGCGCCGTCGGCGTGGCGAGCCCGAGCGCGCACGGGCAGGCGATGATGAGCACCGCCACCGCCGCCGTGAACGCGGCCGCGACGCCTCCACCGGTCCCCCACCAAAATCCAAGCGTCGCCACGGCAAGAGCGATGACGATCGGCACAAAGACCGCCGATATCCGATCGGCGAGGCGCTGCACCTCGGCCTTGCCGGTCTGCGCCTGCTCCACCAGCCGCGCCATCTGGGCCAGCTGGGTGTCGGCGCCGACCCGCTCGGCCCGCACGATGAGCCGGCCTCCCGCGTTGACGGTCGCGCCCACGACCCTGTCGCCCGCCCGGACCTCGATCGGCACCGATTCACCCGTGATCATCGAGTTGTCGACGGCGGACGCACCCTCCTCGACGATCCCATCCGTGGCAATCTTTTCGCCCGGCCGCACGACAAACCGGTCCCCGACCACCAACTGTCCAATCGGGACTGTCACCTCTGCCCCATCCCGAAGCACGGCAACGTCTTTGGCGCCCAACTCGAGCAGGGCACGCAGCGCCGCGCCCGCCCGCCGCTTCGACCGCGCCTCAAAGTAGCGCCCGGCCAGGATGAACAGCGTGACGCCCGCCGCCACCTCGAAGTAGATGTTGCCCGCCCCGCTGGTCCGCTCGATCGCGAACGAGAACGGGTGGGTCATCCCCGGTTGCCCGGCGGTGCCAAAGAACAGGGCCCATAAAGACCATAGAGACGCCGATATGGTACCGAGGGAAATCAGCGTGTCCATCGTCGCCGCGCCATGTCTGAGGTTGACCCAGGCGGCCCGGTGAAACGGCCAGCCCCCATAGACCACGACCGGCGCGGCCAGCGTCAGCGAGAGCCATTGCCAGTTGGTGAACTGCAGCGCCGGGATCATCGCCATCGCGACGACCGGCACGGCCAGCACCGCCGACGTGATGAGCCGGTCGCGCAACGGCTTGAGCTCGTCGGCCTCCTCCTCCGGCTCACCTGTCTGCGCCGGAAGCGTTGCCGTGTAGCCGGTGGCCTGCACGGTGGACACCAAATCCTGCGGGGTGAGCGTGTCGGGGTAGGTGACGCTCGCCTTCTCGGTGGCGTAGTTGACCGTCGCGGTCACGCCGTCGAGCCGGTTGAGCTTCTTCTCGATCCGGGCCGCGCACGAGGCACACGTCATGCCGCCGATCGCGAGCTCGATCCGCTGCGCTGCGACCTTAATGGCCATGATCATCACCCTTCGGCGTCGTCGTGGGCGTCGGCACGGATGCCGCTGGTGCGGGCGCGGGTGCGGCCACGCCGACGGTCGTCGCGGTGAACGAGACCGTGCGCACCACCCCCGCGTGCTGGAAGTCCAGGAACAGACCGTAGCGCCCCGAGCTCGGTACCTCCGCGTAGAACACGATCTGCGGCCCGGCCACCGCGGACTCCTCCGGGTGGACGTGCAGGTATGCCAGGTCCCCGTCGCGCAGGGCCACCAGGTGCCCGAACGCGCCCAGGTAGGGCTGAAGGTCGGTCACCGGCTGACCGCCCTTGGACACGGTCAGCGTGAGCTTTGACGACGTGCCGGGGATCAGCTCGCCCTCCAGCTTGACGGCGTAGTCACCACTGACGCCGGTCGTCTCCGCCCGCGGCTGGAAGTCGCCGTGCGCGCTCACGTCGGCGCCCAGGATCAGGCCGGTGTCGCGCCCGGCCGGCTTGAAGTCGGCGAACACCCGGTATGACCCGGGCGCGGGCGCCTTGAGCGGCACCGTCCACTGCCCGTCCGGCCCGAGCGCCGGGTGCACGTGCTGGAAGCCGGTCAGGTCGCGCCGGACCACGATCAGGTGCAGATCCTTCTCGTGCTCGGTGGTGTAGGCCGTCACGGGCTTGCCGTCCGGCCCGATCACGCGGAACGCCAGCGGTGCCGTGTCCACAGTGGACAGTTGCGTCGTGGCGAGCTCGAGCCGGTAGCCGTCCTGCGAGACCTGCAGCCCGCCGGGAAGCTTGCCCGCAGCGGGCGCGCCCGTGTCGCCGTGGCCGCCGTCATGCGAGGCCGCCGCCGGCACGGTGCGGGGGCCGGCCACCCGGCCGATCCCCCACGCCGCGCCGAACAGGACCAGCATCGCCAGCCCGAACGCGCCAAGCTTGACCGGTGTCGTGAGCGTCGTCATGGCGCGCTCACCAGCTCGTATCCGGCCTCGTCGACCGCGGCCGCCACGGACGTGTCGTCGAGCGGGGCCTGGCTGGTGACCGTCACCGCACCGGCGGCCAGGTCGACCTTGACGTCCGTGACGCCGGGCAGCTTGCCGACCTCGGCGCTGACCGCGCCCACGCAGTGCCCGCAGGTCATACCGGAAACCTTGTATGTCGCGGTGGTGGTCATCGTGAACTCCCCTCGGGTAAATGGCTTAGGACCGGACCAGCCGGGCGATGGCTTCGGAGGCCTCCTTGACCTTGGCGTCGGCCTCGGGGCCGCCCTTGGCCGCGGCGTCGACCACGCATGTGGCCATGTGCTCATGCAGCAGCTCGAGCGCGAACGACTGCAGCGCCTTGGTGGCCGCCGACACCTGGGTCAGCACATCGATGCAGTAGGCGTCGGCCTCGACCATGCGCTGCAGGCCACGGATCTGGCCCTCGACGCGCCGCAGCCGGGCCAGGTTGTCCGTCTTGCGGTCCGCCTTCGTCTCCATCGCGAGCACCTCCTCCCGCCGAACTCTACCCCTACCCCCCAGGGGTATCAAGTACCCCCGGTGGGTATCGGATGAGACCCAGGTCACCTGAGCGTGCCGCGCGGCCCGCCCACCGGCAGCACGAGCGCGAAAAAGCAAGCTGAACCCAGCCCACCAGCCGAGCGCGACAGGGCCTGCTACTCAGTACGCGGCACTCAGCACTCAACCTGCGGCACTCAACCTGCGGCACTCAGTACGCGGCACTCAGCACTCAACCTGCGGCACTCAACACGCGGCACGCGGCACGCTGGACCCAGTCCGCCGGCGCACGATGTTCAGCGCCTCGCTCGTCGCTCTCCCAGCCGAGCGTGTGTCGCGACGGATGAGCCGGCCCCCCGGGGCGGCCATCGACGGCCCGCCCCAACTCGCCAAACTGTCCACAGTGGACCCTTGCCGTCGTCGTGCGTCACCACGTCATGGGCGACCACGAGCTACACGCGGGTCTGCGGGCTCGCGCACAACCTGCCCGAGCACGACACACGGATGCGATCGACGAGGACGCGGATCGCCGCCGCCCCGGCGGGTCGTCAAACAAGCCCGGGTGGCGGCTCGTGCGGGCGGATCGCGCTCAGTAGACCGACAGGTGCACGTGGTTGGTGTGGTCGCCCGCCGGAGAGTCGCCGCAGTTGGAGCCGGCCGAGTTGTAGCGGTGCCAACCGACGCCGTACTGCCAGATCTGGCAATACCACACGACATACATCACGCCGAGGGC
Source organism: Allorhizocola sp. (assembly GCA_044869915.1). GTDB lineage: Bacteria > Actinomycetota > Actinomycetes > Mycobacteriales > Micromonosporaceae > Allorhizocola. The sequence goes on from JBIOYB010000023.1 coordinate 11,353, forward strand.
CTTGGCATTCTTCACATAGAACGCGGCCAGCCGGTCGCCGTAGTTTTTGTTGGCCCCGGTCGCCGAGCGGTTTTCGAACCCGTCCTCGAAGGCGGCCCAGTCACACGCCCGCCCCTTCGGGTGCTCGTATTGGTCGCCGGGCCGATAACACGAGACGTACCAAGTGAAGCCCACCCGTTTGGTCTCCCGCAGGGCCCACAGCGTGCGCGGTGTGATGCAGCCCGACGTGGTCGGGTCGTCTTCGGTGCAGCCGGTGCCGAGCCCGCTCGGCGCCGGGTTGGCGATCGGGACGCCGGCGGAGTCGAACACGGGCGCGGATCGGATCGCCTGTGCCGCCGCGAGCGCCTTTTCGGCGGCCTGCTTGCGCCGGTCCATCTCCGCCAGTGCCGCGGTCTGGGTGGTGACCTGTTGGTCGAGGCCGGTCTTGGCCTCGGCCGCGCGGCGCTTGGCGTCGGCGAGCTCGGCCAGCCGGTCGGAGTCGTTGCGGGTGAGCTTGTCGATGGCGTCGGCGCGGCCGAGCAGGTCGCCCTTTGCGCTCGGGTCGAGCATCAGCCCGAGCGCGCCGATGCGGCCGGTGCGGTAGGCCTCTGCCGCATAGTCGGCCACGCGGGTCTTGACGCGGGCGATGTCGGCCTCGGCCGTGGTCAGCTGCTTTTGCAGCTCGGCCTGTTTGGCCTGCGACGCGCCCAGCTCGGCCTCGGCCTTCATGTAGCCCTCGGCGGCCGCGGCCAGGTTTGCCCGCAAGGTCGTCAGCTCCTGCGAGCCCGACTCGTCGGGCGTGGGCTGGGCGATCGCCGGCCCGGGTAGCAGCACGATTATTGCCGCCAACAGTCCAATCACGACAGTTGTCGGCGACTTATGACGCTGACGGTGGGGGTACGCCGTAGGAGTCACGATGGGTCACGCTACCTCGGGGTTTGGCGATCACCCACCCACCCGGGGTCCGATCGCGACGGAAACAAGCATCTGAGCTGCGAAAACAGAAATCGGATAAGCTGTGCCGCGATGACTGGTCATGCTCACGAATACGGCAAAAGGGCGACACGGCTGACGCTCGCCGTGCTGATCCCGGCGGGCGCGCTCACGCTCCTCGGGCTGATCCTGCTGTGGCCGGGCAAGGTCGCGGCCGAGCCGTGGATCGGGCCGCCACACCACACCGGTGAGGTGGTCAGCGTGACCCAGCGGCAGTGCACGCCGGAGGAGACCTCTCCGGACACTGCGGCGCACGTGTGCGGCGAGGTCGCGGTGCGGCTCAGCGACGGGCCCGACGCCGGACAGACCGTGAACACTCCGCTACCGTTCGGCGCGGGTGCGCCCATGGTCAAGCCCGGCGACGAGGTCATCCTGGTCTACGGTGACAGTTTCGGCGGTCCGGTCGGCGCGGACTACGAAATCATTGATCACGAACGTGGTACCCAAATATGGCTTTTAATAGCGATTTTTGCCCTCACGATCATCGCGTTTGGACGATGGCGCGGAGTCACCGCGCTGGCCGGGCTCGGTGTCACGTTCCTCGTCCTGCTGGCGTTCATCGTCCCGGCGATCCTGCAGGGCGAGTCGCCGCTGCTGGTCGCCATCGTCGGGTCGGCGGCCATCATGCTGGTCGTGCTGTATCTGACGCATGGCTTCAGCACGCCCACGTCGATGGCCGTGCTCGGCACGCTCGCGAGCCTCGCGCTGACCGGCGCGCTGGCCGCCGTCACGACCGCCGGGCTGCACCTGACCGGGATCGCCGACGAGCAGGCCTCGTTCCTTAGCATGCAATACAGCGGGGTCAACATGCTCGGGCTGCTGCTCGCGGGCATCATCATCGGCGCGCTGGGCGTGCTCGACGACGTGACCGTGACGCAGTCCTACACCGTCGCCGAGCTGGCCCGGGCCAATCCCGCGATGGGTTTCACCGAGCTCTACCGGGCGGCGAGCCGGGTCGGCCGCGCCCACATCACGTCGGTCATCAACACCATCGTGCTGGCCTACGCGGGCGCTTCCCTGCCCCTGTTGTTGCTGCTGAGCGCCGGGCCGGGGCAGAGCAACGGCGGTTGGCTTCAAATGATCAAGAGTGAGCAGCTGGCGCAGGAGATCGTGCGCAGCGCGGTCGGGACCATCGGGCTGATCGCGGCCGTGCCCATCACCACAGCGCTCGCCGCGCTGGCCCTGCGGGGCCGGCCAAAGTTGCCGCGGCCGCGCCGGCGCACGGATCCGCTCGAGTCCGCATGGGGTCTGGCGCCCGACCCGATACCCCCCTCGGGTAAGGTCGAGGCGTGAGAAGGACAGGTCCGGCGCTGCTCATGCTGCTGCTGGTCACCGTCGGCCTGTTCACGATGCACACCCTGGGCCACTTCAGTCCACACTGCCCGCATCAAGAAGCCGTCCAGGCGGCAGGCCAGGATGACGACCCCGGCAGGCCGCTCGGGTCGATCGTCATGTGCGTGGCCATCCTGTGCGCACTCACTCTGCTGGCCGTGGCCGTGCTCGCCGCGCGCCGCCTGCGCCTCACCAGCCTTATGGCGCAACGGTTTGTCCACCCCACGATCCTGCCCGTGCGCGGCCCGCCGCACGCGAGACCGATCGGCCTGACCCTCACCGACCTGGCGGTGCTGCGGACGTAGGACACGAGCCGACCCTCGTGCTCCCGTTTCGTACACAATCATCAGGAAGGTTTTATGAAATCCATTATTCGGTACGGGCTGAGCCCTGCCCTGATTCTGGCGGCCGCACCGGGCGTCGCGGCGTGCGGCGACTCCGGCGGCGACTCCGGCATGGGCGGCATGGACCACGGCGGCAGCGGCGGCAACCCATCCGCGTCCGTCGCGCCCGGCGCCAACTTCAATTCCGCCGACGTCACGTTCGCACAGATGATGATCCCGCATCACCGGCAGGCGGTGGAGATGGCGGAGCTGGCCGCCACGCGCGCCGCCGACCCGGAAATCAAGCAGCTGGCCACGGCCATCAAAGGCGCGCAGCAGCCCGAAATCGATCTCATGACCGGTTGGCTGACGTCCTGGGGCCAGGCCCCAGAACACATGGGCAGCGGGCACGGCATGATGTCCGAACACGACATGGGCTCACTGAAGTCGTTGTCCGGCACGGAGTTCGACAAAGAGTTCGCCCGTATGATGATTGCTCACCACGACGGCGCCATCGAGATGGCCCGCGACGTCCAGCAGCACGGGACCAACTCCGACGTCAAGCGGCTCGCCTCGGCCATCGAACAGGCGCAGGCCGCCGAGGTACAGCAAATGCAAAAGATCCTCGACAGGTTGTAGCGGAGCTCCCTTGCCCGGGCCCGGCCCGGCCACTCGGGTCAGGCCGGGAAACCGTGCTCTATCAAGCCCGTCAGGCGGCGCATCACGGTGGCCCAGGACTGGACAGACCGGGGTGTGCCGCCGGCCGCGCGCCGCTGCCGCCGCGGTCCATGTCGTTGGCGCACTCCTTCCCCGCGGCGGGTCATGACTCCGCCAGGGTGAGCGTCCAGCTGTCGATGACGGCTTCGTCGCTGTCGAACCAGTTGTCTATCACGCGCAGCCGCCACGTCCCGTTGGCGACCTCCGAGGACAGGTTCTCGGTAAAGGTCTGGTTGAGGTTGGCGCCTGATCCGTCCTGGATGTACAGGGTGTAGGAGGTGGCGTCCGGTGCCCCGAGCGTTATCGTCAGGCTGGCTCTGTCGGCGCACCTGAGGTGAACCTCTATCTTCGCCGTCGCCGAGGCGTTGCCCGGGCAACCCGAGATCGTGACGGTCGAGCTGGCCGAAGTGGCGTCCGGGACGGTCACGTCCGTGCCGTTGGTGCCGGAACACGTCCGCGCGGGCGGCGCGTTGACCGTCCACGAATACGAGATGCTTCCCGTTTGGGCGGGTGACGAGCTGTCCGTCGCGGTCACCGTCACGGTGTATTGCTTGGCGCTTGTCGGGGACCCCGAAATGGCACCCGATGACGAATTGATCGACAGGCCTGCGGGCAACCCGGAAGCCGACCACGTGTAGGGGGCTGTCCCGCCGGAGGCGGTGTGATTGACCGGTGAGATCGCCGTGCCCGCGGTGCTGGTCCGATTGCCGGGGCCGCCGACGGTTACGCGGCCCTGGCTCGGGCTCTCGGTCGCGCCTGGTCCCGGGACACCTCCGGGTCCTGGGCTACCGCCTGGTCCGGGTGAACCTGACCCCGGAACGCTGCCGGATGGCGGTGCGCCGGATGGTGTCGCGCTCAGGCGTGCGGTGCCCGACACATCGGAGATCGTGGGGCTGGTTTCCTGGCCATCCATCGGGCCACCGCCTTGCGAACGATCGCGGTTGGTGGTCCACAGGGTCACCGTGCCGAGGACGAGCAGGATCACGACGGCGGCGGCAACCGTGGCGAGCCGCCGGCGCCGCTTCCACAAGCGCGGGCCGGACCGTCCGATATCCGGCGTCTCGGGCGTATCAGGGGTCTTAGGGGCGTCAGACACATCAGGGGTGTCAGGGGTGTCAGACGTGTCAGGCACATCAGGGGTGTCAGACACATCAGGCGCGTGCACAGCCGGCGGGTTGACCGGTGTGGTGTCGGCAAGGGCCTGTCTGGCGGCGTCGGCGAGTTCGGCGGCGGTTTGCCAGCGGTTTGCGGGGTCGGTGGCCAAGGCTCGGGCCACGACGTGGGCGATGGGTAGTGGGATGTCGGCAGGCAGCGGCGGGGCGGGCTGCTGGACGCGTTGCAGCGCGGCGGCGACGGGGGCCTCGGCGGTGAAAGGTCGTTGCCCGGTAAGGCATTCGTAGGCGACCAGGCCCAAGGAGTAGACGTCACTGCGAGCGGTGGCCGGCTCGCCCATGATTTGTTCTGGGGCCAGATAGGACAGCGTGCCCAGGATGACGCCGGGTGTGGTCAACGACGTGGTGGTGTGCCCGGCGGCAATCCCGAAGTCGGTCAAGGCGACAGCGCCATCGGTGCGGACTATGAGGTTGCCCGGTTTGACATCGCGGTGCACGATCCCCCTGTCATGCACCGCGTGCAGCGCTCCTGCGGCCTGCGTGATCAGGTCCATCGTGCTGGCCGGAGACAGCCGGCCCAG
>JBIOYB010000024.1:0-45152 GCA_044869915.1 Allorhizocola sp.
CCGCACGGTGATCGGCGCGCAGCTGGAGGAGAGCGGCCGCAGCACGGGCGCCGGGGTAAGGTTGCGCGAGGTGGTCGCGTCCGGCCCGGCCGAGGCGGCCGGCCTGCAATCGGGCGACACCTTGGTCAGCTTCGGTAGCACGCCTCTGACCGAGCCCAGTGATCTCATCGCACTTGTGCGGAAAACTGCACCGGGTGCGACGGTCAAAGTGGGCTACAAACGCGGCTCTACCAGCCACGATGCGGCCGTGACGCTCGCCGCTGATCCGCAATGAGGGCTGGTGGGAGCCCCGATTCACGGCTTAATGTTGGTCTGTGTTCGAGAATCTGAATGCCTGGGAGTTTGGCGCGCTGCTGCTGCTCGCCTTGCTGATCTTCGGGGAGCGCCTCCCGAAGGTCATTTCTGATGGCATGCGGATGCTTCGCAACCTGCGCGCCATGGCCACCAACGCCACCGGCGACCTGAGTCGTGAGCTCGGCACAGACATCAAGCTCGAGGATCTCAACCCCAAGACCTTCATGCGCAAGCACCTGCTCAGTGAGGAAGACGAGGCCGCGCTCCGCCGGCCCCTGCAAAACCTCTACGAGGACGTGAAGTCGGACGTCAACTCGATCAAGGATGGCGCCGACCTCAACACCCCGATCGCGCCGATCAATGAGCCCGCGCCCGCACCCAAGCCGATCACGCGCTCCTACGAGGACATGACGTGATTTCCGCGGCGGCCGTTCTCGGGCCGCTGCGCGGCTTCGCCTGCACCTCGCCTGCTTGAACCTCGCCTGCACGGAGCCTTCGCGGGCGCGCACCGGATCGGGCCGAGGGCGCCGAGGGCTTAGCCGGTGCGCATGGGGCCTGCCTCAATAGCCGGCGATCGGGTTGCCTGCCGGGGCGTTAGCCGGCGCGCATGGGGCCCCGCCTCAAAAGTTGGCCATCAGGCTTGCCTGCCGGGCGTTAGCCGGCGCGCATGGGGGTCAGGCCGAGCGGCTTGCCCACGAGCGACTCGCGCCGGAGCGCCAGCTGGTCGGCGACGGCGGTCAAGGCTCGCGCCGCGGGGGAATCCCACGAGGACAGCACGACCGGTGTGCCCGCGTCGCCGCTCTCGCGCACCCTGGTGTCGAGCGGAATCTGCCCCAACAGAGGCACGCGCCCGCCCGTGATGCGGGTCAGCGACTCGGCCACGCTTTGGCCCCCGCCGGAGCCGAAAACCTCCATGTTGCTGCCGTCGGGCAGGGTCAGCCAGGACATGTTTTCGACCACACCCACCAGCCGCTGGTGGGTCTGCATGACGATCGCGCCCGCCCGCTCGGCCACCTCGGCGGCCGCCTGCTGCGGTGTCGTCACGACCAGGATCTCGGCGTTGGGCAGCAGCTGGGCCAGCGAGATGGCCACATCGCCGGTGCCGGGCGGCAGGTCAAGCAGCAGCACGTCGAGCTCGCCCCAGTAGACGTCGGCGAGGAACTGCTGCAGCGCCCGGTGCAGCATCGGGCCGCGCCAGACGACGGCGGCGTTGCCACTGGTGAACATGCCGATCGAGATGACCTTCACGCCGTGCGCCTGCGGCGGCATGATCATTTCTTCGACCTGGGTGGGACGGCCCTCGACACCGAGCATGCGTGGCACGGAATGCCCGTAGATGTCGGCATCGACGACACCGACCGAGAGGCCGCGCGCCGCGAGGGAAGCGGCCAGGTTGACCGTGACGCTCGACTTGCCGACGCCGCCCTTGCCGGACGCGACCGCATAGACGCGTGTGCGCGAGCCGGGCTGGGCGAACGGGATCACGGGCTCGGCGGAGGCGTCGCCGCGCAGCTGCTTTTGCAGGGCCTGCCGCTGATCCTGGGTCATCACGCCGAACTCGATGTCGACCCGCTCGACCTCGGGCACGGTCACGGCCGCGGCCGTGATGTCCTCCCGCAGCTTGTCGCGCAGCGGGCAGGCGGCGACGGTGAGCAGGATGTGCACCTGCGCCAGGCCGCCCTCGACGGTCGCCGACGAGACCATGCCCAGCTCGGTGATGGGCCGGCGGATCTCGGGATCGTTGACCTTGGATAGCGCTGTCATGAGGGCGGTGGACATGTGCCCAATGCTAGCCCTTGTGCCGCGTGACCTTTGGGGCGCGCGGCTTTTCCCGCTTTTCCCGCGGCGGGCGGGCGTCGTGCAGCTCGGCCACCAGCTTGGCCAGCTCGGAGCGGACGAAGTCGCGCGTGGCCACGTCGCCGAGCGCCATCCGCAGGCCGGCGATCTCGCGCGCCAGGTATTCGGTGTCTGCCTTCTGCGCGGTGGCCCGGCGCCGGTCCTCGTCCAGCGACACCCGGTCCCGGTCGGCCTGGCGGTTTTGTGCCAACAGGATCAGCGGGGCAGCGTAGGAGGCCTGCGTGCTGAAAAACAAATTTAACAATATAAATGGGTACGGATCCCAGCGCAGCCCGAACAGGCCGATGACATTGAGCGTGATCCAGGCGATGACGAACACCGTCATCCAGACCAGGAACTGCGGCGTGCCCATGAACCGAGCGAACTTCTCGGCGAAATTGCCGAACACCTCGGTGTCCAGTGTCGGCATCCGGAAGCCGCGCGGCGAGCGCGGCTGATCGAGCCGGTCACTCATGCTCGCGCCAGCCCTTGGGCAGGATGTGGTCGAGCAGGTCGTCGACCGTGACCGCGCCGACCAGGCGCCCGTGCGGGTCCACGACCGGCATTGCCACGAGGTTGTAGGTGGCCATCCGCTTGGTGATCTCGTCGAGCGGCACGCCCGGCTCCAATGGATCGATGTCGGTCTCCATCACACCGCCGAGCAGGTCACTCGGCGGCTCGCGCAGGAGGCGCTGGAAGTGCGTGGTGCCAAGATAGCGCCCGGTCGGCGTGTCGATCGGCGCCCGCGTGACGAAGACCTGCGCCGCCAGGGCGGGCGGCAGGTAGGGCTCCCGGATGCGGGCCAGCGCGTCGGCGACGGTCATGTCGGGCGTCAGGACGATCGGCTCGCTGGTCATCACCGCGCCCGCGGTGCCCGGCCGGTATTGCATCAGCGCCCGCACCGGAGCCGACTCCTCGGGTGTCATCAGATCGAGCAGATACTGCCGCTGCGCCGGTGGCAGCTCCGCCAGCAGGTCGGCCGCGTCGTCGGCGTCCATCTCCTCGAGGATGTCGGCCGCGCGCTCCGGATCGAGCTCGATCAGGATTTCGACCTGCTGCCGCTCCGGTAGCTCCGAAAGCATGTCGGCCAGGCGCTCATCGTCGAGCGCGGCCGCGAGCGCGTGCCGCCGCTCGGCCGGCAGGTCCTGCACGGCATGCGCCAGGTCGGCCGGTCGCATGTCCTCCAGCAGCGCGAGCAGCGACTCGGTGCCCTGCTCCGCCGTCGGCTCGATCAGCCCCGACAGCTCCGCCCAGTCGAACTGGCGTAGCTGGCCACGCCGGGTCAGCCCGCGCCCGGTCATCTCCTGCGCGGCGACGCGACCCAGATACCACAGCCCCGGCCGGTCCGACTCCATCGCGATGTCGACAACCCGGCCCTGCTTGCCACTGGGCGTGGTGACCCGGCGATCGAGCAGCTGGGCCAGCACAAGCACCTCGGCCGGCGTCTGCTGGAACCGCCGGACGTTGACCACGCCCGAGTTGAGCACGACGCCGCCGGAGTCCACCGACACCACCCGGCCGATGGGCAGGAAGATCTGGCGCCGCACCGGCAGCTCCGCGACGAAACCGGTCACCTGTGGGGGCGAACCGCCGGAGCGCAACCGCGCGACCACATCGCGGACCCGGCCCACTTGATCGCCGTTGGGGTCGTAGACGGCGAGGCCGGCGAGCCGGGCGACGAAGACCCTTGTCACCGTTGGCACAGATGAATGCTATGCGGCCCTGCGACGCACTCGGTGAAGTTTGAACGGTTTCCGGGTGGCCGTGGCAGCGCTCGTGGGCCTGGGCTCGGCCGCGCCGGAATCCGTGCCCTGCGGCAGTGGTTGGCCGGCGACGATCAGCGCCCAAATGGCACACTCACGCGACCAGCGCTCGACGACCTGCTCGCCCGCGCCGCTGGAGTTGAGCCGCTTGCCCGCGAGCTGCGGTGCGACGGTCTCCCACGCCTCCATCTCGGGCCTGACCCGGGTAGCTGTGGCGGGATAGGACACGATGTTGCCGCCGTGGTCGCCGCGCAGAGTAACGGTGACCGCCGACTCCTCGCCGATGCCGGGCAGCTCCTGCTCACCGGGGCCGATCACGAAGTAGATCTGGCCCTCGAGTGGCATGCACCACAGCGCGTGTGCGGGCCCGCCCTCGACCGAGAACCAGCCGATGGCCGCCTTCTTGCCGGCCTCCTCGATCAGCGGGTGCGTCATAAATTGAGTCTCCTGTCAGCCGGTCCGCAAAGCAAGGACTCCGTTTCCTGTCGGCCAGGCCGCGAAACCTGTCGGCCAGGCCGCGAAGTAAGCCAGCTGGGCGGGTCTGACTCCGTTCAGGGTTCAGGCGAAGCCGCGCTCTTGCGCGGTTGGGCTCGGCCGCGCAGCGGGTCCGAGACCACCCGCTGCGGGAAGTACAGAGATACTACGGCCGTGTGGACACCCGTGGCGCTCGCGATTGGGGTGCTTGCCGTTTCGACGTCGGGCCCGCTCATCGCGTATGCGGCGGCGCCCGCGCTGGCGATCGCCTTCTGGCGCAACGCGTTGGCGGTGGGCGTGCTCGCCCCGATCACCCTGAGCGTGCGGCGCAAAGAGCTGGCTTCCGCTCGTACACATATGAGAATCTGTTTGATCTCTGGCGTGGCGCTCGCTGTGCATTTCGGCACATGGGTGCCCAGTGTGAAGTTGACCACGGTGGCGACGGCGACGGCGCTGGTGTGCATCCAGCCCGTCTGGGCGGGGCTGATCACGGTGTGGCAGGGCGGCAGGCTCGGCCGGCTCACCTGGATCGGGATTATCGCGGCCGTGGCGGGGGCGGTGATCGCGACCGGTCCCGACTTCCGGGCGGGCGGCCCGGCGATGATCGGCGATCTGCTCGCGGTGGCGGGCGGGATCGCGGGCGCGATCTACAACATCGTTGGCGAGCGGGCGCGGGCCGTGCTGACCACGACCACCTACACGACCGTCTGCTATGGAGCGTGCGCACTCGTGCTGCTGGCGGTGTGCGTGGTTTCCCGAACGCCGTTGATCGGCTTTGACGCGACGGCGTGGCTCATCATCGTGGCGTTGACGGTGGGGCCGCAGCTGCTCGGGCATTCGATGTTCAACTATGCGCTGCAGAAGGTGTCCGCGACTATGGTGAGCGTCATCGTGCTGCTGGAGGTGCCGGGCGCGGGCCTGCTGGGCTGGGCCTGGCTGGGCCAGACCCTTTCCACCACAACACTTTTGGGTCTCGCGCTGCTCGTCGCGGGCGTCGCGCTGGTGGTCGCCAACCCCGGCGCGCGGATTGACCTCCGTCGACAGCCGGCGTCTGACCTGTGACAAAAGCCGTGTCGGGCTTCGTGGTCACCCCTGGCGCACGGATTGATCTCCGTCGACGACCGGCGTGTGACCTGTGACAAAAGCCGTGTCGGGCTTGGCGTCCGGCTCCGTGGTCACCCCTGGCGCACGGATTGACCTCCATCGACGACCAGCATCTGACCTGTGATGTAGCCCGCACCGGGGGAGCACAGGAAGGCGATCGCCGCGGCCACCTCGTCGGGCGTGCCCGGCCGGCCCTTGGGCGTCTCGTAGCCCTGCTTCAGCTCGGTCAACGTGGACGCCGACGTGTGGATAGTGCCGGGGGCGACGGCGTTGACCGTGACCCCGTCGACCACGAGCTCCATGGCCAGCGCCCTGGTCAGCCCGAGCACGCCTGCCTTGGCCGCCGCGTAGGCGGCCTCCGCCGGGAGCGCGTTGACCGGCCCGGCGGTCGCGGAGAGGTTGACGATCCGGCCCCAGCCCCGCTCGGACATCCCACTCAGGAACGCGCGGCTGCACAGGAACGCCGTGGTGAGATTGCGGTCGATCTCCGCGCGCCACTCGTCGATGCTCAGCTGGGCCACCGGCCGGATCACCTCAACGCTGGCCCGGCTTGTGAGGCCGGCGTTGTTGACCAGGATGTCGACATCGCCCAACTGCTCGGTCACAGCGTCGGCGAGCGCACCCACCTCGGCCTCGAGCGTGAGGTCGGCGACGAAGCCCAGCACGCCCAGCTCGCCGGCGCGTTCATGGATGCGGCGGGTGGTCGAGACCACGGCGACCTTGGCGCCCAGTCCGGCTAAGAGGCGGGCCGTGGCGTAACCGATGCCATGCGGGCTGCCTGCTCCGGTGACCAGGGCCACCTTGCCGTCCAAGCGGAAAACATCGCCAGTTGTCATAGGGGAAACCATAGCCCGCCCCCTCTACAGTGACGGCCATGGTCATGCCATCGTGGACCCCGCCTCCCCCGCAGTATCAGCACCATGCGCAATACCCCCTTCGGCCGCCGACGAACGGGCTCGCGACGGCCGCCATGGTGGTGTCGATCGTCGGCGTGGCCGGGATATGCGTCTGGGGTCCGCTGTCACTGTTTGTCAGCCCGGTGGGCGCCATCCTGGGTCATGTCGCCAAGCGCAGGGTGAAGGAGACGGGCGAGGCCGGCGATTCGATGGCGCTCACGGGCATCATCCTCGGCTGGATCGGCCTGGGTGTGAGCATCATCCTGCTCGCGGCCTACATCGCCCTTTTCTGGTGGATGAGCACGCTGCCCGACGAGTTCTGGTATCCGGATACGTACGATCAATAGGTGCCCACTGTGCAAGAAGCGCTCGATGAGATCCGTGAGCTGGTCTATTCGCCAGAGTTTGTGCGCGCCCACGCCCAGGGTGTCACGATCCGGCCGGTCATGCTCAAGGCGGGTCGGCGTTTCCAGGTCGTGACGCGCGACGGGCTCGACACCAAAAACGTGACGTCGGTTGATCACGTGCTCGGTCCGGCGCCCTGGACGGTGGAGACGACCTCGGGGACCGTGCGCATGCAGGTGACGAAGAAGGGTGCCATCCTGCATCGAGAGCGCGCTGCCGTCCCGCTCGCGCTGGAGCACGATCGGCCCAAGGAGCATCTGCTGGATCCGGGCGATCCGCTGTTCGACGTGATCGGTGGCAACGCGGCCAAGCGGCGGCAGGTGGACGCGTTTCTGCGCCAATTTCCGGAGATTTCCACCGGCCGGTTGTCCGTCGTCGATCTCGGCTGTGGGAATGCCTATTTGACGTTCGCGGCCTACCGATATCTATCCGGGCTGGGGCTCGACGTCTCGCTCACCGGAGTCGACGTCCGCGAGGACCAAAGGATCCGCAACACCGAGCTCGCCCGGCGGCTGGGCTGGCCGATCCGGTTCGTGGCCGGGGATATCGCCACTGTCCAGCTGGAGGAGGCTCCCGACATGGTGCTCGCGCTGCACGCCTGCGACACAGCGACCGACGACGCGCTGGCCCGTGCGGTGGAGTGGAGGGCCAAGTGGATCCTGGCCGCGCCCTGCTGTCACAAGGATGTTTCCCGGCAGCTGCGCCAGAAGCCCTCGCATCTGCTTACCGCGCACGGGATTTTGCGCGAACGCTTCGCCGACGTGCTTACCGACGTGGTGCGCGCGGGGCTGCTGCGCGAGCACGGCTATGACGTCGATGTCGTGGAGTTCATCGATTCGGCGCACACCCCGCGCAACGCGCTCATCAAGGCGGTCCGCACGGGCCACCCGCGTCACGACCCGTCGCTGGCCAAACTGTTGGCGGAGTGGGACATCAGGCCGGCGATGGCCGCGGCCGTGTCGGCCAGGAGCGTGTCGGGCGCCAGCTCCTGACCGGCCAATGTGGACACTGTGGCGGCGAGGCCCGGCAACACGAACCCGTCGTCCTGGGCGATCTCGGGCGCCAGCCGCGACAGCGAGTCACGAGTGCGCCCCCACGCGTCGAGCAGCTCCGAGCGCGACGGCACGCCAAACCCGTGCCCGACCGGAGCGCTGTGCCGCAGCCGCACGATCGCGGAGTCGTTGAGCGCCAAGGCGATCCTGCTCCCATGCCGTACCACCGCGGCATCCTGCGTGGACAGTCGGTTGTAGACGAAGCAAGGCCGGCCGCACTGCACCGCGCACACGGCCAGCGCGTGCGACACGTTGGAGTGCTGTCTGTCTAGATAGGACCGCCAGCCCGCGACGTTTTCCCGCGCCACGGTCAAGGCACGCTTCGCCGCCGACTTCTCGGCCTTCCCATGTGGACAGTCACGGTTGTCCAGGTCGCCCCATGCCGAAAGCTCACCGCTGACCGCCGCCGGCAGCAGGGCCGGATCGCCGGCGTGCCCGAGAATCTGCTCCCACACCAGCAGGGGCGCGTATTCGCTCGCGATGTGCACGGCCGCGACCACCGCGGTCGTGGCGCGCCTGCGGAAGTGTGCGTCGATGACCTCGAGCAGCAGCCGATATACCGGGCGCAGGCTGCTCAGCGCGCCCCGATGGTGCTCGCGCGGCGACTGCGGCATGCGGCACGCCAGCGCCCGTTGGCGCAGCGCCGCGGGCACGCCGTCGCCCTTCACCCGGTCGGCCACCTCGTGCTCGATGTTGGCGTCGGCCGCCGCGTCGACCTCGCCGAAGTCCTCGGCATCAAGGTCGAGCAGGCGCTGCCCGAACGCGCAAAGCTGTTGCAGCTGAGCCACCTTGTGCGTGGTCAGGCCGCCGCCCGCGCCGTCGTCGAGCAGCGCGGCCACCTCAGCGAGGGCATATCGCTTGGTCAGCGCGGCGAGCGCCTCATGAGCCGTTTCCACGAGCCTCATGGTAGAGGCGGGTGACCTCCGTGCGGACCTGCGCCCTTGCCGTCAAACGCTGAGAGAAAGGGATTCTAATCTTTTGTTGGGTACCGCTGACGTCAGCCGCGAATTCGATGCCCGCGGCGTCCATGCCCGACATGCGTGCGGCCGTCGCCCCCGGCACGCCCCCGAGCACCTGGCAGATCAGCAGCGAGTCGGCCGCGTGGTCCTCGTTCATGTGGCGCATGATCTGGGCGACGACGTCGGGCGTGAACGGGTTCTTGTGCTCCCGCCCGAGCTCGGCCAGCACGGCCGCGTTGAGCCGGTAGGCGAGCCGCACCTCGTCGATGACGCGGTCCTGCTCGAGCGCGTCCCAGCCGGCGCCGTTGAGCCGCTCGCGGTAGCCCGCCTTGAACGCGTCGAGGTCGCCCAGCCGGTCGAACGCGTAGAAGCGCAGCCCGTCGCCGCCGACCTGCAGGCCGTAGGCGCGGGCGATGGCCTTGGCCACGAACTGCCCGCCGGACAGGTCGCCCAGGTAGCGCAGGTAGTGGTGGGCCACGAAGCCGGCCTCCCAGGTGAACGCGACGTCCTTGAGGCGCGCCAGGTATTCGTTGGTGGCCTCGCTCGGGGCGATCTCGTCGCGCCAGTGCGGGCCGATGAGGTACACAAGATCGGATTTGAGGGCGTCGACCCGGTTGAGCGCGGGGACATGAAACCCGGCCGGGTGTTTGGCCGCGGCTTCCTCCAGCACCTCGTAGATGAAGAAGTGCTGGGCGGTGTGTGCGGCGTGCGCCTGGACCGACAGCTCGCCCCTGGTCAGCTCCGTGAGGAACGTGTCTTGCTCCGCCGAGCTGTGATCGTCCCAGGTGGCTGCGCGGAGGCGAGCGGCGAAATCCATGCGCGACACCTTACATGTTAGGTAAGCCTAACCTCAAGGGCGGATCGGTGGAAGTCCACTGACGGTTGGTGTCAGTGGGAAGGCCTTAGCGTCGCGGGCATGAACGATTTCGACTTCCTTGCGGGCAAGTGGAACGTGCACAACCGCCGCCAGGACAAATGGCTGGTGGGCAGCACCAACTACGAGGAATTCCCCGGGTATCACGAGGGCAGCGTGCACATGGACGGCACGATCAGCTTCGACGAGATCACCTTCCCCACGCGGGGCACGGGAGGCGTGTCCTTCCGGGTGTACAACCCGGAGACCGAGGAATGGTCCATCTACTGGGTGGGCAGCGGCACGGGCCGGGTGGACCCGCCCGTGGTGGGCCGGTTCGTCGACGGCGTCGGCGTCTTCGTCGGCGACGACGTCTTCGAGGGCCGGCCCATCAAGGTGCGCTTGACGTGGTCTGGCACTGACACGGGCACGCCCCGCTGGCAGCAGGAACTGTCCGATGACGACGGTCAGACCTGGGAGCTCAACTGGGTCATGGACTTCACTCGGGCGTCGTAGCCGCTCCTCCGCCCGAACCCCGGCGCCGCCTGCGGCGCTTGGGCTTGGCCCCGGCCTCGGGCGCGGCAGCCTCGACGGGCGCGACGACCTCCTCCGGTGCCGCACTGATCCTGCGGCGCCGGCGTTTGGGCCCGAGCGTCTCCGCCGGCTCCGCCTCGGCGACCGCTTCGGGCTCCTCGGTGATCCGGCGGCGCTGGCGCTGGCGCTTGGGCGCGGTCGTCTCGGCGGCGGGCGCGGACTTGCGCCGCCGGCGCGAACGCCCACCGCCGCCCAGGTCCTCCTCGGCCTCGGCGGAAAGGCCCGCCCGTGAGCGGTTGGCGCTGGGCAGCGTGCCGGTCACCTCGGTCGGGATCGCCAGGTCGGTGTAGACCCAGGGAGACGTGTGGTAGGTCTCCGGCGGGTCGGACATGTCCAGCCCGAGCGTCTTGTCGACCAGCCGCCAGCGCGGCATGTCCTCCCAATCGACGAACGTCACCGCGACGCCGGTCGCGCCCGCCCGGCCGGTGCGGCCGATGCGGTGCACGTAGGTCTCCGAGTCCTCGGGGCAGTCGTAATTGATGACATGCGTCACACCCGACACGTCGAGGCCGCGCGCGGCCACGTCGGTGGCGACCAACACGTCGACCTTGCCCGAGCGGAAGGCGCGCAGCGCGCGCTCCCGAGCGCTCTGGCCGAGGTCACCGTGCACGGCCGCGGCCGCGAACCCGCGGAAGTCGAGATCCTCGCTGACCCGGTCGGCGTTGCGCTTGGTGCGGGTGAAGATCATCGTCAGCCCGCGGCCGTCGGCCTGCAGGATGCGTGCCAGTAGCTCGAGCTTGTTGAGCTGGTGGGTGCGGTAGGCGACCTGCTTGGTCTGCGGGCTCACGCCCGGCTCGGTCGAGTGCCCGGCGTGCACCGTGACCGGGTTGCGCAGAAACTTGCGCGACAGGGTCACGATCGGGTCGGGCATGGTCGCGGAGAACAGCATGGTCTGCCGGTCTTCGGGCAGCATCGACAGGATCTTCTCGACGTCGTCGAGGAAGCCCAGGTCGAGCATGCGGTCGGCCTCGTCGAGCACGAGCGCGCGGATCCGGTCGAGCTTGAGCTGCTTCTGCTTGGCCAGGTCGAGCAGGCGGCCGGGCGTGCCGACGAGGATCTCCACGCCCTTGCGCAGCGCCTCGACCTGCGGCTCGTAGGCCACGCCGCCATAGATGGGTAGCACGCGGATGCCGCGCGTCTTGCCAGCGCCCTGCAGGTCCTTGGCGACCTGCAGGCCGAGCTCGCGGGTCGGCACCACCACGAGCGCCTGGGGCATGCCTTCGGCCCCCTCGTCCTTGCTCAGGAGGCGCTCAAGCAGCGGCACGCCGAAGCCCAGCGTCTTGCCGGTGCCGGTCGGCGCCTGGCCGATCATGTCGCCGCCGCGCAGGCCGATGGGCAGTGCGTATTCCTGGATGGCGAAGGCACGCTCGATGCCCATCGCGGCAAGCGCGGCCACAGTCTCGGGTCTTGCGCCTAATTGCTCGAATGTTGGTGGTTTGTTCCAGTTTTCTGTCATGGGGTTATGGGGTGCCCTTGTTAAGTGCGCCCCTTTTATGTAGTCAAGGGCGCTATATGTCGTCTTCGCACGGGCCGCGCGTGGATTCGACCGATCCTGCCGGACGCAAATCCACGGGCCTCACGTGCAGACATGGGCATTTGGCCCATGTCAACTCGCCTATCCTACGTGGTGAAGGCGCTTTGGCACACCAACAGTGAACATCTATCTGGACGCCGCGAGCCCGCTGAAGCATGACCGAGGCGTGTGGGTCTGATCGTGGGGTGCCTGGGGCTCGGCCCCGGGGTGGGATCACGGCTGTGGCCGAAGCCGGGCCAGTGGCCGGGGAGCAGCATGAACCAGCGCGCCCGCGGCGAGCGCGACTAACGGGCGGTGAAACCGACCGACCGGGTCGTCGCCTCCGCGATCTCGACGTATGCCAGCTTGTCCAGCGGGATGATCACGCGTCGGCCCTTCTCATCGACGAGGCTGAGCAGCTTTTTGTCCGACGCGAGCGCGTCGGTCACGATCTGCTCCACCTCAGCGGGCGACTGCGCGCTGTCCAACGTCAGCTCACGGTTGGCGAACTGGACGCCGATTTTTACCTCCACCGAACTCCTCCTACCGCAAAGGCTTGAGAGAACCTTAGCTCGGGTGCTCGGGGTGCAACGGGAAGCCCCCGATGCCGCGCCACGCCAACTGCGAGAGCAGCTGCTCGGCCTCCTCCTGAGACACCTCGCGCCCACCCTCGAGCCAGAACCGCGCGGCCACCTGTGCGGCCCCGCACAGCCCGGCCGCCAGCATTTCCGCCTTGGCCCGGCTCACCCCGGTGTCGGCCATGATGGTCTCCGTCACCGCGTCGACCGCGATCCGCTCCATCCGGTCCACGCGTGCCCGCACGGCCGACTCGTTGCGCAGATCGGACTCGAAAACCAGCCGGAAGGCCTCGCTCTCGTGGGACACAAAGTCGAAATAGGCGTGCATAGCGCCACGGACGCGCTCGGCGTTGTCGGTCGTCTTGGACATCGCATCCCGGATGTTTTCGGCGAAGGCGTCGCAATGAGTGTCCAAAAGGGCCAGATAGAGCTCCAGCTTGCCGGGGAAGTGCTGATAGAGCACCGGCTTGGAGACACCTGCGCGCTCGGCGATGTCGTCCATCGCGGCGGCGTGGTAGCCCTGTGCGACAAAAACATCCTGCGCAGCGGCGAGCAGTTGTTTGCGCCTTGCCGACCTCGGCAATCGCGTGGGGCGGCCCGTCGCGCTGGATGCGGCGGTCATCGAGATCTCCTCCATAAGACGGATCTTGTCGAACTGGCCCGTCGTTGCAACTTATCGTCATTCACCGTTCACGGTAGCCTCTTCGGTGGGGCGACCGAGGAGCGCACGGTGGATGGTCTAGGACAAAGCAGCAACGGCCGATCGGGTGATCACGAGGAAAACGGCGTGGTCAACGGGCATTCCTGGGCGCATAACTGGTCGAGTGCGGGTGCCGCGCTCGAGCCTTCGGCCGAGCCGCTGCCCTCCCTCCAATCCATCCAACCGGCCACTGTCGATCACCATGATGACTCGCTGACCACCACGCTCGTGCGCCCTCCCCATTTTGTGCCGTTCTCGATGGCCGAAGATCCATATGCGGACGAGCTGGCCCAAAGATCGGCTGAGTTCGCGCGGCACGCGGCGTTCGACGATCCCACCCCGCCGCAGGGGCTGCCCTCGCTGCCGCCCCGCTGGGGCACCGGCGCCAACTCGTCCGGCGACACGGGCGACGACCCGCCGCTGGCCGCGTCGCTGAGCCTGGGGCAGCGGTTCGAGCTCGCGTTCGCCGAGGAGCTCGAGGACGGCGAGGAGGAGCCGGAGGACACGCAGGCGCTGGCGGCGGCGGGGCCCTCGCCCAGGCTCGACTCCCTGGCCCAGCCCGAGACCGCGGTCGATCACGCGGGGCTCAACGATCACGCCGTGGCCGAGGAGGACACCGCGCTGCCGCAGCGCGTGCCCAGCGAGCCCGACGTTCCGGAAAATGCCGAGCCGGCCGACGACGTGCCGGTCGCCGGCGATCCCCAGCTGACCCGGATCGTCTCCGGGCTGCGCCGGCCCGACGACTTCCACCCGGCCGAGCGGCCCGCCGGGTTCGACACCGACGCGGTGCTCTCTGCCGTGCGTGCGGTGGCCGGAGTGCGCGAGGCCATCATGCGGACCACGCCGTCCGGCGCGCACCACCTCCGGCTCGAGCTCGCCGAGGGGGCCGACCCCGCGACGATCAGCCGGATGGTCGCACGCATGCTGCAGGAGCAGATGGGCATAGATGCCGCGCTGGCCGGAGACGCGCCCGCGCGCATCCCCGGGCAGGCTGTCGCGCACGACACCGAGTCGTCGATGCCGTCCATGCCGACCGTGCCGTCCCTTCCGTCCATGCCGACCGTGCCGACCCTGCCTCCCCCGCTACCGGTCAACCTGCCCGGCCCGCGCGTCGGCACCGGGGCGGTCCCGCCCTCGGCAAGTTTCGAGCAGCGGCCGCCGGCTTTCGAGCAGCGCCCGCCCGCGGAGGCCCCGCCACGCGAGAGCAGGCGGCGGCACCCGGTCAGCGTGCCCAGGCGGCAGCCCTCGGAGGTCCGTCCGGTCGACCGGCCCACCGCGAGCTGGCGCTCGACCCTCGACGCCGACCAACCCTCGGGCGCGGCGCCACCGCCACTGCACACCGAGCGTGAGCAGGGGCCGAGGGCGATCATCGAGCATGTCCAGACCAGCACGTTCGGCCTCGACGCGACCGTCGAGGTGCGCCTGACCAGCGGCGATCGGCAGGCCAGCGGGGTCGCGAGCGGGCCCGCGGTCGACGCCTATGTGCTGCGCCTGTGCGCGGCGGCGACGGCCGCGGCAGTCGACGACCTGCTGCGCGACGGCACGAGCACGGGCGAGAGCGGGCGCTGCTTCGTGGAGCACGCGGCGATCGTGCCGATGGGCAGCTGTGATGTCGCGGTTGTCGTGGTGCTGCTGGTGTGCGGCGGCTGGGTCGAGCAGTTGGCAGGCTCGGCGCTGGTGTCGGGCGACCCGCGGCGCGCGGTCGTGCGGGCCACGCTGGGCGCGGTCAACCGCAGGCTCGCGGCTCTGCTGCCGGGCGGCGCGTAGAAGTCCTTGCCGGGCCGTCGGCGGCTTGCCGGGCGGCGCGTAGGAATCTTTGCCGGGCCGTCGGCGGCTTGCCGGGCGGCGCGTAGGAATCTTTGCCGAGTCGTCGGCGACTTGCTGGGCGATTTG
Source organism: Allorhizocola sp. (assembly GCA_044869915.1). Classification (GTDB taxonomy): domain Bacteria; phylum Actinomycetota; class Actinomycetes; order Mycobacteriales; family Micromonosporaceae; genus Allorhizocola. Next base: position 14,915 of record JBIOYB010000024.1, read on the forward strand.
CCGTTATTCTGGCGATGTGGGCCGCCCCGTTCGGAGGAGGGCCGAAGCCCGGCGCCGAGAACTCGCCCAGCGGAGGCAAGACCGCTGGGGCACACTGCTCCTGCTCGCGGTCGTGGTGTTGGTAGCCGTGGGCATGATGCGCGACATCGAAGGCGATGCTCGGCCGTATTCGCTGCCGTCCGGCTCGGTGATCGGGGCTTCCCCGACTCCCTCCCCTTCCTTGCCGGATGGGCCGGCGCCCATCCGGATTCCGGCTCGCATTCCGGCCGATGACGTGCGCTACCCGAAGTCCGGGCCGGGCACGTTCGTGTACGCCAACGGCACGGGCGCGGTCCTCGGCAGCGCGGGGACGATCAAGCCGTTCCGGATCGCCGTGGAGTCCAATGTGGTCAATGAGTTGGGCGAGTTCGCGGCGACCGTGGAACGGACACTGGGCGACCCGCGCAGCTGGATCGCTTCAAAAGAGCAAAGATTTCAGCGGGTACCGGCGGAGGCGCGCGCCGACTTCACCGTCTCGCTGGTGACCCGCGAGACGGCCTACCAGCTGTGCGGCACGGGTGGCCTGGACATCCGGGTGGGCGGCGTGCCCTACACGTCGTGCCAGGTTTCCGGGCGCGTGGTCATCAACCTCGATCGGTGGCGCGAATCGGTGCCGGACTATGTGAGCAGCGGCGCGACGCTCGAGGAGTATCGGCAGTACGTCGTCAATCACGAGGTCGGGCACGTGCTCGGCTATCCGCACGAGCCGTGCCCGGGCGCGGGCCGGCCCGCACCGGTCATGCAGCAGCAGACCCTCGGCCTGAACGGGTGCACCCCGAACTCTTGGGCATTCCCGTGATTTCAGCCGCGCAAGGGCACGGCTTCGCCGGAACGGAGTTATTCCCACGTCTGGCTGACCGGCTCGTGATACTTGTGACACGGCCCGAGTCGCGAATACCTACCCGAGCGAGGGAGAATGTGACCATGTCGCTGCCGCCGCTCGTAGAGCCAGCCGAATCGCTGTCGGTGGACGAGGTCCGCCGCTACAGCCGTCACCTGATCATTCCCGATGTCGGGGTCACGGGGCAGAAGAGGCTGAAAAACGCCAAGGTGCTGTGTGTGGGCGCGGGCGGCCTCGGATCGCCGGCGTTGATGTATCTCGCGGCGGCCGGGGTCGGCACCCTCGGCATCGTGGAATTCGACGTCGTTGATGAGAGCAACCTGCAACGCCAGATCATCCACGGCCAGTCCGACGTCGGCCGGCCCAAGGCCGAGTCCGCCGCCGCGTCGATCCGCGAGATCAACCCTTACGTCAACGTCATCATCCACAACACCGCGCTGGATCGTGACAACGTCAAGGAGATCTTCGCGCAATACGATCTGATCGTCGACGGCACGGACAACTTCGCCACGCGCTATCTGGTCAACGACGCAGCCGTGCTGCTGGGCAAGCCCTACGTGTGGGGCTCGATCTACCGGTTCGACGGGCAGGCCAGCGTGTTCTGGGCCGAGCACGGGCCGTGCTACCGCTGCCTCTACCCGGAGCCGCCGCCGCCCGGCATGGTTCCGAGCTGTGCCGAGGGCGGGGTGCTCGGCGTGCTCTGCGCGTCGATCGGCTCGATCCAGGTGACCGAGGCCATCAAGCTGCTGGCCGGCGTGGGCGAGCCGCTCGTCGGATCGCTGATGGTCTACGACGCGCTGGAGATGAGCTACCGCAAGATCCGGGTGCGCAAGGACCCCAACTGCGCGCTGTGTGGCGAAAATCCCACGGTCACCGACCTGCTGGAGGACTACGAGGACTTCTGCGGTGGTGTGTCCGCCGAGGCGGCCGACGCCGTGGTCGGTTCGACCATCACCGCGCGGGAGCTGAAGGACTGGCAGGACGCGGGCAAGGAGGTGTTCCTCGTCGACGTGCGCGAGCCGGCCGAGTTCGAGATCGTGCGCATCCCGGGCAGCGTGCTGATCCCCAAGGGCGACATCCTGTCGGGCGAGGCGCTCTCGCGCATGCCGCAGGACAAGCAGATCGTGCTGCACTGCAAGTCGGGCGTGCGCAGTGCCGAGGCCTTGGCGGCGCTGAAGTCCGCCGGGTTCAAGGACGCGGTCCACGTGCAGGGCGGCGTGCTCGCCTGGATCAAGACGGTCGACCAGTCCCTGCCCGTCTACTGAGAGCATCGTTTCGACTGGGGCCCAACCACCGTTGGGCCCCAATCGCTTTCAGTGGAGTGGTGATCGTACACATTGGACATTGAGATCGTGGACGCTTGCAATGGAGATCCTCTATATTGAAGGTCGTCCCAATTAGTACGATAGTTCACGGATGGGTGCCAGGGGGCTCATTCTTTCGGCAGTTGACCTTGACCGACCTGGTGAGGTAGGCGGCGGTCCCTTTCCGTAGGCTCTGCAACCGTGGTGGATATGGACGCGGCCATCGGGTTCGTGGTGGCAAAGGGCGACGTCGTCGACCGGGCACGCCTGTCCTACCTGCGGATGGGCACGATGCCGGGCGAGAACATCCTCGGCGCGGCCGAGGCCGGGCAGGCCCTTGTCGGTGGGTGGCCCGCGTTCTACAGCGGGCGGGTCCCGTCCATCGACGCGACGTGTTTCAGGCTCGCCCAGCTCGACGACATGGGCGGGCTGGGCCGGCACCCGGCGCGCCGCGCGCTGCACTGGCTGGCGTCGCGGCAGCGGTCGGACGGCACATGGCAGGAGGACGACACCCTCGCCGCTGATGCGCCGCCGTGGGCGCAGCCGGGCGACCCGGAAGCCACCCTTTATCTCACCACAAATGCGGCCTACTGGCTCGCGGTCGCGGGCGACTACCAAGAGACCGTGGCGCGGGCGGCGGCGGTGATCCAGGAAAGCATTGCGCCGGACGGGACCTGGCCGTCATATCTGGTGACCGGATGGCTCGGCGCGGCAGTGTTGTTCAAGCAGGACCTGTTCTACGACGCCGCCCGCATGCAGGTCGTCCTGACCGACCGCTCGCCCGACATGTCGGCCAGCGACGCCGCCTGGCTCGCGGCATCATTGCGCCGCGCGGGCGTCTCGGAATCAGACTGGACCCTCATCGCCGCCCGCCGCCGCCTCGCCGAAACCCAGCGCTCCGACGGCGGCTGGACCTCAGACGACGGCGAAGCCTTCGACGTCAACGTCGCCCTCCAAGCCATCCGCGCCTGCCGCTGAGGTCGTGACGCGCATTCATTCACGGTCCGATCTCGAAATCAGTTGGTCCAGTTAAGAATCTGTCACTGTACCTATTTGACGCCCTACGCGATACTGAGGTCTCCCACGGCTTGCCGGAGGTAAGCATTGATCTCTGTCGTAGCAAATGTGTATGGGGTGACGTGGGATGGCGCGAGCCATGGTGTGGTCTGGGCGCGGGAACGCGCACGGCTCAAAGGAGAGTGGCCCCTCTACGGCCGGATGAACGCCGACCTGACCCAAGCTCGACCATGGAGTCCCGCCGATGTCGCCGCAGTCGTCTTCAGCCCTCGTCACCATTGACGACGCCGCGCGGGTGACCGACGAGGTGACGATCGGGATCCTCGCCGCGTTGCCGGTCGAGGGTGCGGCAATAGCGAGACTAATCGATGACTTGCGCCCGTTTCAGGCCGGCGACGACCCCAGCACCTATCGGATCGGCCAGTTGCCCAGCAGCGACCCCGCAAGGCCGCATCGCGTCGCCCTGGCGGTGCTGCCGCGCGACGGGACACGCTATGCCGCGATGATGTGTACCAACTTGCTGCGCACCTTTCCCGGCGTGCGCTGCGTCATCATGATGGGCATCGCCGGCGGCATTCCGCGACCCAACGAGCCGGCCAAGCACGTGCGGCTCGGCGACGTGGTCGTGGCGACCGCGGGCATTGTGGACTACGGCCACGTGCGATTGACCGACGGCAAGCGCTCGCTGCGCCGCAGCGAGGGGCAGATCTCGAGCCAGCTCCTGCGGGCGGCCCGTGAACTGCAGTTCAGTGAGGCGGGCGGCGACCGGCCCTGGGAGCGCTGGCTGGATCCCCAGCTGTGCGAGCAGGCCCGGGACTACCCACGCCCGCCCGAGGAGACGGATCAGCTCAACATCCGGGGCGCGCATGTGCCACATCCCGACCGGCTCGCCTCCGGTCACCCGCCGAACGGCCCGAAGATTCACTATGGCGCGGTCGCCTCGTCCGATGTGTTGATGCGCGACGAAGTCTCACGTGATGAGCTGGCCCAGGAGTTCGACAACCTCGTCGCGATGGAGATGGAGGGCTCGGGCATCGCGGCGAGCACCGCAGGGCATGACGTGCCCTGGTTCATGGTGCGTGGAGTGACCGACTACTGCGACAACATCGGCAAGAACGACATCTGGCACCCCAATGCCTCCTACACCACCGCTGCCTATGTGCGCGCACTGCTTGAGGTGTGCCGGCCGTTTGTCGTCCAAGGCATGTGGCCCGTGAGCCCCGGCGCACCGGTCCAGCCCTTCGTCTCGCATGACAATGGGGATCGGATCGTGGCCCTGCTCCGCCGCGTCCATCCGCTTGAGCGGCGCGCGATGCGCGAAATCTGGGACGCGGCGGCTCCGCACCTTCCCGACCCCCCGCCCGGCGTGATGGCGGTGCCTGAGAACGCCTTCCGCTACCTTTCGGACTGGAACGCCAACAGCGACGGATTGCCGCCGGCTTTGGTGTATGTCGAGGAGCTCGCGGATCATCTGCAGGACGCCGCCGCCCTGGCCGCAGATCTGCATCACTGGGCGTACGAACACGCGCGAAGGATGTTTGTCCACGAGGCCCTCGTGCGGCGGCGGGAGCGACCGGTCCAGCAGGCCAAGCCGTGTCTGCTGATCCAGATCACCCTGGACGGCATCGATACCGGGTGCTGTCGGATCATGTCGTGGATCCAGGACAGGATCGGGCCTTGGCGTCCCCGGCAGGGCCCCGGTGAGCCGAAGTGTGTGGCGCGCGACGACGCCGAGGGCGTTGTCGGCGATCTCGTCGACCGGGCAGAGCAAGAGTGGCATGGCGGCCCGGTGGCGATCGAATTCCTGTTGCCCACAGGGCTGTTGGACCTGCCGGTCGAGTTCTGGCGGCCGCGGTCGGGATCGTATTGGCAGCCGCCGCTGTGCGTCGACTATCAGGTTGTCGTGCGCAGCCTCGACCGGATGCGGCACATCGACCGGCCCAGGATGTGGATCAACCGCTGGAACACACTGGTGAACCAGTCTTCGGCGACGAAGGTGCACTGGGGCGCGGATCCGCTCACGGAGGACGAGCTGACAGCGTGGGATGTGGACCTGCGCTCCGATGAGACCAGGGCATTGGCGGTCCTCAGCGGACCACCGAAGAGCTGGCCTGGCCGCGATGAGCTCGACATCGCGCTGCGGGCGGGCGTACCGGTGATCCTCTGGGACCGGCGTGATCGGCGGACGGCGGACGGCACCGAGACTCTCCAGTCGCTGGTCGGCGGGGACCCCACCGAATTGCCAAGCAGGATAAGGAAGTTGCGGTCCGCGGCGGTCACCGCGCCGCCTGCCGAGCAGGAGACGCACCCCGGCCGGGTCGTTGTCCTGCTATGGGATGACCCGAGCAGGATCGTCGCGATGTGGAGGGCGGAGGAATGAACCCCGCCGATCGCATCCCCACAAGCCAGATCCCGCCGCTCGCTGATGAGGCGGGGCTCGCCGAGGCATTGCGCGGTCTCGGTCCGGACCCACTCGAGCTGATCTTGCTGGTGGACGATGGCCCGACTATGCGCGTGTGGAAGCCGACCATCGAGGCCTTCCGGCGGGTCGCGGAGGGGTGTGGCGCCTTCCGGCGGGTCGAGAAGCGATCTTTGCGCGCTGCTGATGAGCCACCACAGCGGGGCAGGCGAGTGGCGCTGGTGTTCACGGACGGCTTCGGCCAATGGTGGCGCGATTCGGCGGCTTTCGATCTGCTGCGCGTGTGGAGTCGGGCGATGGCCGTCGCGATACTCGATCCGTATCCACAAAATCACTGGCACAGGACGGCCCTGCCCATCAGGCAGCTTCAAATCCGCGCACCGGAACCGATGCCGCCCAATGACCGGCTTCAATTGCGCGAATCCGTGGACATGCGCAACCCGTTCGACGAGCTGTTGGGCCACGATGCGATCGCGGTGCCGCTGTTGGAGCTCGAGCCGCGCTGGCTCCGGTGGTGGGTCAGGCTGTTGCTGCCGCGGGACGACGAGTGGCTGGACGCGACCGTCGTGATCGCGGGGCCCGATGGGCCGGTCGGTGGTGGCGAACCACCCGCCGAACCGGCTGCGCCGCCACAAGAGTCGGTCCTGCAGTTCCGCGCTGAGGCCTCGCCCACCGCCTTCCGGCTGGCGACGCTCGCCGCGGCCGCACCATCCGACCTCGCGGCTTTGCGCGTGGTTCAGGCGGAGCTGCTGCCGCGCTCGCTCCCGCTGCACCTCGCCGAGGTGGTGACGAGCCCGCTACTCGTCAAGCCGGATCTGGCCTTTCGCCAGGGCGTGCGGGAGTCGCTGCTCGCCCATTCCACTCGGGCGGACACGGCACGGGTGGTGGACGCGCTGTCCAATCGCGACGGACAGTGGCAACGGCACATGCAGGCACTGTCGCGGGCGCTGCGTGCGCCCGACGACGAACCGGATATCGCGGTCACACCTGAGACCTTGGGCCCTGCCGAGGTCGAGTTGGCAGTGCTGCGCGCGCTCGCCGGGCCCTACGCGAGGCGTGCTCAGCGGCTCCGAGAGTCCATTGTGGAGGCATTGTCTCGTGCCGTCGTCGGCGGCCCTCCGACGGTGGAACCTGTTGCATCACCCACACTTCCCACCCCCATTGAAAGCGGGGCGACCATGTCCAACCCATCCTCAAGCACACCGCTGCCCCAGCCGCCCGAGATCCGGGGGCTGCCCGATCCTGTGTCGCCGACCGTGCCAGGGATGTCCGTCGATGCGCTGTTTGCCAACCCGGAGGCACCGCCGCGCGTAACGGTCTGGGGCAACGTTCCGTCCAGAAACGGGTATTTCACCGGCCGGCAGGACCTGCTCAATGAATTGGAGCAGCGACTGCGCATGGACCGGGTGACCGCTGTCTTGCCGCACGCGCTGCACGGCATGGGCGGCGTCGGCAAGTCCCAAATCGCTGCGGAATACGCGTACTTACATCGATCAGAATACGACGTGATCTGGTGGATCCCCGCCGAGCAGCCGGGGCAGATCCAGCGCGCCCTCGTCGACCTGAGCCAGCAGCTCGGGCTCGGCGTCAGCCCGGAGGTGAGCACCGCCGTGCCCGCCGTCCGTGAGGCGCTGCGGACCGGTGTGCCCTACCAAAACTGGTTGCTGATCTTCGACAATGCCGAGACGCTTGAGACGGTCCAGCGCTTCATTCCCGAGGGTGGGACCGGCCGAGTCCTTGTCACCTCACGCAATCCGGAGTGGACGGGCGTCGATGCCGACGCACTGGAGATCGACGTCTTCACCCGCGAAGAGTCGATCGAGTTGCTGCGCAAGCGCAATCTCAGCATGGACCGAGAGGAAGCGAGCGGGCTGGCGGAGGCATTGGGAGACCTGCCATTGGCCGTCGAACACGCGTCCGCGTGGCTCGCGACCACTCAGACACGCGTGGCGGAATACCTCAGCCTGCTGGCCGAGAAACGGGTCGAGCTTACGGATGTGGCGGTGCCGCCGGGCTACGAGATGCCTGTCGCGGCGGCGTGGAACGTCGCGCTCGACCGGCTCGGCATGGAAAACCCCGGTGCGCTGCAACTGTTGCAGGTCTGCTCGTTCTTCGCGCCCGAGCCCATCGGGCGCGAGTTGTTCACCAGCCCCCGTAACGCGCCCATCTCGCCCCATCTCGACGAGACCCTGCAGAATCCGAGCAGGCTCAGCCGGGCCTTCCGCGACATCCAGCGGTATGGGCTGGCCCGCATCGACTACCGGGAGCCGTCGATCCAGCTGCACCGGCTGGTGAGGGCCGTGCTTGTCAGCCGGCTGTCCGAGGAGCAGCGGTCCCAGATGGAGCACGGTGCGCACGTGCTGCTGGCGGGTGGCAACCCCGGCGGTCCGGACATCAAGGTGCACTGGCCGCGCTACCACGCGCTGCTGCCACATGTCGTCGAGTCCGGCGCGGTGACGTGCACCGATCCGTGGGCGCGGCAGCTGGTACTCGACATCATCGAATTCAACTACTACTGGGGCGATCACGACGGTTGTCGCGATCTGGCACGGCAGGTCGTCAACACGTGGCGGGAAACCCTGGGCGAGGACGACCTGCAGACGCTCAAGGCGGCGAAATGGCTCGGGTTCGTGCTCCGGATCCTCGGCGCGTTCCGCGAGGCGGCGGAGATCAATAAGGACTGCCTGGAGCGGTTCCAGCGTATCGCCGCGCCGGACGACGAGGGCACGCTCGACGCGATGAGCCTTGTGGCGGCGGACCTGCGGGCGGCGGGCGACTTCGACGCCGCACGTGACCTGGACCAGGAGGCGTTTGACAAGTGCCGCCAGGCATTCGGTGAGGATGATCCCATTACCCTCATCGCCGCACACAGCCTTGGCGTGAGCCTTAGGCTGACAGGCGATTTCCGCGCCGCACTGGCCCTCGACGCCGACACCTGCCGTCGACGCGCCAAGCTTTTGAGTGAGGAACACGCGTTGACCCTGTGGACGCTCAACGGGTACATCCTCGACCTGCGCGAGTGCGGTTACTACCTGCAGGCGCACACCGATCAGGAAAAGCTCTACGAGCGGTTCCAACGGGTGTGGGGGCAGGACCATCCCAATACCATTACCGCCGCCCGAAATCTCGCGGTGTCGCGGCGCCGGGCAGGGATGCACACGGAGGGGCGCAAACTCGCCGAGGAGACGATGAACAGGCTGAAGGAGCGCGTTGGCGCGCTGCACCCGGACACCATCGCGGCAGCCCTGAACTATGCGGTCGACCTGCGGGAAAGCGATGAGCTGGAGGCTTCTCGGGCACTGGCGGAGCGGACCTATCAAGACTACGAAAGCATTTTCGGGCCTGAGCATCCCTACACGCTCTATGCGCGAACCAATCTGGGAATCGTCTTGCGCCTGCTGGATCAGGTCGAGGCCTCGTACGAACAAAACTCAAGCGCTTACGAGTTGATGCGGCAGCGGTTGGGCCCGGATCACGTGCTGACCTTGACGTGCGCGACGAACCTCGCGAGCGACCATGCCGCGCGGGGCAGGCACGAGGCGGCGCGCGACATCGACGCTGACATCCTCACCCGGTCGCGCGAGCGGCTGGGCCCCGAGCATCCGTCAACGCTCGCCTGCGCGCTCAACCTCTCTTTCGACCTGATCGCGATGGGGCAGGCCGACGATGGCGAGCGGCTCTATGCGGAGGTGCTCTCCGCGTATCGCCGGGTGCTCGGCGAGCGGCACCCGGCGATCATTGCGGCACTGGCCAGAGTGCGAGCCAATTGCGACGTGGATCCAATGCCGCTGTGACCCGCCCTCTACCATCCTTCAAGGAGCGACAAAGGCGTCGATCCATGCGGCGACTTCCATCGGCGAGGGTCGCCGGTCCGGATCCGTGGCAACGCGGCGATACACCGCCTGCACCACCTCCGGCCGTTCGGTCATCGCCCTATGGCCGGCGCCCTGTGAGCGATCTGCATCCAGTGCGAGCCCAAGACCTGTCCACGCGTCGGCCCGCTCCGGGTCTTCGGTGATTTGCTCAGCAAACCACTTGCCCGCGGTCCCGGCGTCGCCCGAGAACAACGCGAGGTCGGCATGGGTGAGCGCCGCACCCCAGCTCTCGCTGAGCGCCTCGAGACACCGATCCGGAGAAAGGATCCTGCGCCGCGCCAGGCCAAGGTGGCCCTGCGACCAGTGATGCATCTTTGGATCGGGCAGCACGGTGGAAGGTCCAATCTGGATGCTGTCCGCCGACCGAGAGTCCCAAACGGCAACGAGTGCCTTGATGTCCTCATCTGACGGTTGGCAATGCCTTATGCGCCAGCCGACCTGGTGTCCTAGCGCCACCAGCCGCGCCAGCGCGGCGATCTCCTCGGGGACCGAATCCTCCGACCACGAGTCGACCTCCGCCGCGAGCCCTTCAAGAAACGCCACGCCGTTGGGGGTCAGACCCTCGGCGGAGCGCGCATTTGCCAGGCCCACGTGCGCCTGCGTCCGGGCATAGCAATATTCGAAGTTCGCGAGCTTCTGCTCTATTCCGCTAACGTGGTGCCGATGTTGGCGCCAGAATGCCGCGATTCCGACAAAAGCATACACACCCTGCGTAAGCCCGCCCAACGGGCGAGGGTCGTCTCGCCATGGTGCGTACAGGATTGGCGAGGTGTCGTGCTTAATCATCGGCAGGAGATGCATTAACCCGCCGAGTTTGATGTGCATGAATTCGTGTGCCAGCGAGACCGCGAGGGTCACCGCGTCCGGCGGCGGTGAGCAAAGGATCGCGCCGAATGCGTCTCCGGTCGAAGCGCTCCTGGTGTCCCAGCCATCGCCAATCGGCAGCGGCACAAGCGAGGTGACACCGACCGCCAGCGCCTCGGCCAGCTCCGGCTGGCCCTTCGACAGGATCGGCCATGCCTCCCGCAGCAGATCGGCCCATCGTTGGAAGTCCACTTCGGACAGCCGGACCGGCGAGACCGGGTCGGCAAGATCGCGCATGGGGTCCAGGTCGTCCAGCCACACGGACAGGCTCGGATTCGCGCCCACCGTGACTTTTCGCAGAGCCCACCAGCCGTCGGCGTCAGCGCCCGGAGCCTCCGGGACCTCGATCACGCGATCCCTGTGGCGCAACCAGATCCGGCCGTCGGTGACGCCCGCGTCGACAGCCTCCCAGGGATCACAGTCCACAAAGGACGCCATCCCGAAGCATGGAACCATGACCCGACCGTCCCGCAACGGCACTCGAGTGGTCATGGACTGTCCGGCCAAAGCCGCCGCGGCCAACGCGAACGCGTGTATCTGGCCGAAGTCGGCATACAGCGGTGCGTTGCTGTGCGTGCCCCCGCGCATCCGCCGTAAGGCGTAGGCGAGCCAGCTCCCGACCTGAGGGTGGGCAATAAGCATCCCCACCGCGTCAGGATTGGACTCCTGCGCCCGCTCTAACGCCTGCCACGCCACGTCGACTGACGGCAGCGGTCCCAGAAGCGATGGCTTATGAACCGCCGCGTCATAGAGCGCCCGCAAAAGGATCAGTCGTCTGCTGATTTGGCCACCCCAGAGGCCCCGAATGACGTCGGCCGACCCACCGCCCCGTGACAGCTCGGAGAAGTGCGTCTCAGGTAATACGTGTCGGGCTGGGGTGCTATAGGCAAAAGGGTGTGTTTCACTTTCCACAGGCTTTAAGTGCTCCTAAGGTCATGGAGTCTTCTGTTTCCGGTGAGGGTATAAGTCGATTTCAAATGATTTCAGTCGGCCCGACCGGGTGGGCCCGAGCCGCCGAGGTTGGAGCGAGGGCGTTCGACCTGTCGGAGGACGGTTTCCACCATGGCCGTGAGGTCATCATCGCGGTAGCTCCGTAGATCATGCAGCGAGCAATCGCTGAGGTTGATCATTTCGGTGGTTAATTCGCCTGGGCGGCGCATGTATATACTCCCTACTCAGGACTCGATTCGCTGATGGAAAAGAGTGGCGGGCGTCACCTTACTCTGGTCTGCCACATCGCGCGTAGCTATATGGCAGAGACACTTTCGTCTTCTGTCCTGGCCTGGCCTGGCCAGTCGATCAAGTCGGGAATCCGTCCCAAAAAGTAGGACGTGAAGGCGCGGCTACTATTCGGAATCTGGCCATTCCCGAGTCGGACCTACGGGTCCGCAGGCGTGGAGTTTCTGGGGCGATACCGATTTCCGCACCTATAGCCGAGCTCCCGTCGACCGAGGCGGTGAAAGGCCTCGCGTAATAACGGCGACGACGGCGCCGCGGAGGATGCGGCGGAGCCCGAACCGCTTGGCAGGACCGCGTTGTCGGGCTTGAGGGTGCGGCCGGCCGGGTCCGAGGTCACGTGGGGGCCGGGCCGCGTGGATGATGCCCACCATGCCGAATGGGGACACGGATCTGCCTGACCTGCAAGCCATTGGGCAGCGTGTCGCCGCGCAGGCCTCGCCGACCGGGTCGGGCAGCGCGGCGATCTGGCGCAGGCCGTCGGCCATGCCGCACACGCGTGCCTAGGCGAGCCCTAGCCGGTCGACGTTCGAGCCCCGTTTGGTGAGCGCTGCGATGCCGGCCTCGACAACCTGATGCTCAAAGCAGCACTAGATCGTCGCGGTGGATGACTTCGCGCTCGTACGCGGGGCCGAGCGCCGCGGCCAGTTCGGTTGTGGAGCGTCCGAGCAGTGAGGGGATCTCGAGAGCGTCGTAGTTGACCAGTCCGCGCGCCACGGCACGGCCGTCGACGCCGATCAGGTCGACCGGATCGCCGGCCGTGAAGGCGCCGTTGACCTGTGTGATGCCGGCCGGCAGCAGGGATGCCCGCCGGGACACGACGGCGTGCACGGCGCCCTCGTCGAGGTGGAGTTGGCCCTTGGGCACGGTCGCGTGTGCCAGCCAGTGCAGCCGCGCCGCGCCGCGCCCACCGGCGGCGAAGAGGGTGCCCACGTCGGATCCGGTGAGTGCCTCGGCGGCCAGCGACGCGGAAGTCAGGATCACCGGGATGCCCGCGCCGGTGGCGATGCGCGCGGCCTCCACCTTGGTCACCATGCCGCCGGTGCCGACCCCGGCCTTGCCCACGCCGCCGATTTTGACGCCGGCGAGCGCGGCGAAGTCTTCCACCAAAGATATCCGCTCGGAACCGGGCAGCGCGGGATCACCGGTGTATAGGCTGTCCACATCGGACAGGAGCACCAGCAGGTCGGCCTCGACGAGGGCCGCGACGAGCGCGGCAAGGCGGTCGTTGTCGCCGAAGCGGATCTCCTCGGTGGCGACCGTGTCGTTTTCGTTGATGACGGGCACCGTGCCCAGGTCCAAAAGCTTCCGAAGCGTCCGGTAGGCGTTGCGATAGTGTGCGCGCCGGGTCACATCGTCGACGGTCAGCAGGACCTGCCCGACCACTCGCCCGTGCTTGGAGAACTCCTCGGTGTAGGCGTGTATCAGCCGTCCTTGGCCCACGCTCGCGGCAGCCTGCTGGGTGGCCAGGTCGCGCGGTCGGCGCTTGAGGCCCAGCGGTGCGAGCCCGGCCGCGATCGCCCCGCTTGAGACCAGCACGATCTCGGCCGGTGTGGCGGCGAGCGCGCCGACGAGGGCGGACAGCCGGGCAGGATCCAGCCCGCCGGCGGTAGTCGTGAGCGACGACGAGCCCACCTTCACTACCACACGCTTGGCATTGGAGAGTTGCAGGCGCACCGCACTAGGTTATCCGAATGGCCTCGATGACCCCGGACGAATATGTGGAAGAGGTTCTCAGCCTCGTCGAGCGGATTCCGCCCGGCCGGGTGATGTCCTACGGGGCCATAGCGGAGTACCTATATGACATCTCCGGCCGCGGCTCGGCTCGCCTGGTCGGCACGATCATGGCCCGGCACGGCGGGGCGGTCCCGTGGTACCGGGTCGTGAACAATGCCGGCCGCCTGCCACCGGGGCATGAGGCGAAGGCGACCGCGCTCCTTCGGGCGGAGGGCGTGGAGTTCAAGGGAGACCGCGTGTTGATGGCTGAGGCATCGTGGTGGCCGGATCACTGACCGACCTGGGTGAGCGGATCAGGCTCCTGCGCCAGGAGCGCGGGTTGAGCCAGCGTGCCCTGGGCGAGCCTTTGATCCCGGGTGCGCTTATCTCGCGCATCGAGTCGGGCCGGGCGACGCCTTCGCCCGAGGCTTTGCGCCATTTCGCCGACCGGCTGGGCCTGCCCGACTCGCTCACGGCCGCTCTCGGCACGCCCGCCATGGGGCGCGACGACCTCGAGCAGGTCGCCGAGGACGCACTGACCTTCGGCCTGGCGGACATCTGGCGCACCGCCCAGCGCAGGCTCGGCGAGCTCGCTGTCCAGCGGGGCGATTTCGCCGATGCCCTGGCCCATTTTGAGGACGCGGGCGACGTGTGCCGCCGCGTGGTGTGCCTGGCCTCCGCGGGTGATCCGGTCAGCGCGGTGGCCCTCGGCGAGGCCGCGCTCGGCTCCAACGACCGCACCGACCCCGAGGCCCTCGCGCTGATCTACGCCGCGCTCACCGTCCCCTATGGGCAGATCGGTGCGTTCGCGCGCAGCGCGGCGGCGGCGCAGCAGGCGCTCGCATTGTCGGCCCGCTCCACGGACCCTGATCTGCTGGCGCAGGTGCACCGGGCCGTCGCCCACTCCCACATCGATCGTCGTCGCTTCGCCGACGCGCTGTTTCACGCCGACGAGGCCGTCCGGCTCCTGCCCGACCATCCGTTGGATGAGGGACTGTCCCGCCTGACCCGGGCCATCGCGCTCAAGGGCGCGCAGCGGCTCGCGGAGGCGGCCGACGATCTGGCCGCGGTCATCGAGCTGTTCGTCGCGTCGGACGCCCCCTATCACCTGGCCCGCGCGCGGGCCATGCTGACCGGTGTGCGGCTCGAGCAGGGCCAGGCGGTTTCGGTCGACCTGTCCGACTGCGATCCGTGGACGTCCGGATATTTGCACCGCGTGGCCGCGCTCGCCACCGACGATCCGGCGACGGCCGAGGCGCTTCTGCGCGCGTCCGTGGAGATCTTCGGCCGGTGGGGCGGCGCGATGGACATGCTCGAGTCGTCCCGCGAGCTGGGCCGCCTGCTCACCCGCCTGGGCCGGTTGACCGAGGCCGTGGAGGCCTATGACCTCGGTCTGGGGCGAGTCAAAGCCTGACGGGCTCCCGCCATCGCCGCCCCTCCACCCGGGGTTGCGGATCCCTCCTCGGTGAGACGGGGCAACGTGTAGCGGTCCGAGTCCACTCGCTGCTGGGAAGCTAACTGCTGGGAAGCTCACTGCTGGGGAAGCTCACTGTTAGGGAAACTCACTGCTGGGAAACTCTGGGCGTCAGGACCGTGGCACAGGCCTGCTCGAAGCAGCTCAGCGCCTCGGTCAGCATGCCCTGGTCGGCCAGTTGGCGGCCGAGGATCCGGCACGTCTCGGCGACCTCGAGCGGCTTGCCTGCCAGGGCATAGGCCTGTGCCGACCGGCGCAACAGCGTTTCACCCTGGGCGAGCGCCTCCGCCCGGCCGCTGTCGAAGGCGATCAGCCCGAGCACCCGCGTGGTCAGGCCGACCTCGCACTGGTTGGCCGCGCTGTCGTGCGCCCGCTGGGCCAGCCGCTGCGCCTCGTCGAACCGCATCGCCTGCCGGTGCAGATCCGCGAGCGTGCACCTGGCCTCGAGCGACCCGAACAGCTCCTGCGCTCGCTCGGCGTGGTCGATGGCCTCGGCCAGCGATCCGGCGCCCGCCAGCTCCTCGGCCCGCGCCAGGTGGCACAGCCCGAGCTCGGGCGCCAGCCGGGCCCGCGCGAGCAGCTCCACCGAACGCTCCAGATTGGACACGGCCTCCTCGTGCCTTCCCTTGCGCCGTAACGTGGTGGCGAACTGGTGGTAGGTGTCGGCGGCCCGCCGGAAGTCGATCGACTCGGCCAGCGCGAGCGCCTCGCGCGCCGCCGTCTGGCGCCGCTCTCGCGTCCAGCACCGGATCGCGGCGCAGTACAGCCAGAAGCACCCGTCGCCGTGATTCATGGCCGTGGGCGTCCCGCCTCGGTCCCCGCCGGTAACCGCGGTCGGCTTCCAGGTCCGCGTGACCTCCTCTTGCGCCCGCCAGGCCGTGAGCTCGTGGAGCGTGGACTCGCACAGGTAGGCGGCGTATTCGGGCTCGCCCGCCAGCGCCAGGCAGGCTGCCCGCCGGGCGATGGCCGGCGCGCGCTCGCGCAGCGGCCGGTCTCGCACCAACTCTTCGGCCTCGGCGAACACGTGCACGGCCGCGGCCGGGTGCCCGGCCGCGAGCGTGGCCTCCGCGAGGCCGAACCGGCCCCAGAAAAGCGTGGCCTCCTCGGCGAACATGCGGCGGGCCGTGGCAATCTTGCCGTCGGCCAGCAGCATCCACCCTTGGACCAACTGCTCTCGCATGTACGTATCGTAATCAGTTAATAACTGATCTGCCGTGCCCATCCCGGCGCGGATCGCCGGCGCTGCCGGTGAGCCCGACCGCCGACACGCCGCCGAAGTAGTGGTTGGTCTCCGGCCAGCGGTTGACGTCGTAGCCCGCCTCTCGCATGGCCTCCTCCTGGTCGACCGGGAAGTCCGGTTCTATGTGGACGATGCTGTCGGCCGGGTGCAGCCGGGGCGCCGCCACCGCCTCGGGCACGGTCATGCCCTCCACGAGCACGCCGACGATGGTGCGCATCAGGGCGGAGCGGATCCGCGACGCGCCCGCCGAGCCGATGGCCAGCACGAGCGATCCCTGCGGGGAGACGGCCACCAACGGGCACATCATCGAGCTGATGCGGTCGCCGGGCGCGGCCGAGCCCACGTTGAGCTCACCCTCGCCGAGCATCGAGTTCAGATGTACCCCATAGCCCGGCAGCCACAGCCCCGCGCCGAGCCCCAGCGTCGTCGTGATCACGCACGCGTTGCCGCGCTCGTCGACCGCCGTCACGTTGGTCGTGTCGCCCAGCCCGTCCCGCGCGCCGCCCGAGAGCAGCTTGGCCATGCACACCGCCCGCTCGCGCGGCGACATCGTCACCATCTCGGCGGGCAGCCCGCGCAGCGTGGCCATGGTCTGGTTGAGGTCGCGCCGGCCGAGCACCGTCGTCCCGGCGATCTCGGCCTGCTCGACCGCGAGCTCCTTCACGCGATAGCCGGCCAGATCGGCCGGGCCCAGGTTGCCCCCGTCGTGGCGGACGGTCTTGACCAGCAGCTGGCCGAGCGTGCCGGTGTAGAAGACCGAGGGGCCGTGCGTGCCCAGCAGCGCGAGCGCGTCCACGAGCCCGGGATGGTGCAGCCGGTCGCCTCCGCCCAGCAGCACGCCGCCTGGCGCGTATGCCGGGCCGCCCTGGTCGAGCAGCATCGCCTCGACGAGCATGGGCAGCGTGCGGGCGTGCGCGGGCGGCATGGCGGAGCCGAGCCGGGCCAGGTCCATCGCCGGCGCGACCACGTCTGCCCACGGCAGCCGGCCCCAGCGGGAGTGGATCGCGCCCATCCCGGCGGGCACCCCTGGCACCGCCACACTGGCCCCACCGATCTCATAGGGCAGCGGCACCTGGCCGAACCGGATGGCCACCGGCCGCATCGGCCCGGGCGGAATGTCGCCGTCGATGCCCGGCACCGCGCAGAAGAAGTCCAGGCAGGTGACCGTGCCGGTCTCGGCGTCGAAGTGGGTGGCGAATCCGCCGCCCGACAGACCGGTGAAAATCGTCTCGCTGACGCACGCGGCCAGGGTCGCGGCGACCGCCGCGTCGGCGGCCGTTCCGCCCATGCGCAGCACCCGAACGCCCACTTCTGTGGTGTCCGGATGGCCCGCGGCCACACCGGGTGTAAGCAGCATTCACGTTCCTCCCGTACCATGCGCGGATGTGAAAACCCCGTTGCCGGCCCATGTCCGTGTCGGATACTCCCTGGGCTCGTTGGTCACTGGGGCTTTTGGCACCGTGCCTGGGTTATTGTTGTTGCCCTACCTCACTAACACCATGGGTGTGGCGGCCGGTGCGGCGGGGCTATTGGTGTTCTTGCCCAAAGCATGGGATGTCATGCTTAATCCTTTGGTCGGTCGGATATCTGACCGGACCCAGACAAGGTGGGGCGCACGCCGACCTTACCTCCTCTTCGCCGGGTTGAGTCTGGCGATCCTCTTTACGGGTCTGTTCGCGGCTCCGTTCGGGGTGAAGGAGCATGCGGGTCTCTACGTGGCGTTCATGTTTGTGCTGGCCGCGACCGCCTTCGCGTTCTTTCAGGTGCCGTATGTGGCGATGCCTGCCGAGATGACCGATTCCTATTCGGAGCGCACGCGGATGATGACGTGGCGTGTGGCCATGCTCGCGACCGCCATCCTCGTGTCGGGCGCCGGAGCGCCGTACATCCTGGATCGGACCGGCGGGGGGATCCCTGGGCACCGGTGGATGGCGATGTTCGTGTCCGTGATCATCGTGGTGGGTACCCTCGTCGTCTTCTACTTCACCGCAAAGGCCCCCACCGGCGTGATCACGGCGAGCGAGCCGTCGCTGCGCGCGCAGCTGCGCGTGGCCGCGGCCAACCGGCCGTTCCGCGTGCTCGTCGCGTGCTTCGTGGCGCAGGCGACCGGCGTGGCGTGCATGCTGACCGGCGTACGCTATTTCGCCGTCTACGTCCTGGGCGATCCGGCCGCGACCACGCTGATGTTCCTGGCCGTGGTCAGCCCGGCGCTGTTCACCACCCCGATCTGGCGGCGCCTCGGCGAGCGGGTGGGCAAGCTGCGCGGCTACGTGATCGCGTCGATCACGCTGACCGTGGCGACGTTCGCGCTCACCGCGGCGCCGTTCCTGCCGCACGCGCTGATCTACGCGTTCATCGCCGCCATGGGCTTCGGCTACGCCGGACAGCAGCTGTTTGGGCTCGCCATGCTGCCCGACTGCATCGCGTATGACACCGAGCGCACGGGCAAGCGCCAGGCCGGGGTGTTCACGGGCGTGTGGACGGCGGGGGAGACGCTGGGCCTCGCGCTCGGCCCGACGATCTACGGGACCGTGCTGTCGCTGTTCGATTATGTGCCCACCGCCACGGGCCAATTCCTGCCCCAGACCACGCTCGCGCAGTCCGGGGTGCTGCTCGGATTCACGCTCGTACCAGCGGTGATCGTCGGGGTTGCGCTTGTGCTGCTTCGCGGATACGACCTACGCTCGGCCCTATGAACGTTCTTGGCGACCCGATCAAGTTCGTCTTGAACTGGGGCCGGCGATACTCGCTGTGGGTGTTCAACTTCGGGTTGGCCTGCTGTGCCATCGAGTTCATCGCCACGAGCATGGGCCGCCACGACTTCATCCGCCTCGGCGTCATCCCGTTCGCGCACGGGCCGAGGCAGGCCGACCTGATGGTCGTCTCCGGCACGGTGACCGACAAGATGGCCCCGGCCATCAAGCGCCTCTACGACCAGATGCCCGAGCCCAAATATGTGATCTCGTTCGGCGCGTGTAGCAACTGCGGCGGGCCTTACTGGGATTCTTATTCGGTCACCAAGGGCGTGGACCAGCTGATCCCCGTCGATGTGTACGTGCCCGGCTGCCCACCGCGTCCCGAGGCGCTGCTGCACGGGATCCTGCGGCTGCAGGAAAAGATCGCGCGCGAGGAGTCGGGCTTCGGCGGCGTTTCCCGCCCCGACCCGAAGCGCCTCACAGCGCCCTTGGTGGCGAAATGACGGACTTTTCCGCCGCGGCTGAGCCCACGCCGCCTCGCGGCCGGCCTCAACCGCGCAAGAGCACGGCTTCGCCTGAAGAAACCGAGCCTTCGGCAGCGGCTGAGCCCACGCCGCCTCGCGGCCGGCCCCAACCGCGCAAGAGCACGGCTTCGCGTGAAGGAGCCGAGTCTTCCGCAGCGGCTGAAACCAAAGGCCAACACGAGGTCGTCGACGTCGAGCCCGGCGAGTGGGTGGTGGCGTTGCGAAAAGCGCGTGACGAGTGGGATTGCGACTTTTTCGACTGGCTGTCCGCTGTGGACGAACTTGAGCAGGGATTCCGGATCGTCGCGCACGTCTGGTCGACGAGGCAGAAGAAGGGCTACCTGCTGCGCACGCTGGTGAGGGATTCGCTCGACTCGATCGTGGATGTCTATCCGGGCGCGGCCTGGCACGAACGCGAGACGTTCGAGATGTTCGGGGTGGGCTTCCCCGGGCCACTCGAGCCGCTGCTGCTGCCGCCGGAGTTCGAGGGCCATCCGCTGCGCAAGAGCTTCGTGCTGGCCAGCCGGGTCGCCAAGCCCTGGCCCGGCGCCAAGGAGCCGGGCGAGTCGCACGACGCCGCCGCGCCCAAGCGCCAGGCCATCCGCCCGCCCGGGGTCCCCGCTCCCGGCGAATGGGGTCCTACGGAGCCCGCGCAGTGAACCTTCGGTGGGGCTCCAAGCGCTTGACCTACGTGTCCGTGGCCGTGCTGCTGGTGTGGATCGTGGGCGTGACCGTCCTGATCGCGCGCGAGCCCGACCCGGGCGCTTCCTCGCCGACCGCGCTCGCGGCGGACCTGTCGCGTGCGGTGTCCACAAACGACACGCGGACCGCCGCGCGCTTGATCGCCGGTGACCCCGGCGGTGCGGAGTTGCTGCTCCGCGTGGCTGGATGCGGTACCCAAATAGAGGCTTTTGAAAATCAATTAAAGATCTTTCAATTTGGTACGCAGTGCGCCTCGCTGCCGATCGCCCAGCACGACGATCGCTGGTACATCGACCCGGCCGCTCCGACCAACTAAGGTCTGCGGTATGCAATGGCTGGAGCTGGCCCTGCGGGTGGGCGCGGTGACCGTGGCGTTCCTGGTGCTGCCCCTGCTGGTGGGCCAGACCGAGCACAAGGTCATGGCGCACATGCAGGCCCGGCTCGGCCCGATGTATGCGGGCGCCTTCCATGGCTGGGCACAGTTGCTCGCCGACGGCGTGAAGTTCGCGCAGAAGGAGGACATCACGCCGCGCGCGGCCGACGGCCCGGTGTTCAAACTCGCGCCCGCGGTGGCCCTCATCCCGTACCTTTTGGCGTTGGTCGTCATCCCTCTCGGGCCGGGAGACAACCTCGTCGGCAAGAATCTCGACGTCGGGCTGTTCTTCGTGCTCGCGATCGTGGGCGTGGGTGTGGTGGCCGTGCTGATGGCCGCGTGGGCGTCGGCCAACAAATACTCGCTGCTGGGCGGGCTGCGCGCCGCGGCCCAGCTGATGGGCTACGAGCTGCCGTTCGTGTTGTCGGCGGCGAGCGTGGCGATGGCCGCGGGCACGCTGAGCCTGCCCGGGATCGTGGCCGCGTGGCAGCCGTGGTGGCTGCTGTGGCAGCTTCCGGCCGCGGTGGTGTTCTTCGTCTCGGGGCTGGCGGAGATCCGGCGTCCGCCGTTTGACATGCCGATCGCCGATTCGGAGCTCGTGTTCGGCTACATCACCGAATACACCGGCCTGCGATTCGCCTTCTTCCTGCTCGCGGAATATGTAGGCATAGTCGTCATCTCGGCGCTGACCGCCACGCTGTTCCTGGGCGGCTGGCACGGGCCGATGCCGGAGACCCTGGGCTGGCTGTGGATGCTGCTCAAGACCGGCGCGGTGGCCTTTGTGGTGATCTGGTTCCGGGTGGCGTGGCCGCGGCTGCGGGAGGACCAGCTGCAGCGGCTGTGCTGGCTGGTGCTCGTGCCGGTGGCGCTGGCACAGCTGGTGCTCACCGCCGGCGTCCGGGTGGCTTTGGGGTAAGCGAAACTCGCTCGGGTACGGTCCAATGTAGAGCGTGCTGAGGCGGCTGGTTACGGGGCTTCTGACTGCCTTCCTGCTTGAGGTCCTGATTGAGGCGTGGTTGCAGGCCGCGTGGGTCAAGACGCTGAAAAACGGGCTCTTGCTTGCGCTTCTGGCGGCAACGGTGGCGCTGGCGGTGCGGGAGCGGCGGCGCCCGCGGGCGATGCCGTCCGATTACGCGCTCGCGGCGCTGGCCCTCGTCATCGTCCTGAGCGGACTGTTCGGCGCCGTCCCGGTCGTCGTGATCGGACAGGCGCTTTGGGTGTACCTGCGCGGAGCCGTTGTCCTGTATGCGATCCGAGTGGCGCGGCCGCCGGACCGCTGGTGCCGAGCCATGCTCTGGACCGTGGGCGGTTGGGCCGCACTCAACTGCGCCGTCGCCGTGGTCCAGGTCGTCGTCGGCGAGCCCGCGTACACGCTGCTCGGCTGGACCGACCTGAGCACAGCAGCCATCCACCGTGCCCAAGGGTTTTACGAACACCCCAACGACCTGGGCCACCTGAGCGGGCTGGCGCTGCTCGGCACGCTCGTGTGGCGGCACCGCCTCAGGTGGGCGGCGGCCGCGCTGTTCGCCGCCGGGCTCGCGGCCACCCAGTCGCGCGAATCCCTGCTGGGCGTGGCGGCGGGCGTGACCATCCTCGCGATCTATCGCCGGGTGCCGGTGCGAAGGCTGGCCGCCGGACTGCTGGCCATGATCGCGCTCGCGTCCGTGCCCATCGTGGCGCTGCCCGGCGTCCGGGCGGAGGTCACGCGCCGATTCTGGGGTGCCGTCGACGCCCTCGGGGTGCCGATCGCCCACGAACGGCCGCCGCCCGACCTGAGCCTGCCCGTGTGCGGGCCGCCCGAGGACGCCCGCCAGGACGGGCGGCCCGGAAGCGCCTGCCGCCACCTCGGGCCCGAGCGCGAGATCCGCATCGTCTACGCCCAGCAGGGGGTGGCCTTGTTGGGAGACCGGCCGCTGCTCGGGTATGGCGCGGGCACCTTCGGCGGCATCGTCGCCCTCCAGCACGACGACCAGTGGTACCGGCACCCGCGCTGGGGACCAGGCGGCTTCGACATGCTCGGCTTCCACGGCAAGAGCGTGGACTCGTTCTGGCTGCACCTGGCCGTCGAGACCGGGCTGATCGGGCTCGCCTGCTACCTGGCCTGGCTGGCGCTGCTGGCCCGGCAGGCGCGCCATGATCCGTGGGCGGTGGCGGCGGTCGCGTTCGCGGTGGTGGTCGCGGTGTTCTCGCCCGCGCTCGAGAGCCCGGTGGTGCCCCCGCTCATGTTCATGATTCTTGGCTTTTCCATGCGAAAGGGGCAGGATGAGTGTTCATGAGTGGCGTTCCGGGAGTGGGCCTGGGCAAGGGTCTGGCCATCACGCTGAAGACCCTGGTGTCCCGCTCGACCACGCAGCAATATCCGGATGTCGCGCCCGAGCTGCCGCCCCGCACCCGCGGCGTGATCGCCCTGCGCGAGGAAAACTGCACGGTCTGCATGCTGTGCTCGCGCGAGTGCCCGGATTGGTGCATCTACATCGATTCGCACAAGGAGGAGGTCGTCGTCCCGGGCGCGGCCCGCCCACGGCAGCGCAACGTGCTCGACCGGTTCGACATCGACTTCTCTCTTTGCATGTACTGCGGGATCTGCATCGAGGTGTGCCCGTTCGACGCGCTGTTCTGGTCGCCCGAGTTCGAATACGCCGAATACGACATCCGCGACCTGATCCACGACAAGGACCGGCTCGACAAGTGGATGGAGACCGTGCCGCCGCCACCGCCGCACGACCCAAACGGCGAACCGTCCAAAGAGGAAACCAACGCTTTGAAAAAGGCCACCGGGGCAAGCGCATCGCCGCGCGATGACGCCGGTGGTCGCTCTGACACACGCGGTGAGCCGGCCTCATGACGCTTTCGGATGTGCTGCTGACCGCGGTCGGCCTCGTCGCCGTGGGCGCGGCGCTGGCCGTCGTGCTCACCGAGCACCTCGTGCGCGCCGGGCTCTGGCTGGTCGTGACGCTGGGCGCGGTCGCGGTGGAGTTCCTGCTGCTGCGCGCCGAGTTCGCCGCCTGGGTGCAGGTGCTCATCTATGTGGGCGCCGTCGTCGTGCTCCTGCTGTTCGCGGTGATGCTGACCAAGGCGCCGATCGGGCCGAGCCCCGACCTCGACCGCCCGCCGGGCCCGGCGCTGCTCGTCGGCGCGGGCACGGGCCTGGGCCTGTCGGGCCTGTTCGTGTGGGTGTTCGCCGACACCCGGGTGCCCGCGCCCGCCACCGGCTCGGCACAGCGGCTCGGCGAGACCATCTTCGACGCATGGGTGCTGCCGTTCGAGGTGCTGTCGGTGCTGCTGCTGGCCGCGCTCATCGGCGCCATCGTCTTGTCCAGATCCCCGAGCGGCAGGGAGAGCGCGTCGTGATCCGCCCGGTGATACCGCTGCTGACCGCCGCGCTGCTGTTCGCCATCGGGGTTTACGGCGTGCTGCGCCGGCGCAACGCGGTGCTCGTGCTGATGTCGGTCGAGCTGATGCTCAATGCCGTCAACCTGATCCTCGTCACCACGGACACCATGCGCCAGCAGGTGACCGGCCAGGTGTTCACCCTGTTCGTCATCGTCATCGCGGCCGCCGAGGTGGGCGTGGGGCTCGCGCTCGTCCTGCGGCTCTTCCGGCTCCGCGCGAACATCAACGTTGACGAGGTACCACTTGATGAAAATCTTAAAATCTGACCAGGACGGGATCCCGGTCGCGTTGCAACTGCTCGACGACGCCGCGCAATGGCTGGCCGACATCGGGCGCACCGGGCAGTGGGGCACCGAAAGGCAGTCGACACACCCGCGCCGGATCTCGCAGGCGCAAAAGTGGGTCGATGCGGGCGGCCTCTATCTCGCCTGGACCGACGGCGGCACACCAGCCGGTGCGCTGGCCGTGGGCGAGGCGCCCGAATATGTCCCGGCCGCGACCGAGCCCGAGCTATACGTGAACTTCCTCGTGACCGGCCGCGCACACGCCGGGCAAGGCGTCGGCGGCGCCCTGCTCGACCACGCTTCGGTGCTCGCGCGGGCGCAGGGCGCCGGACTGTTGCGTGTGGACTGTTACGCGGGTGACGACCGTGCCTTGGTCCGCTACTACGAATCGCAGGGCTTCACCGCCACCGAGCCCTTCACCGTCGACACCCCGCGCGGCCCGTGGCCCGGCCAGCTCCTGATCAAGGCAGTTTGATCGGCAGGGTGCCACCCAGGCTCAGGAAGGTGCGGGCCGTGCCAAAGGCGGCCAGCGCCGCGAAGGCCAGGCCGACGAAGCCGCGGACGACGTATTCGAGCACGGAGACCGCGCTGTTCACGTTGGCCAGGTGAGGCAGGCCGATGATGAAGGTCATCGCGCCCAGGCAGATGATGGCGGTGTATTCGACCAGCGCGACCGCCGCGACGATTTTGGCGGTGCCCAGCACGGGCTGCAGGTGCGCCGCGATGAGCACGGCCAGGATGGGAAAGCCGATCGTCACCAGCGTGGTGAAGTCGGCGTCGTGCGCGCGCTGCAGGAAGCTGCCGCCGCGGAACGGCTCCACCCAGTGCGCGAGGGTGAAGAAGATGTCGATCGCCGCGTAGCCGAGCAGCGCCCAGGCAAACAGGGGTCGGAGGGGTGCCATGGGCCTACACCTTAGCCGTGCCTGACATCCGCCGCCGGTTCAGTACTCGCGTCGATGCTCGGAACACGGCAGGATGTCGGTCATGACGACCGTGGGTCTCACCGTCGCTCTCACCGCCGCGCCGATGGTTCTCGGGCTGGTCGGCCTGCTCCTGCCGCAGCGCAACCGGCCCGTCGCCGCCGCGCTCGGGGTGCTGGGCGCCGGGATCGCGCTCGCCCTCGTAACCGTGGCACTGATCGGGTTCGATGGCCCGGACAGTGGCGCCTTCGACTGGGTGCGGTTCGGAGACTTCCAGATCACAGCGAGCGTCGATGTCGACCGGCGGGCCCTGCTCATGGCGCTCGCGGTGGCGGTCGTCGCGCTCTGCGTGCAGGTCTACTCCATCTCCTATCTGAGCGGCGACGAACGATACGGTCCGTACGCGGCCCAGATCAGCATCTTCACCGCGGCCATGCTCACGGTGGTGTTCTCCGGCGACCTCATCATGCTGCTCATCGGGTGGGAGGTGATGGGCGCCTGCTCGTACCTGCTGATCGCGCACGATCGCGGCCTGCCCGAGGCGCCGGGCGCGGCCGTGAAGGCGTTCCTGGTGACCCGTGTCGGCGACGTCGGGTTCCTGCTCGGCGTGATCTGGCTGGGCTCGAAGGTGGGCAGCTTCGACATCTCCGAGGTGCTCGCGGCAGTGCCCACCTTGGACCCGACGACCGTCACGGTGGCCGCGCTGCTGTTGCTGGCGGGCGTGGCGGGCAAGAGCGCACAGTTCCCGCTGCACACCTGGTTGCCCGACGCGATGGCCGGCCCGACACCGATCTCGGCGCTCATCCACGCGGCCACGATGGTCGCGGCCGGCGTGTACGTGGTCGCGCGGCTGTTCCCGCTGTACGCGGCGAGCCCGACCGCGCTGACCGTGCTCGGCGTGATGGCCGGGATCACGCTCCTGCTGGGCGCGCTGGCGGCGACGGGCGCCGACGACATCAAGCGGGTGTTGGCGTGGTCGACCGTGTCGCAGTTGGGCTACATGATGGCGGCGCTCGCGGTGGGCGCGGTCGACGCGGCAATGTTCCACCTGCTCACCCACGCCGCGTTCAAGGCTCTGCTCTTCCTTTGCGCGGGGTCGGTGATCCATGCGGTGGGCAGCAACCTCATGTCGCGGATGGGCGGCCTGAGGCGCGACATGCCACTGACCTTCGTCACCATGCTCATCGGGCTCGCCGCGCTGGTCGGCATCCCCCCACTGGCAGGTTTTTGGAGCAAGGAGGCGATCGTCGCCGCACTTTCCCAAAGACCTTTTCTTTTGTACGCGGCGCTCGCCGGCATTGCGCTGACCGCATGGTATTCGACCAGGCTGCTGGTGCTGACGTTCCTCGGGCCGCAGCGGGCGCACGGGCATGAGCCGAGCTGGGTGATGACCGGACCGCTTGTGCTGCTGGCGATCCCGTCGCTCGGGCTGGGCGTGGGGATCTATCTCGCGGGCACCGACCTCGTGCACCTGGACGGCACCGTTGCGCTGCCGCTGGCGCTCGCGGCCGCAGGCATCGCGCTCGGCTGGGTGATGTGCCGCCGGCGCGACCCGATGGCCGGGCTCGGCTGGGTCGGCGATGGCTTCGGTCTCAACCCGGTGCAGGACTGGCTGGTGGTCAAACCCGTGGTCGGGCTCGCCCAGGTAGTGAAGACGATGGATGTGTCGGGGGTGGATGGGATAGTGATGGGCATCGGACGCCTCACCGAGTCGGCGGGGGCGGGCCTCGCGCGATGGCATCGCGCGGCCCTTCCGCGCGCGTTCGCGGGCGTCCTTGCCGGTGCATTGATTTTGGCGGTGGCGGGGGTGACGGTCGCGCTATGGTGAACCTTCTACTGTGGACGCTCGCCATCCCGCTCGCCGGTGCGGTGATCGCGCTCGCGGTGCCGGATGCTCTGGGCCGCAAGGTTTCCTTGGCGGCCGCACTGCTCACGCTCGCCGTGGCGGTGCCGCTCGGGTTCGACCGGCCCGCGGGCATGTGGCACGAGCTTGACTACGCGTGGGTTCCGGCGCTGGGCCTGCGGCTGCACCTCGGGATCGATGGCATCTCCTACCCGCTGGTCGTGCTGACCGCCCTGCTGACCGTGCTCTGCTGCGCCTATTCGGTGTGGCACACGCCCAACCCGGGCCGGGGCAACGTGTTGGGCGCGCTGCTCCTGATCATCGAGCTGGGCATCCTCGGCACGTTCCTCGCGCAGGATCTCGTGCTGTTCTTCATCGCGTTCGAGGTGGTGCTGCTGCCGATGGCGGCGGTGATCGCGGTGTGGGGCGGCGAGGGCCGGCGGCGGGCCGCGCTCAAGTTCGCGCTCTACACGCTCGCCGGCTCGGTCCTGCTGCTGGTCGGCGTGGTCGTCGTGGTCGTGTCGGCGGGCACGGCCGACATGGTGGCGCTCACGGCCTCACCCACACTCCCGCCCACCACGCAGCTGTGGGTGTTCGGGCTGTTCGCGGTCGCGTTCGCCATCAAGAGCCCGCTGTGGCCGCTGCACACCTGGCTGCCCGACGCGCACACCGAGGCGCCGACGGTCGGCAGCGTGATCCTGGCCGGCGTGCTGCTGAAGATGGGCACCTACGGGCTGATCCGGGTCGGCATCGGCATCACACCCGACGGGTTCGCGCGCGCCGCGCCGGTCCTCGGGGTGCTCGCGGTCGCCGCCATCATCGTGGGATCCCTGGTCTGCCTGGTGCAAACAGAGCTGAAACGGCTCATCGCCTACTCTTCCGTCGGGCATATGGGCTTTGTCTTATTGGGGACGGCGACAGGTTCCGCGATCGGGCTGCAAGCCGCACTGATCGGCAACATCGCGCACGGCGTGCTCACCGGGCTGCTGTTCTTCCTCGCCGGGGCGATCAAGGATCGGGCACACACCGGCGAGCTGGCCGACCTGGGCGGGCTGCGCGAGCGGGCGCCCTGGCTGGCCGGGATCCTCGGGGTGGCGGCGCTGGGCAGCCTGGGGCTGCCGGGGCTGGCCGGGTTCTGGGGCGAGGCGTTCGCCATCTTCGCGGCCTACCAGCGCGGTGGTCCACTGTGGACGGTGTTGGCGATCCTCGCCGCCGTGGGCGGCGCCTTGACGGCTGCCTACCTTCTGCGGATGCTGCGCCGGGTGAGCCACGGGCCCGCCTCGCCCGCGCTGTCCACAGCCGGCGAGGCCCGCTGGCCCGAGTTGGTCGCCTGGGCCCCGTTGATCCTGCTCACTTTCGTGCTCGGGGTGGTGCCTGTGCTCGTCGTCGAAGTCGCCGCCGGTGCGGTCCTGATCTCGGGGGCGGTGGCGCGATGATCTGGCCGCTGATCTTCGCTGCGGCCACGGCCGTGGCCGTGCTCGTCGTGGATGTCGCGATCCCGCGCTGGATCGCCCCCTACCTCACGGCGCTCACGGGCGCCATCGCGACCACGGTGTGCGCGGCGATCGTCCCAAGTGGACGGTTCGACCTGCTCCTGTGGGTCTACGACGACCTCGCGCGCCTCGTGGCCGTGGTGATCGCGGCCCTGACCGCGTTTGCCCTCCTGCTCTACCTCCCCGCACTGCGCGCGGGCGACGCCCCCGCCGGCGAGACCGGCTTCCTGCTGGCGTGCGCCATGACCGGCGGTGTGGTCCTCGGCGGAGTCCGCGACCTGATCACACTGATCGTCGCCCTCGAAACCCTGACCCTCCCGCTCTATGCCCTCGTGGCACTGCACCGGCGTCGCGCGGGCCAGGGCGCCTCCGCCGCCGTCACGTTCTTCACCACCAGCGTTGTCGCCACGGCCATCAGCCTGCTCGGCGCCGCCCTGCTCAACCTCAACGCGGGCACCGTCGAGCTCCCAGCCGTCATGCACGAGTCGGTCCTCCCGGGCGGCCGCCCGCTGGCCCTCGCCGGCCTGGCGTTGTTGCTCACCGGGCTGGCCTTCAAGGTCGCCGCGGCCCCGACGCACGCCTGGGCACCGTCCACCTACGACGGTTCGCCCATCCCCATCGCCGCATACCTGTCCACCGCCTCCAAGCTCGGCGGCGTGGTCGCGATCCTGCTCGTCGTCTCCGGCACCGTCGAAGCAGGCGGCCTCGCCACCGCCGCCGGCGCCACCCTGGCCGTGCTCGCCGCCGCCTCCCTGCTCATCGGCACGCTCGTCGCCCTGCGGCAGCAGCGGACCGTCCGCCTCCTCGCCTGGTCGTCCGTGGCGCAGGCCGGGTTCATCCTGGCCCCGTTGGGCGGGCTCGCCATCGCCACCCCGACCACCGCTCCCGGCCTGCTGTCCGCGACCCTGGCCTACACGATGTTCTTCCTTGCCCTCGAGCTGGGCGCGTTCAGCGCGGTGGCCGCCCTGCGACCGGCCACAAGCGACGGTGGCGTGCTCGACGACCTGCGCGGCATGGGCCGCGCCGCGCCCTGGCGCGCGGGCATGCTCGCCCTCGCGCTGATCGGCCTCGCCGGCCTGCCCCCCGCCCTCGCGGGCCTGTTCGCCAAGTTCACCGTGCTCAAAGCCCTGCTCGACGTGGGCCTTTGGTGGCTCGCGGGCGTCGTCGCGCTCATGTCCGTCGTCGGCCTGGCCGTCTACTGGCGCCCCCTCGCCGCCCTCTACCGCGCGGCCCCCGCCACGCCCCCGCCCGCCCCGGCGCCTATCCCTGCCACCGTCGGAGCCCCATCCGCCGCCCCCGCAGCACCGGAGCCCGAGCCCTCCACGCCACCGGCGATCGCCGCACCACTTCTTCTTCCACCGCGCCCCACCCTCGCCACCACCATCCCCCTGCTCGCCGCGACCCTCGCCACGGTCGCACTTTCCCTTGCCCCCCAACTAGTCCTGAACATTTGGCCCTGACGGTTGGCGGTTTCGTTGGTGGGGCTGGCGTAGAAAACCTTGCGGCTGGGCACGCTGGGGGCGGTGCGGTGGCCGGGGTTGGTGTCCTTGCGGCTGGGCACGCTGGGGGCGCTGCCGGGATATCCGTTTTGGGGACGAGGTAGAGCGTTTTTAATCCCCAAAACGGACATCCCGGCACCGCCTTCCACTCAGCTGCCGGGTGGTTTGCCACCGCCCCGGCGGAGTGAGCTTGTCGGTGGGCGGCACCTCAATGCCGCGTATGGCTGCCACCTTGGATTGTGGAAACGGTCCTGCCCCGGCCCCCGATGGGATGAGTGAGCGCGGCAGGTCATTGCCTCGTTTAGCTGCCAGCTTGATCGACGTCACGCCACGCGCCCGGAAGACGCCGTGACCGTGACAAGAATCAGAGCTCGCGAAGCCGCCACCCGGCGTGGAAAGGCTTGAAAACACGGCTTGAAAACACGACTTGGAAAACGAAGCGCAGGAGAAACACAGCTTATTTTTGACGTGGCTTCCCCCAGTTCC
>JBIOYB010000025.1:0-9416 GCA_044869915.1 Allorhizocola sp.
CGCCCGTCGCTGCTCAACGCTTGCCTGGAACCCGGACAGATAGATCCGCGCCCGGCGCTGGTCATCGCGTAGTTGCTCGTCACGGGCAAGCCGATCCTGCCACCATGGACCCGAATCGATCGGTCGAGGGTCGAGCCGCCAGCGACCCAGCCGCAGGTGCGCCTGCGCCGCGTCGATGCCTATCTCTTGCAGCAAGCGAGGCAGCTGGCGCGACAACGCGGGCGACAGGCGATGCCGCTCCGTGCGGGGCGGTAGACCGAGGAAGTCGTCCCAGATCCTTGGCAGCCCGGTGGCGCGGTCGTTGCACCCGTACACCTTGATGCTCTGCTGGGCGTCCAACTCGCTGCGCAGGTTCGGAGCGGAAAGGAAAACCGCCGCATCGATGAACGGGATCGGCTCGGCGATGTGAAGCTTGTTCCGCGCCCACTCCAGCCGGCTCTTGAGCTCCTTGGACTTCCGGTCGGTCAGGTGAAGCGGGTTGGCTATGGTGCGGGTCTGATCCGGTGCACGAAATAGCCACGTGCCACCCTGGTTCGTCAACCGCCCCGGATGACTCTTGATCTCGATGAGAAACAGACCGGCGGGCACCGCGATGAGCAGGTCGACCTCCCGCACGTGGCCGGACGCAGCGGTGAACGAAAAGATCGCCCAGGCACGGTACGGCTCGGTGTCGGGCATAAGGTTGCGCACGTGGTCGAGCGCATCCTGCTCCCAAGGAAACTCCGACCGCCCAGCCTGATGCCAGCGGCCCGGTCCCGCAACCACGCTTGCCTCCATCCGACGCAGAGTAATCGGCGTCTATCCTGACAGCCGACGTCCAGCGAAATACACCGGGTATCCGGCCGAGCCGAATGCGCCTTCGAGAACCTGCCGGCGGAGGCGCTCGTCTAACCCGCGAGCTGCTGTGCCATGCTGACCGTCCTGCCCGTCTGCTCGACTGAACGGTCTAATCGGACAGTGCGTCTGCGCCACTGAGCAGCCGCCATCCAACCACTCAGCGAGCCATCGAGCGAGCCGGCGATGGTTTCGCGTACCCGGCGACAACATCGCTTCTTCGGGTCGGCCAAGCATCAATTCATCCAGACGCCGTGAGGATTGATGCGCTTCGCCAACGCGTATCCTGATTCGGAGAATGGGCCGGACCAGGCAACATCCGTCAGTGTGATGTTGGAGTCTTTTGCGATGGCTTCAACCAGTTCCTTGGCGATCCCGTGCCTACGCCAGATCTGTGCTGTGAAAATGACGTTCACGACAGGACGGATCGTGTTGGCGGTCAGTTCAGGCTCGTCTTCGCTGTCGAACTCGTGCCACCATTGGCTGGAGGAATCCAGGACCGACACAAACCCGATCACGCGCCCACCTACCCGATAGAGGTAAGCGCGCAGGTTTTCGTCCGACGGTTCACCATCACCGACGTCGAACGACGCAAAGTCGTAGCCATTCTCCCGCTTCGGCACCAGCGCGCACTGGAATGCCAGCTTGCGCCATGCTAGTGGCGAGGTCGCCGTTACCACGGCGATGTTCCCGCCGATCCACGTTAAGCTCCGCGGGATCGCCACTCCGGTTGACCACTGCGTGTGTACCTCGATGTGCCGCGACCCGTTGTGTTGCGCCCATGGGTCGTGCATCCCGCACGGACACTTTCTGCCCTGGTCAAGCCCGATCCGTGATTCCTGGAAGACAACGGGTGTTACAACGCTGGGTCTTTGCGCTGTGCGGCCACCGACGTAGGGACGCACGGGCTCGTTGTCGTTCTGCTCGTAGTCGGCGTAGCGCACAGGATCCGCGTAAGCCGCATATTGTTCGGGGAACTGTGTCTGCAGCTCACGCGCCAACGCCGGCATCTGCGGCCGGACCCATACGGCATGTGGCATTGCCCGGCCGTTAAGGCGAAGGCCGCGCTTACTCGCCTCCGCGCGGAGAAACCTGAGGAACGCCGTTGGTGGGGCCGTGAAGTCGACACCACGGCGCAGCTCCCGCTCGCCCGGCGCCAGCCATTGATCAAGTGGAATCACAAGCTTCGCAGCTACGGCCTCCAGCTTCGTCATGTCGCCATCCATCTCGGCGCTCTTGAGCGCTTGCGCAGCCTCGTCCGCCATGGCAAACGGCGCCACTATAGTGACAGTCTCGGGACCTAGGCTCGTGAGGAAGGTTCCCGGATAGCCGTCCGCCCACAGGTATGTGCACGCAGCGTTCATGTAGCGTGCCAACGCATCCTCAAATCCGGGACGCAGATCGGCATCAGCGTCCCGCCTATCCTTGCGAGCTCGCCACACATAGTCGTCACGATCCAAGGTCAGCGTCGTGAACCACCGGCCCGGGCGGACATCGATGCGGCGGCGCGGAACGCTCCGATTGTCGGTGGGTGGATCGAGCCAAATACGATCATCAGTCATCGGCACCCCTTCGCTGCAAAGCATCGAAGCATACGGCCATTGCGCTCAGGCTCGATGGCACCCATTGGATGCCTTGGCGGCGCTCGCGGCGGACGGCCGGGCCGAGGAACTTCTCGATTGGGAGCCGGCGTAGGGGTGCTGACCGCGACCGACCCGCTCAGGTACCACATCAGGCGGGGTTACCTACCCCGGTCACGGCGTATTGTCGATCTAGGTCCGGCTCGGGCGCCGAAACACATAGGAGTCGTAGTGAACGAGGAGGAACTCCTGCGCCGCTACGGCCTGAACCCCACTGGCGAGCACCTGGATCACATCCGTGACCTGCTCACGACCCAGACTGAGCTCGAACGGCAAAACCAAGGCTACGGCGACACGGAGGTGATGAAGCTGTGCTGCGTCCAGCTGTTCAACGCTGGCGTGATCAGGGATGTCCTGACGATCTGGCGTGCGAAGTCGTCAAGCTGGGATGCATCCTGCTCGATCGACGTCCAACTGCTGTGCGGTGGCGGCCTCGCCGAGACCAAGGCATACCTGGCCGCCAAGGGATCCGAGGAAGCTGCACGCGCATTGGACCACATCCGCCGCGGCGAGGCAGCAGGCGACTTCACCGACTTCTCGGTCGAAGGGCAAGCTGCATGGTACGCCGACTACTACCGCATGTGACACGAGCGAGAGCAGCGATGATGAGCAACGCGTAGTACGAGTTGACCCGCCAAGTCGGTTACTCGATAGCGCTGCCTATATCTGCCGCAGTGGCACGTCATGTGCGGCAAGGAATTCGTGGACTTCGGCGCGTTGGTTGTCCGGGACCGCGAGCGCGAGCAGGCGTCGGGCGCGAGTGACCGCGACGTACCAGGTGCGCAGGGTCTCGTCGTCGGCCGGGTCACCGTCACGCCATGAGCGCACGATGTCGTCGTCGGGTAGCAGGAGGAGCACCGCATCGTACTCGTCTCCTTTCACCTGGTGGACATTGTCCACGCGACAGGTAGCGGGTCGGGCTGCACTGGCGGAAGAGTGAGCCGGTGATCCGCGCAGCTGGCCGATGCTGCCTCGCGGGGCTGCGGTGGCTGGCCGCGGCCATGTCTTGAGCTGGTGGTTGACCGCCGTTGGCCACGACGGCCCTGGCTCCGGAAGCGCGAAGAGAAACGCGAACGCGTGGCGCATCAGGTCGTGATTGGTGAGTTGGTGGGTGGTGATAATGGTCTGCACGCTGCCGGAGCTATCGGGGTACCAGACGCGCAGCAAGTGCCGTGCGGCCGTGAGACAGGCGCGGTCGATCTGGCCGGCATCGGCGGTGCCGACGTGCACAGTGTGCCAGGCCTGGGCGAGCCGGTCGGCTGGCGAAGTCGCAGCGCGTGTGGAGTTGCCGGGCAGGCTCGCACGCAGCCGGGCGGTGACCAGCCGCTCATGTGCAGGGATCTTGAGGATGTCAGCATGCTCGGCGAAGATGTCGACGACGGATCGGCCGCTGGCCGAGTGAGTGGCCCTGCCCCTGGTGGCGAACGTAGTTCCGATGAGAAGGACCGGCGGATCGTCGGAATGTTCACCAACGCTGTTGTCAGGTGGGCGGCGTCCGGTACGCAGCGTGGAGGCGAGCCGGCAGATGGACCTGGT
Organism: Allorhizocola sp.; assembly: GCA_044869915.1. Lineage (GTDB taxonomy): Bacteria > Actinomycetota > Actinomycetes > Mycobacteriales > Micromonosporaceae > Allorhizocola. The sequence continues at coordinate 4,011 of JBIOYB010000025.1, forward strand.
GCTACGTCGGTTGCCGGTCAACGTAACGGTGCGACCGAGGGTCTGAGCAAGTGCGGCAAGCCGCTTGGGATCGGCATCACGCCAGCCGTAGATCATCTGGTCCGGGTCGCCGACCAACACGAGCGGAAGGCCTGTCTCATGCAGGCACTCCAGGATGGCAAGATCTGCCACCGAGCAGTCCTGGGCCTCGTCGACGACGATTTCGGAGAAGCGCGACCTCAGCGGGCCATACGCTTGCTCGCCTTTGGCGCGTAACGCTTTCAGGGCGAGGATGCGCGTTTCGTGGCCCGTAAGGTATCCGTTGCGGTACTGGATATTGCGAACGGATTTAGCCTGTTGCTGCCACGCCGACCATGGCCTGTTGCTGCTGTTGATCAGGCGGGCTGTGGTTGTATCGAGTAGGTCCTGGCGGACTGTCTCGGTATCGGTATCGGGATCGTAGCCGAAGGGAAAGCAGTGCAGTCCGACTTCGCGGTCGAGTTTGACCGGCGCAGGCAGCCGGTCCCAGGAGTCCAAGAGCTGCCACGTCCGGTTGGCGGGCAAGTGCGGGGCGACGAGCAGATCGTAGATGAAGCTGTCGAGCGTGCCGAGGTAGTGCGGAAAGGTAGCGGCGTCGGGCCGTGACTGGCGATGGCAGCGTCGGCGCATCTGTTCGCTGGCTGCGCGCGTGAACGACAACAAGGCCCGTCCTTGGCGCAGGTGTGGTGTGGGACCGCCGAGGTGACGGGAGACCACCACGTGGGTCTTGCCGGCGCCGGGACAGGCTTGCACGAATAGGGGCGACGGCGCCACGATCGCATCGTGTTGCTGCTGATCGGCGCGTCCGCGGGCCGTGCCGGTCACTCGGCCTCCGGTGTCGTCGCAGGGACGGGGCTGGTGGCGATGAACCCGATCGCCTGGACCAGGTGGTCCGGGACGGTGAACCCGCAGCCGGGAGTGAGCCGGTCGGCGAGTGCGTGTGCGAACTCGGCCTTCGAGACCGCCGTGCCGTCGGCGTTGGGGTCTTTATCCTTGTCCACGAACAGAAGTCGGAACCGTTCGGGACGCTGGCTGGCATCGGTGTCCATTACTGCCTGCCATCGTGCCTGTGAGCGGGGGGCGCAATCCAGGAACGCTTCGCGCAGCAGGTCTTCGTTGCCGGGCAGCATCAGCGTCGGTTCGAAGGTGTGGTGAGCGAGGAAGATGCCGAGGACGTCAGTGCCCAGGCCGTGTTCGGCTGCCAGCCCGCGGGCCTTGGTCACCCGGCTAGGTTCGCCGTTGGCATCGGCGGTGTCGGTGTCGGTGATGACAGCGACGCGCTGGCCGATGCGTGCCCCGTCGGCTGGGGTCAGCAGCACTTTGAGGTAGGGGCCGAAGTCGACACCGTCCACGAAGATCAGGGTCGAGCCGTGGAAGCGTTCGGCCGCCTCGACTGCCGCCCGCCGCTGTTCGGCGTTGGCGTCGACGGGAGCGGCAAGAACCACATCAGCGAAGGGGGGCAGGAGCAGCGCCTCGGAAAGCCCTTCGACGAGGATGGTGCGCGGGCCGTACAACAAAGTGCTCTTGGTGATGTCCAGGTAGCGGTTGAGCTTGCGTACCTCCTTGGCTTTCAAACCAAGGCTTGCTACCGGTACGGCCCGCGCCTCCCAGCCCGCTACTTGTAGGCGCGGGCTTCGGGCCATCACCACCAAGTCGTCCACGCTCACCGCCGCGGACAGCACCGGCGAATGGGTTGTGATCACCACCTGGATGTGCCCGGCTGGCTCCGCTGGGTCAGTGATCTCGCGGGAGCGCGAGGAGGCAGCGCGCCGCTTAAGATAGCGCAGCAGCAGCGTCTGCAGCTGCGGATGCAGGTGTGCCTCCGGCTCCTCGACCAGAAGCAGCGTGAGGTCCGCCTCGCGGGCGGTCTCCAGCTCAGCCAGGACTGTCGCGATGTACAAAGCGTTGGCGTAGCCGAGCCCTGATGCGTCGATCGAGCCGGTCAGTGGCAGTTCGGCGTCGCCGATCAGCATGCGAAGAGCACGCGCCAGCGAGCCCAGGCTCGGGTCGGTGACTGTCAACCCGGCGTGCTGGCGGTGGGCACCCGCGGTGATGGACCCTAACGAGAGGCTGACCGCCTCGCCGACCTGCCGGACGGCGTCGTCGGCGGCGAGTGCAGTCAAATGCTTGCCAGCCCGGTCGACGAACGCGTCAACCTCCTGCCGCCCGCCTAGCAAAGCCTCCAGCATCACCCGGATACGCGCACCGCCCCCGACTCCGAGATCCCGAACGGCGTCACGCAGCGCCGGAAGATGGACGTGGCGGACTCCGGTGCGAGCTGCGGGCTCTCCAGTAATTTCCCGACCCGCACCCACTGACCACGTCACGCTGCCACGCCGTCGGCCGACGGGCGGTCGGGTGTAGGTCAATGCCCAGGCCGCAGACCGCTGACCTTCCACCCCGATGCCGTCCAGGAATCCTTCACGGTAGGTGCCGGCCTGCAGCACATCGATCTCGTCCAGGCGGGCCGCCAACCGGATCTGTTCGGCCTCGCCCGCCCCGTCGAACACGTCGCTTTCGTCAAGACCAGTGCCGCGGCGGCCGTCCAGTGCCTCCGTCAGCTGCCGTAGCGACTCGATGACCGTAGTCTTTCCGGCGTTGTTTTCGCCTGCCAACACCGTTACATCTCGTCGGAGAGGCACACGGATCTGTCGGCATGACCGCAAGTTGCTGACCGTCACCTCGGATACGAACACGCAGCCGTCCCTTTCTCATCGAACTAGCCATAATCCCAGTCGCAGTCCGGCACTACGTCGCACAACCGGTCCGAGGTAGTTCCCGGATCGTCCGATGCCGATGGGGTGAATGGCTACAGAATGAGAACGGCTCTTCATAGATCAGCGTCGGCAGGCGGCCCGTCGTCCGGCTCGGGGTGGATGTGCTCGGGCCAGGGAGCTGCCGGACGTTCATCAGTGACTGAGTAAATCTCTAGGCCGGCGGGGTTACCCGGAGCCGTCGACCAGCAGGATCATGCCTGGGAACTGATCGGGGTAACCACCGACGGTCGCGGCGACCGGTGTACCCGTGGTTTGCGCCGGCGTGGTGCGAGTGGTGTCCACGGCAAATCGACGTCGACCGTGAGATCCGCCAGCGAACTCGGAGACATAAGTACTTTCAACCTTGGCAAGTGGAAGCCTCGGGTGGATGAGCTGTACTCGCTCGGCGACGTGCCTTCTTCGGACTCGGATCCGAGTCGTGAGGCGACCTTGTCGTGGTCAATGGCTGCACAACCAATTCCATACCGTCGAGTGAGAATCCGTCTTTCACCTCATGCCGCCATTGAGCGGCCAACTCAGAGGCTTCATCGAACCTGCCGCGCAGCTTCATTACGTTGCTGAGGTTGAGAATGGAAGGCGTATGGCCGGCGGCCACCGCTCTTCGCATCCATTGCTCGGCCTCATCGATCCGGCCGGTCTTTTGTACCATGAGGACCCAGCCGAGCTGGCCCATGGCGGCTGCGTGGCCGGCGTCTGCTGCAATCCGGTAGTGGCGTTCAGCGTCAGAATACTGTCGTGCTTTGAAGTAGAGACTTCCAAGGCGGAACCGGCAATCAGGATCGTCGAGTTGGTCGGCGCCCCGGAGGAACCACACGATGGCCTGATAAACGTCTTTGGGGTCATCGGACTCTTCGAGGATGTGGCCAAGGTTGTAGACCGCTGGCACGATGCCATAGTTTGCTGCCTTCTCAAACCAGCGTAGCGCTCTGGCGAGTTCCCCTTTTTTGTACAACAGCGAGGCGAAGTTGTACATGCCTTCGGGACTGCCTGTGGCTGCGCTTTTGGCGAGCCATGCCTCGGCCTCGGCCGTAGCTCCCCGTTCGGCGAGGAGGACGCCGTAGCCGGACATTGCTTCAGCTCCGCCCGCTTCCGCTCCCTCACGCATCAATGCTTCAGCGGCCTGCAGGTCGCCCTCGTTTTGCAGCAAGGTCCCTAGGTTGTACTTGGCGAGCCTGTCGCCCGCTGCGGCTGCCTTGCTCCAGGCGATCCTTGCGCAGGCCAACTGGCCAGCCAGCGCAGCCGCGTATCCGACCGGGTTGGCGTTGTCGGCCGTACAGTGGGCTGCAACGAGTTCCCACATTGGTTGAGGAATGGTCCACGCATCAGCGGACGGTCCGGCTCTGGTCGCTAGGCTCAACGCCGCGTCATGGAGTTCGTAGCCTTCGGGCACACCTGGGGTATCGGCGATCGCCGCGAGAAGACTCACCTCCCCGCGAACGGGTTCACACGCCCACTCCACAGCTTGATCGAACCAGGAGCGGTCGGCGGTGCCCCGCTCTCGGTGCGTGAGCAACGACAGCGTGGCCTCGCGCAGGAGCGCCGCAGGCACAGGGTTTTGATAGCCGGTAAGGCGGCACATGACGGCGGCTCTCACGACACGCGCGCCCAATGCGGCTTGTCCACGCCGGATGCCTATACCAGTCTTGTACCGGGCGCACAATGCAGGGACAGCGGCGAAGTATTCGGTGACCCGGCCGTCGGCTTTCGCCAGGGCCTCGGCAACACGAGGATCGGCGGCCAGCGCCTGGGCGCCTTTTAGCTCTTCGGTGCTGAATTCTGGGTCGACGTCCACTCGGGTGCAGCGGCGCAGCAACTGCCGGGCCTCCGCCGAAAGCAGCACACCGTGCACACGGTTCGATGACGCGAGGATGTCGTCGAACAGGATGTTGTTCATCGTTCCGATGACTACGATATGCCTTTCCGGGCGGAGCAACTGCTCGATGGTGGCTGCGTCCAGCGCATCGGCGCCTAACAGGTATGTGTTCAACTCGTCGAGCAAGACCACGGTTTGCTTGGGAGGTCCGCCGAGAGAAACGTACTGCTTGAGGTGGCCGGCGGAGGGCGGCCAGCACAGCCGCCAGTCCGGAAGGACCCTCGCGATAGCGGCGAGGGCAGCCCGTGACTTCCCGGCTGCGCTCGGTCCTGTGAGGACCGGGAAGATGGGTGGGTTTCGAAGGAGGCGGTGTAGGTCGTGGTCGAACGTGCGCGTGATGTAGGCGGGGTGGTCTGGCGCAAGTTCTTCGTCGGCTCCGCCAGGTAGTGGAATCGACGGATGGACCACACTCGTCATTGCCTCGCTGATGGCCGTCCTGACGAGCGGAAGGCCACTACGGTTAGCAGCGCGCAATTGGTAAGTGATCGCCCGCAATTGGGAACGGCGTCCTTGCAACCGGTTCCACGGCCCGTCGAGAACAAGTTGTGCGACCACAGTAATCACAGCTGCGAAACCCGCGACCACCACGCCAACCGCGCCAGACAATTGTACTGCGGCCAGTGCGCCAGCCACACCGGCGACCAGTAGAGGCAACCCCAGCAGCGACCACCGAACAAGTCTGTCGCGGGCAGCGGTCACCTTTTCATCCTCTCGGCCACCTGTTCATCATCGGCGGTC
>JBIOYB010000026.1:0-3722 GCA_044869915.1 Allorhizocola sp.
ACCCGATCGAGACTCGCCGGCAGCGAGTCGATGCCGAGGCCGACCGCCTGGTTGGCCTCGGTGCGTGGTCCTAGACGGGGCGCAACTCCAGGTAGGCGATCGCGGGCATCGGCAGGTCGAGCGTCAACTCGACGGTGCCCTGGTGGGCCGTGACGGTGCGCGCCGGCTCGACCGGTGTGAGGTGGTCGGTCGCGGCGAGCTCGCGCCACTGCGCGTCGTCGGGCCAGTCTGCGGTGCCGTCGAGACTGCCGCCGAGCCGCTGCCACGTGGCGGCGATGTTGCCGTGCATATCGTCGATTTTCCAAAGAATCATATGATACGCGGCGGGACCCAAACCGATTACCTTTACCCGCACCAGCCGGTGCAACGTGGATTCTCCGCCGGACCGCCCGTGATCGAGAGTCGCGTTCCAGAGCAGCAATCCGACCGTCCCGTCGGCGCCGCGCGCCGCCCAGCACTCGACGAGCCCGCCCGCGCCGTCGCCCTCGGCCGCGACCGGCAGCTCGGTGTCGCCTAGCCGCTGGGCCAGGGTGAGCGCCCAATACTTGGGCTTGGCCAGGTTGCCGACGGTCAGCAGGCCGAATCCGCCGTGCAGAAACCACGGCGGCCTGCCCAGCTCCTCGAAGTGGTCGGAGGCCACCCACGGGGCGAGCGCCTCCACCCGGCCCGCCGCGGAACGCATGCCGCGCAACAGGAAGGCCGCCGCGAACACCGTGTCGTTGATCGGGCTGCCGTGCGTGGCGGTCACGCCCCACTCGGTCCACAGCAGAGGCCGGCCTGCGGCCAGCGGCCGCAGGTCGAGCGGGGGACTGCCGTAGATGTGCGTGGACAGGAAGTCGACCGGCGCGTCCGTGGCCAGCTGATCGTCGATCCAGCCGACCGCGGCCGAGGCCGGGCCGCCCACCCTGATCCGCGGATCCACGGCTTTGATCGCGCGGGCGGAGACCTCGTAGAGGCGCCAATACTCCTGCGGCGTGCCCGACCAAAACACGGACAGGTTGGCTTCGTTCCACACCTCGAACGGCCAGTGGTTGACGATCTCCTGCCTGCCATACCGGCCGACCAGGTGCGCGGTGAGTGCTTCGATCAGCTCGCCCCATCGCTCCCAATCACTGGGCGGCGAGATGATGCCCTCGTAGGCGAACACCGTCCGATGTGGATCGCGGGCCAGCTCGCGTGGCATGAACGACAGCTCGACCACGGGCCGCATGCCCAGCTCGCACACCATGTCGTAGACCCGGTCCACGCCGTCGAAGTCGAACTTGCCGTCGCGGACCACGCCCAGGTCGTCGCAGAGGATGCCGTGCGCGCGCACCGACTCCACGCCCAGCTCGTCGCGCACCCGCCGCAACGCGGCGCGCAACTCGTCGCCGATTACGCGCCCGCCCGTGCGGTCCTCGCAAAGCAGGTGGCTCAGGTGCTCCGAGCCCACCATCGCGCGCCACGGCCGGTGTAGCGTCCCGGTGTCCCCGGCCGCGTCCACCGTGATGCCGACCTCGCCGGGGCCTTCCGTAGAAGACAGACCCGGCACGGGCCCGCTCAGCGGGCCCATCGAGTTGACGGTCGCCAGCGGCGCGACCGCGTACCAGTATTCGTGTCCGGGTGAACCGGTCGTGTCCGCGTACGGCCCGTGCGGCACCGCGAGCACGTCGCCGCCGCCGTGGTCGACCAGCTCGAACGGACCGTCCGGTGTGGACGCCCGGTGCACGGCGTAGCCGATCGCACCGGGCACCGGATCCCACGTGAGCGTGACCTGCCCGCGGCCGGGCGCGGCGGCCAGGCCCGCGGGCGCGGGCAGGTCCGCGGCTGTCATCGGGTCAGCGAGGTGCTCACCCGTGCGGTCCTGCGCGCCACCCGCGCCCATCAGCCGCGCCCACTCCCTTTGGGCCTGCTCACTTGCTGTCATAGCGTGAACTCCTCCACGGCGATCACCGGGCGCAGCCGCTGCTCGGCCCCGCCCCGGGTGAACGCGTCGCGCAGCACGTCGCCGCCGAGCAGGTTGCCCAGCGCGCCCATGACCATCCCTTGGTCCAGCGCGAGATATCGCTTGGCCACGGTGCCGCTGCGGACGGCCACCGAGTCGTAGAAGCCGCCCGGGCCGTAGATGTCGAACTCGGCGCGCAGCTTGTTGAGCTCGGTAAGCGCCGCGGCCGGGGCGAACCGGGCGGCCAGGAACACGGCGTGCGGCGTCACGACGCCGTCGCCGTATGCGGCCGGCTCGGGCTGGGGCGCGCGATCCGGGCAGCCGGCGAAGCCGTAGTCCACCGACGTCCGCTCGCGGTCGCTCGTGTAGCCGGGGGTGTCCAGACCCATGGCGTCCACGCCGTACTCGCGATATTCGCCGAACGGGTCGGAGGCGGGGGAGAAGCCCCAGTGGCCATACTTGGCGTCGCGCAGCCCGTGCTCGATCTGGCCGCGCACATACACCGGGTGGTTGCGGCCCCAACTCATTGGGCCCCAACGCTCCTCGGGCACGAACAGGTTGGGCATCAGCGCCTCGAACATGTCACCGCCCCACGATGGCACAAACTGCAGCCCACGATAGCGGTAGGCGCCCTCGAACACGGGCACGCCGAAGTAGGTGCGCTCCTGCCCGACCGGCCGCATCTCCTGCCACGACCAGTCGCAGTTGTCCGGGAACGTGCGCCACGCGGCGAAGTAGTGCTCCTGTGGCACCTGCCCGAGCGCGATGGCCACGTAGCCGATGATGCGGGTCTCGCTGTTGAACGCGCCGTAGTGGTGGCACGTGAAGTAGACGTCGCTGCCCGCGACCGAACACCCCGCGGGCGGATCGACCCAGAACCCGCCGCGCATCAGCCCGGCCGGGAAGCCGACACCGCGCGCGTTGGGATCGTAGTAGAACGCGAAGTCCATGCCGGACAACAGGTTTTGCGCCTTCGCCCGCAGCTGCGGGATGGCGTTGCGCGTGACCATCAGCGCCGCGGCCAGCCAGGCATTGTCCACACTGGACACGAACGGCTCGATCGGTGCGCCGGTCGGCGGCCACGTGCGCAGCATTTCCAGCGTCACCGGGTCGTACCAGTTGAAGTATTGGCCGGAGTCGGCGTGCCGCTGCAGGCGCCCGACGGCGTCCAGCACGCGGGAGACGCGCTCGGTCTGCTCGCGCTCGCCGATGATGCCCAGTTTGCGCGCGGCGATGGCCGACCAGATGTACGACCCGATGTTGGTCGGCGACGTGTAGCGGGCCCGGCTCGCGGGGGACAGGTCGCCGTTGATGTTGTCGGCGGGCAGCCCAGTCTGGGGCGCCACCATGGCGGTCATCGACCGCCACGTATCGCGTGCCCAGTTCGACATTTGCGTATCGCTCGCCTGCGCACTGTTCACATTGGACCCGGTGAGCGCGAGCACGAGTACCGCCGAAAGTAAAAATCTTTTCATCTGTCAGCCTTTCTGTAATTCTTGCTCCTGCTAAAGCAAGTCGCAGCCAGACCGCCCTTGAGGCGTCGTCTTCCCTCCCGATCTTGAAGCCAAAGAGCGCGGCTTCAAGATCGCTCAGTCCAGACGACGCCGGCGATCGGCTAGGACTTGAGCCCGGTCGTCGCGATGCCGCGCACGAAGTGCCGTTGCAGCAGCGCAAAGATGATCAATACGGGCACGATGATGGTCACCGACCCGGCCAACAGCAGGCCATAGCGGGTCTGGTTTTGCCCGACGCTGTAGAGCGCCAGGGCGACCGGCAGCGTGTATTTGTCCTCGGTCGT
>JBIOYB010000027.1:0-9747 GCA_044869915.1 Allorhizocola sp.
CCACCTCCACCAGCACGCCCGCTGCCAACATGCCCGCTACCAACACACCCACTCCCACCGTCACCCGCGCCGCATAGTCCACCGTCGCCACACGTCACGGCGCGCTATCCCCACGCCTCTTTGCGTCCGCCTCTTTATCCGCCTCTTGCGGCCACCGTTGCCAACCCTCACCACGGCCGTCCACGCTGCGTGACCCGGCCCCGGCCCTCACACCCCACCGGGTCCGCCCACCACCGGGTGTCAAGGGTCAGCACGAAGTGCTTCTGGCACACATTTATTGATCGAAGCCCGGTGATGTTATTGAGCGATCAGGAGCACTGGGGGACGAGCGGTTTCGCCCACACCGACCTCGATCTGCACCTGCGCCAGCACGGCGTCGACACGATCATCCTGGCCGGCATGACCGCACCCGGCTGCGTCGAGGGCACGGGGCGGCACGCCACGGAGCTCGGCGATTGCGTGACGCTGGCCAAGGACGCCACCGCGCCGTTCTTCATGGACCTCCAGCGCGCCGCGACCGAGCTCACCGGGCCGCTGCATGCCGAGTCCGTGCTGGCAACCGGCGAGATCCTCGGCGGGCTCGCGTCGCCCGCGGGCGTCAGCGCACCCAGAAGTCCTCCGGCTGCGCCTCGACGTCCGCCGCCGACTGTTCCATGTAGCCCGCGACCGACAGCAGAGCGGTCGCGGCCTGGTCCCCGGCGTCGGCTGCCATCTTTCGCATGACCCCGGCCTGGTGGCGGGCGCGGTGCACGACCGTGGCACCGAACGTGTGCCGGTCGCCGTCGTAGCCGTACGCGTCGAGCAGGAGATGCAGGCGGCGGGACCGGTCGTCGGTGTCGTGGAAGCCCAGCCCTTCGGCCACGCTCGGCGGGCACAGCGGCACCCACCAGAGCGCCGCCAGCGCCAGGTCGTATTCCCGTGTGGACGGGAACGCGGTGTCCCAGTCGAAGAAGCCGGCCAGCCGGTCACCGTCCAGGACCGCCGCGTTATACGGCCCGATGTCCTGGTGACCGACGATCAGACCGGGTTGCATCGTCCGCCCGGTGAACCACCGCGCATCGGCCGGCGGCACGAAGTCGGCGGTCGCGTCGTGCACGCGCCGCAGCCATTGGCCGACCTGGGTGAGCAGCACGTCGGTGAACGACCACGCCGGCCACGGGAACCGTCCGCCGGCCGTCTCCCCGGGCAGGTAGCTGAGCATCTCGCGGCCCTGGTCGTCGAAGCCGAGCGCCCGGGGCACGCCGTCGACGCCGGCCGCCTCCAGATGGCGCAGCAACGCGTGCACGGTCGGCGTCCACGGCGAGGCTTGCTTGTGGACCGTGTCGCCGATCCGTACGGCACCGACGGTGTTGCCACCCGCGAGGGTCTCTTCGCTCATTGGTGATTTATAGCGGCCGCCGAGCGACGGCGACACTCGTTTATCGATGGATCACTCGGCGACCACGATCTCGGTGAGGGCGCTCAGCAGCGACCGAGATGCTGATCAGTGCCCTGATCGGCGCACAGAAGCAGGCGGCCACCGGTGACACCCGGGCACATCATGGCCTGCTCCGTTTCGTCATCCTCTTTGTCCAGAAGACCGTTCGCAGCCCTGCCTTCCCGCCCAGATGGCTCCCCGAGCTCCGCGAGGGCTTGCTCGCCGACGGCTACCAGATGAGGTGGACATCCGGCTGCCTCCCAGACGATGCCGGCCGCGCTTGGCATCGCGCCGGTGCTGGTGCCGCTGGCCGCCGTGGGGTTGGTGCTGCTGATGGCCGGCGCAGCGATCACGCACGGCCGCCGGCACGAGTTCAAGCCGATCGTGGCGAACCTGGCGTATCTCGCGCTTGCCGCCTTTGTGGCTTGGGGTCGCTTCGGGCCGCACTCCTTCAGTGGTTGACGCAACCCATCGGTTGCGATAGGTTAGGTAGCAACTGAATGGTTGCTACTGGAGGAGATGGGTCATGGGATTCCCCGATCGGATCGAGCGCACTGTCCAGCTGGCGCACCCGCCGGAGCGGGTCTGGGCGGCGCTGACCACAGCCGAGGGCCTCGGCACGTGGTTTGGCCACAGCGCCGAGGTCGACCTGCGCATCGGCGGGCAGGCCAAGCTGAGCTGGAAGAGTGGGGACACCGCCACGCTGACGATCGAGCGGCTCGAGCCGCCACGAGTCTTCGGCTACACGTGGGCGATCTACGGCCTGCCCGAGGGCGATCCGCGCCGCACCTACGTGGAGTTCACCTTGGAGCCCACCAGCTCCGGCACCACGCTGACGATGGTCGAGACCGGGTTCGCGCAACTGCCCGAGGGTGCTTTCGACAAGGCCTACGCGGGCAACACCGAGGGCTGGACCAACGAGCTGGGCGAGCTGGTCGCGTATCTCGATGGACAAGCCTGATCTGGAAGCGGTGGCCCAGGAGGTCTTCTCCGCCCTGGCCGATCCGAGCCGGCGAGAGATTCTCGCCGCGCTCGCGGCCGGCGGCCCGGCCACCGCGACCGACTTGGCCGCCCGGTTGCCGATCACCCGCCAGGCCATCGCCAAACACCTTGCCCTGCTGGCCGAGGCGGGGCTGGTGGTGGCCGAGCCGGGCGAGCGGCGCCGGGTCCGTTACCGGCTGGATTCGGGGCCGATGATGGTGGCTCAGCAGTTCCTCGCCGCGCTCGCCCGCGACTGGGACGGCCCACTCGCGGCGCTGCAGCGCCAGCTTAAGTAAAGAGCCTGCACGCCAGCTTGAGTAAAGAGCCTGCAGCGCCGGCTTAAGTTGAGAGCCTGCAGCGCCGGCTCGAGTAGAGAGCCTGCAACGCGAGCTTGGGTAAAGGTCAGGCGAAGGCCATGTCGTGCTTGATGCCGGGCGCGTGGAAGTCGAGCAGGCTCGCGCCCTCGGCGGCAAGGGCGGTGCGGGTGCGGGCCGGCAGCTTCGCAAACGGGGCGATGGCAAGCGTCGCACTCGACTTCGTGACGGCGAGGGTCCACGTCCCGGCCGTGAACCCGTCCACAAGAAACAGTCGCGGCATGACGTTGGCCTTGACGTAGCCGGGCGCCACCGCCAGGTAGGCGTCGGTGATGACGCGTGACCGGTCGGCGTGCGACAGCAGCAGGTTGTCGAAGTCGTAGAGGAAACGGACGGGGGCCGGCGCGTCGGGGCCGGGCCGCGGCGCGTCGGGCAGGTCGAACACTTCGACGCCCGCCGGATCGCGGAACGTGACCAGCGAGGGGCGCAGCCGGTCGAAGACCTCGCCCAGGCGGGTGAGGCCGGACCACGTCTGCGCGTCCTTGACCGACGCCGGGCCGAACGCGCCCAGGTAGCGCTGGACCATCCGCTCCACCGGATAGGCGCGCGTGGATGAGCCGAGCCAGGCTTCGACCGACGTGTGCGCCGACTTGCCGCTGCGCCCCCACAGCCCGCGCGGTGTGACCTGGACCAGCGGCACGCGCGCTCGGATCACCTGGGCCAGCGCCGCCTCGTCGCGCCCCGGCCACCGTTTGGCCAGCTCCCTGCCCAGTTCGCTGAACGTGCACGGGGTCGCCTCGACGATGGCCCGCCCGGCCTGCGCCACGTCGTCGAAGTCGACGCCCGCCAGGCGCTTGGCGAAATTGTTTTGGAAGCTGCGCTCGCCGACGATGTCGAGCAGTGGGCGCAGATCGAGCGCGTCGTCGGCCGTGACAAGGTGGATTGTGCTGCGCATCAACGCGATCCGCACGATCCGGCGCTCCTCGAGCAGCCGTGAGATCTCCGGCGCGGTCACGTCGCGCAGGCGCGTCCAAAGCCCGGCATACCACGTGTGCGGGGTCTGTGCCTGCAGGCCGACAAGCTGTGTGAGGGCCTCGATCGGCGTGGCGGCCGAGCGCTCGAGCAGCATCTGGCGCGCCAGGGTCGCCCGGTTGAGCGCTCGCCTATCAATCTCCGGGACCACGCCGAGAATCGTATTAGAACGCGAATCCGCCCGGGCGCCCGTTGCGGTCGGCGATCAGGCCCGCGAGTGTGGACACGGCGATCTCGGCGGGGCTCTTCGAGCCGATGTTGAGCCCGATCGGCCGGTGGACGCGCGCGATGTCGTCGTCGGCGACGCCGAGCGCCCGCAGCGCCGGGACGTGCTGGGCGATGTGGCGGACGCTGCCCATGACGCCGATCCACCGCGCATCCGTTTGCAGCGCTTGGACCAGCACCGAGCCGAGCTCGGGCCGATCGTGGTCGGTCACCACGACATCGGTGTCCGGGCCGACGATCACATTGTCCACTTGAGACATCGTTTCAAACCAAGCTTCATCTGGTACCAGATGAGGCTCTGGCTCTAAAAGAATCGCCCGATAGCCGAGGTCTGACGCGAAGTGCAGGAGGTGCGTCGCGACCGGCGAGGCGAACACGGCCACGAGCGTGCGCGCGCCGAGGTCGGGCGGGATCTCGCCCGCGGCCATGGCGCATGCGGGATCGATGTTGGTCACACCACTACCCTATGCCGTGTGTTCACACCTGTGGTCGCCACGCTGGCCTACATCCTGTCGCCCGACCGGGAGCACGTGCTCCTGATCCACCGCAACAAGCGGCCCGATGACATTCACTACGGCAAATATGTGGGGCTGGGCGGGCGTCTCGAGCGCGACGAGGATGTGCTGACCGGCGTCAAGCGCGAGATCAAGGAGGAGTCCGGTCTGCTCGCCGAGCGGCTGGTGCTGCGCGGGACGATCCTGTGGCCCGGGTTCGGCAAGGGCGGTCAGGACTGGTTCGGGTTCGTTTTCCGCGTCGACGGGTTCAGCGGGGAGTCGCACGAAGGGAATGCGGAAGGTACATTGGAATGGGTCCAGTTAAGGGACATCCACACTGTGCCAATGTGGCGCAGCGATCACGAGTGGCTGCCCATGGTGTTCGACTCGGATCCGCGCCAGTTTCACGGCGTGATGCCTTATCACGACGGCGAAATGATGAGCTGGTCTTACCAGCGCGACTAGGCGTCCATTAAGGGATTCGCGCTCTCTTAAGGGATTTACGTTCCTTAGACCCCACCAGACATCGACACATGATGATGTCATGTTGAGATTCGTCCCACTCACCGCGGCCGCCGTGCTCCTGGCGGTCACCCCCGCGGCGGCAGCATCCACATCGGACGGTCGGAACGCCTCTGCGACCGTGCGCAGCGTCACCGGCGCCGACCTGGGGACCCTCCACCTCAGCCCGGACGGCGACGGCAAAGTCATTGTCACCGGCCGGTTCCGCGGCCTGTCACCGGGATTCCACGGATTCCACGTCCACGCCATCGGCGTGTGCGACCCGGCCGGCGCGACGCCATTCGCCTCAGCCGGAGCACACCTCAACCCCGGCGGCACGGGCCACGGCACCCACGCCGGTGACCTGCCCCCGCTCTATGTGTCCGCGGACGGCCGCGCGATCACGGTCACCGAGAAGGACACGCTGCAGTTCGCCGACATCTTCGACGCCGATGGCAGCGCCGTCATCATCCACGCGGCGGCAGACAACCTCGCCAACATCCCGACCCGTTACACGGCAGCCGGCGTGCCCGGACCCGACGCCGCGACCCTGGCGACAGGCGACGCCGGTGGGCGCTTCGGCTGCGGGATCATCACGCGCTGAACACCGATCCGGGTAGATCATGGCAGGGCGGGCGCTCCGCTCTGCCATGATTGCACGTAATGATGGAGATCGTTGCGGTAGGCATGCTCGCCACGGTGCAGGATCGTGGGCGGGCGGGATACGCGCACATGGGCGTGCCCCGGTCGGGCGCCGTGGACCCGCCGGCGCTCGAGCTCGCCAACCGCCTGGTGGGCAACGATTCCGGCGCGGCAGGGCTGGAGCTCGCGCACGGGCGGTTCGAGGCGCGCTTCACACTCGCCGGCGGGGAGCGGGCGTTCGTGGCGGTGACGGGTGCGCCCGCGCCGGTGTGGGCGGACGGGCGGCCGGCCGGGTTCGGCGTGCCCGTCCCGGTCAGGCTGTCGCTGCGGATCGGGGCGCCCGTCGCGGGCGTGTACACCTACGTTGCCGTGCAGGGCGGGGTGCGGGTCACGCCCGTCCTCGGTTCGTGCAGCACCGACACGCTGTCGGGGTTGGGGCCGCCCGCCGTCAAGGCCGGAGACCGGTTCGCGTTTGGATGGTCGGAGCCCGCGGCGGTGGACTTCTCGCCCTGGGCGCGGGTCGGCGGCGACCTGCGGGTGCGCGTGCGGCTCGGGCCGCGCGACGACTGGTTCGACGACCCCGGCTCGCTTTTCGCGCGCCCCTGGCGGGTCGGCGCGGCCAACCGGATCGGGGTGCGCCTCACCGGGACGCCCATGGCGCGCAGCGCCATCGACGGGGCCATCGACGGGGCCGGGGAGCTGCAGAGCGAAGGGCTCGTGTCCGGTGCGATCCAGGTGCCGGGCGACGGGCTGCCGATCGTGTTCCTGGCCGACCATCCGACGACCGGGGGATATCCGGTGATCGGCGTCGTGCATCCCGCCGACCTGCCGATGCTGGCGCAGGCCCGGACCGGCGCTAATGTCGTCTTCTGTGGACCTTAACGCTGATCTGGGTGAGGGATTCGGGCGCTGGGAGCTGGGCGACGACGAGGCCCTGCTCGACGTGGTGACCAGCGCCAATGTGGCGTGCGGCTTCCACGCGGGCGACGCGCCGACCATGCGCCGGGTCAGCGAGCTCGCGGCGGCACGCGGTGTCGTGGTCGGCGCTCAGGTCGGCTACCGGGATCTGCCCGGCTTCGGGCGCAGGTTCATCGAGTACGACCAGGCGGCCCTGCGCGACGAGCTGATCTACCAGGTGGGCGCGTTGCGGGCGTTCTCCGCCGTGGCCTACCTCAAGCCGCACGGCGCGCTGTATCACGCCGTCCCGCACGTGCCGGCGGTCGTGGAGGCGGCGCTCGCGACCGGCCTGCCCGTGCTGTGCGCGCCGGGGTCGGTGCTCGCGACGGCGGCCGGTGACGCGAGCGCGGGCGTCTATCTGGAGGGGTTCGCCGATCGGGCCTACCGAGCTGACGGCACGCTGCTGCCGCGCGGCAAGCCGGGCGCGGTCATCACGGACGTCGACGAGGTCGTGGCGCGGGCCCTGCTCATGGCCGTCGACCAGCGGGTGATCGCGCTCGATGGGACGGTGCTGCCGCACCCGGTCGACTCGATCTGCCTGCACGGCGACACGACGGGCGCGGTCGCGCTGGCGCGTGCCGTGCGGTCCGCCCTGGTCGACGCCGGGGTGACGCTACGGCCGTTCAAGACCGCGTAGCACGCTTTCCGAGCGCTTCCCGCGCCGCGGCTCGCTAAGACCGCGTAGCACGCTTTCCGAGCGATTCCCGCGCCGCAGCCGCGGCTCGCTAAGACCGTTCAAGACCGCGTAGGACCAGGGTCAGGCGTGGGTCGGCGTCGTCCGCGAGCTGGATCGGTACCCCCCAATCCTGCCTTGTCAAATGGCACGCGGCGTTTTCCGCTTCGGCGTCGCAGGTGGCCGCCTGCGCCACGACCTGCAGCACACCGCCCTCGACCTCGGGGTTGAGCACCAACCGCCGGCGCAGCGAGGTCGCCGTGCCCGCGCCCTCGAGCAGCAGGCCTTCCGGCGAGGCGGACACCTCCAGCCGGGTCGGGTCGCCGAAGCTGAAGTCGAGCTTCTGGCCTGGCGCGGGCTCGAAGATGACGTCGAGCGTGACCTCGCCCGGGCGCACCAGCGTCACCGGCCGCTCGACGCGATGGCGCACGGCATCGACGCCCACCGAACCTTTTGCCAGCTGGATGAGCCGATGCGCCGCCGACTCGACGACCAGCACCTCACCGTCACGGGTCACGACGAGGTCGCTCGGCTCGGCCAGCCCGGTCTCCACAGTGGACAGTTGCCCGCCGGAGTATTTGCGCACCGAGCCGTTGTAGGTGTCGGCCACGAGCACCTCGCCGCCCGGCAGCGCGCACACGCCCAGCGGATGCTGCATCAGCGCCTGCTCCCCCGGCCCGTCCACCAGTCCGAAGTCGAAAAGCCCCTGCCCCACCACGGTTTTCATCGCACCGTCCTGGATGTAGCGCAGCGCACTCGTCTCGCTGTCCACAAACCACAGTCGATCGCCCTCCGGTGACACGGAAAGCCCCGAGGGTTGGGCCAGCCACACATCCGGCAACTCGCCGTCGCGCAGCGCCTCGACCGTCGTGCCGGCGAACAACCCGACCGTCCTTTTCAGAGGATCGAACCACCAGAGCGTGTGCGTGCCCGCCATGGCAATGATAATTTTTCTTTGGTACCAGGCGACGTCCCACGGCGACGAAAGATCCGTCGAGCGGGCGTCGTGCGCGCGATCGTCCAATGTCGACCGCCACTGGCGCCCCGTCCCCGCGATCGTCGTCACGGTCAGGTCGGACAGGCGCAGCCCGCGCAGCAAATGGTTGACCGTGTCGGCGATCACGACGTCGTAGCCCACCGCCTGCGCGACCTCGGGCGGGAGCAGGCACATCCCCTGCGGCTCCGAAAAGCTCGCATGCTTGGCGCCGCCATCGGCGCGCCCGCGCCGGCCCGTCCCGATCCTGCCCCCGTCGACGATCGCCAGCTGATGGCGCGCCGAATCGGACACCAGGATGCGCCCGTCGGGCAGCTCCAAAGCCTTGCCCGGAAACCTGAACTGCGTCTGGCTCGGCGGGGGCGGCACGAACGGCCCGTCGCCGCGATGCAGCGTGCCCTTCGCCTCGTGTTCGGCGATCAGCTCATCGATCAGCCGGCGCAGGCCTTCGGCGTGCCCCTCGCCCGCCATGGCCGCCACGACATACCCCTCGGGGTCGACGACGTTGAGCGTGGGCCAGGCCTTCGCCGCGTATTGCCGCCACATCTGCATGTCGGGGTCGTCGAGCACAGGATGCTCGACCCCGTAGCGCTCGACTGCGGCCGCGAGCGCCTCGGGATCCTTCTCGTGCTCGAACTTCGGCGAGTGCACTCCGATCACGACCAGCACGTCGCCGTATTTCTCCTCCAGCGGGCGCAGCTCGTCGAGCACGTGCAGGCAGTTGATGCAGCAGAAAGTCCAGAAGTCCAGCAGCACGATCTTGCCGCGCAGATCGCGCAGCGTGAGCTGCTTGCCGCCCGTGTTCAGCCAGCCTCTTGCGCGCAACTCCGGCGCCCGCACTCGTACCACCCAGCAATGATGCACGACCGCTTGCTCGGCGCACTCTTCTTCCCGCCAAGGTCGTTTCGGTTTGACTGTGACCTTGGCATGGGCTTAGATCATCTCTGTCTCAAAAGGGAGGGAATTTCGTGTTCAAGACTCAATTCGCCCGTGCTGCCCTTGTGGCCGGAATGTCCGCACTCATGGTCGCCGCCTCGGCCGCACCGGCCCTGGCCGACGACAAGACCGTGGTCCTGCCCAACACCGGCTACATCAAGTTCATTGACGACGGCGACGTCTTCGTCATCTGCGACACCGAGGCCGACGGGCACGGCGTCACCGGCAGCCTGATCTTCCGACCCTTGCTCGGCGGGACACCGTACACCCTGTGGCGAGAGCAGGACGGTGGCGACGCCGGATGTGACAAGCACCCCTACAACATCGGCAACGATGGCACGTACTGGATGAAGATCTGCTGGAACGGCAACACCTCCTACTGCCGCGAGAGCGAGCAGGGTTTCAACGAGTAGGACTCGGGCAGACGCTTCTCCCTACAGCGTCAGCCCGGACACGGGTGATCCCGTGCGCGGCCGTGTTCCAGCCCTGGGATACGGCCGCTTCACTAGTTGTTGGAGGCGACCTTCCAGAGGTACCCGTCCGGGTCGCCGAAGTAGCCGTAGTATCCGCCCCAGGGCCAG
>JBIOYB010000028.1:0-3002 GCA_044869915.1 Allorhizocola sp.
CCTCGAGCTTGCGATCGAGGTCTCGGCCGGTGCGGTCGTCGATTGCCATGATGATGACGCCCGGCGCCTGGTTGGGCCCGCCGTTGGGGAAGCTGACGCGGTCCTGGATGAGCTGCGCGCTGCCGAGCCGGAGCAGCGGCGTGGAGAAGCGGATCCGGAGCAGCTCGCCGGCGCGCGCGTGCGCCGCCCGCACGTCGGCCGCCCGCGGTGTGAGCGCCGGGTCGGCGAGCAGCGGCCGCATGTAGCTCCACTTGTCCTGGTTGTCGCGTGCGGGCGGCAGACCCGAGCCGAACGTCGATTCCTGGCCGGACCAGTCGATGCGGTTGAACCAGTCGCCGGAGTCGTAGCTGTTGCGGTCAAGCGACTTGGAGCGCAGCAGGTCGCTGCCGGCGTGCCAGAACGACGGGCTCTGCGCGAGCGCCGTGGTCGCGAGCGCGATCGTGTTCATGCGCACGCGGTCGGCCATCGCGGTGCCGGGCGGCAGCTTGAGCTGAAGCGCGTCGAACAGCGTCTCGTTGTCGTGTGCGTCGACGTAGGTGATCGTCTCGCTCGGATCGGCGGCGTACCCCGCGGGCTGGCCGTTGTAGTCGACCTGCGAGCCCTTCACCGTCCGCCCGGTGCTGTCCACGAACGTGTAGTCGCGCAGGTTGGCGGCGAGCCCAAGCCTGATCAGATCCTGGTAATGCAGCAGCCTTGCCCGCTGCTCGGCCGGCGTGCCGTTGGCGGGCGAGCCGTTGGGGTCGGTGAACAGGCCGTCGGCAAAGCCCTGGATGCGCGGGTCGGCGTCGAACGGGGAGCCGCCGCGCACAGCGTCGCGGAGCCGATCGGAGAACGTGCCGATCCCGGTGGCGGCCAGGTTGAGCTGGCTGGCCTGCACGAAGCGGGCATTGTCGGCGACCTCGCCGAAGTTCCAGCCCTCGCCGTAGAGATACACGCGCGTGCCGTCGACGCCGTCCCGGCGGAGCGTCAACGCGTCGAGGTCGCGGCGCAGCGCGACCATCAGCGCCTTCGGCTGGTGGCCCATAAGGTCGAACCGGAAGCCGTCGACCTTGTACTCCTTGGCCCAGGTGAGCACCGAGTCGATGAGGAGCTTGCCCATCATCAGGTGCTCGGTCGCGGTGTTCTGGCAGCAGGTGGAGGTCTCGACGGCGCCGCTGGCCGGATCGAGCCGCTGGTAGTAGCCGGGCACGATGCGGTCGAGGATCGACTTGGGGTCCTGGCCGGCGGCGGGCGTGTGGTTGTAGACCACGTCCATGATCACCCGCAGGCCGGCGCGGTTGATGCCCTGGACCATCTGGCGGAACTGGAGGGTGCGCGCCGGTCCGTCGGGCTGGCTCGCGTAGGACCCCTCGGGCGTCGTGTAGTGCAGCGGGTCGTAGCCCCAGTTGAAGCCGTCCGCGGCCGCCCCCTTCGCGACGCACTCTTGCTGCAGCGGCGAGTCCGGCGGGAACGAGCGCAGGTCGCACGGCGGCTGCTGCTGCTTGGAGCGGTCCTCCTCGATCGTGGCGATGTCGTTGGTCGGCAACAGATGCAGCGAGTTCATGCCAGCGCGCGCGAGATCGCGCAGGTGGCGCATGCCGTCGCTGCCCCGGTCGGTGAATGCGAGATACGTGCCGCGGTGCGCCGCGGGGACGGTCTCGTCGGTGATCGAGAAGTCGCGCACGTGCAGCTCGTAGATCGTGGAGTCCTCGGGCTGGCGCAGGGCCGGCTTGCCGAGCTGCCCCCAGCCGTTCGGCTCCAGCGCCGCGTCCTCCAGGTCGGCGAGCACCGAACGCGCGGAGTTCGTGGTCAGCGCGACCGAATACGGGTCGGTGACGGAGTTCTCCACCACCTCGTCGAGCGTCGGCACGTAGACGGTGACCGCGTAGAGGTAGGCCGCGTTGCGCCACGACTCGTCGCCCGTCACGCGCCACACACCGTCGTCGCCGCGGCGCATCGCGACGCGCTCCTCGGGCCGCGGCCCAACCGGGTCGAGCAGGACGTCGACGCTCGTGGCCGTCGGCGCCCACACCGCGAGCGACGGGCGCCGGCCGTGCCGGTCGCGATCGGCGTCGTTCCAGTGGCCGCGCCCGTTGCTCCACACGGGCCCCAGCTCGGCGTCACGGGCCCGCGCGTAGAGGTCGTCGAGCACACCGGGGATCTGGACTCCCGTGCTCTGCAGGAGCGCGCCCGCGCCGTCGTAGGCCGCGACCACGAGCTCGCCCGTGAGCAGGCCCGGGGCGAGCCGGCGCGCAGCGGGCGAGAGCTCGAGCGCCGCATAGGCGGCCAGGTGCGGAAACTCGCCGCGCACGTCCGCCGGCAAGCCCGCCGGGTTCAGCGTGAGCGGCAGCGATGAGCCGCCGGCGATCGTGCCGTCCTCGACACGGAGGCCGCCCTCCGGTGCGTAGTGCAACCGGTAGGTCTCGGCCCCGGCCGGCGGTCGCCAGGCGATCACGCCGGTCCGCAGCCAGTGCGCACCGCGCATGGCCTGCAGCGGCCGGGGAGTGTCGTCGCTGATGATGTGCGTGGCGTGGTCGTACGTGAACGTCACCGGTCCGCCGGGCGCGGTGATCGGGATGTTCGCGCCGCCGCTCGCCCCACCCGCGCCGTAGTTCTCATCCCACGAGTTGTTGAGCGCGACCTTGTACTCGTAGCTGCCGGCCGGCACGTTGAAGCTCGCCCGGAACACGCCTGGGGAGCCCGCGACCGGCTGCAAGCGGGTCTGGGGGCATTCAGGCTGCCAGTCACCTGGGCAGCCGAGCTCGGACTGCAGGGATCCGACCAGCGCCACCGTGCTCGGCACCGGCGTGTGATTCGCCAGCGCCGCGGGCGCCGCGGCAACCAGCGCCACCAAGCACGTCAACAGCCCCACGGCCCGTCGCGAACCGGCCCCGCCCCAAACCGACACCGCGGACCACACCCTCAGAGCAGCGCGCACAGCAGCCTCCTCCCCGCATGGGACAGCCCATCCTCTCCGGTCCAGCAAAACTAGACCAAACGGGGGCGCCGAGGCCGATCACCTA
>JBIOYB010000029.1:0-25302 GCA_044869915.1 Allorhizocola sp.
CCCAACCCAACGCCACCGCGAGCGTGACCACACGAAACCGCGTGGCCACACGAAACTACGCGGCGGCCACGATTCCCGCGCTCGGCGGCGGCGCAGATCCCGCGCGGCGCGATCGATGAGTGTGGTCGGTGCCAGGCGGTCGGCGCCGGGTCGTTGGCCGAAACGCGGAGGCGCCACGCGGGCGGGGCCAGCCGAGCAGAAGATGGCGGCATCGAATGCTACGGCCCGGCCGTGAGACGTCACGCGGCGCGGCCCGCGAGCGCGGCTGGCGCCCCGGCTCGGTGCCGTCCACTTTGGACCGGCGGCGGGGGTCACGGCGCGGTGTCCGTCGCCTCGGGCACACCCAACTCGGCGTAGATGGCATAGGCGTCCTGCCACAGCCGCCGTGCCTGCGCCCACTGGCCGAGGGCGGATGCCGCGTGTGCGCAGCCGCTGAGTGCCCGCGCCTGTTCGTAGCGGTCTTCCGCGTCGCGGGCGAGCGAAAACGCCGAACGGTGCGCCGATAGCGACCCGTCGGAGTTTCCGGTGGCCCGATGGGTTTCGCCGATTCCGTTGAGCGTCATCGCCTGCAACCGGCGGCTGTGGATGCTCGCGCCGATGAACAGTGCCTGCTGGTGGTGCTCCAGCGCCTCCTCGTGCTGGCCGAGCAGGCGGTGGACGGTGCCCAGGGCGTCGAGGCTTTCGGCTTCCCAGGCGCGGTTGCCGACCTGCCGGTGGATCGCCAACGCCTGCCGAAGGTGGTCGAGCGCCTCCGAGTATCGGCCGAGCCACCGGTACACAATGCCGATGTTGCCCAAGGCGATCGCGTTGCCGGCCCGGTTGCCCAGTTGCCTGTTGAGCACCAGGGCTCGCTGGTGGTGCTCCAGCGCCTCCTCGTGGTGACCCAGCAGGCGGTGGACATTGCCCAGCGCGTCGAGGCACTCGACCTCCCAGGCGCGGTTGCCCACCCGCCGGTGGATCGCCAACGCCTGCCGAAGATGGTCCAGCGCCTCCGAGTATCGGCCGAGCCACCGGTACACAATGCCGATGTTGCCCAACGCGATCGCGTTGCCCACCCGATTGCCGATCTCCTGATGGATCGCCAGCGCGCGGGTGTGATGGTCCAACGCCTCGACATAGCGCTCGAGTAGCGGATAGACGGAGCCGAGGTTGCTGAGCGTCTTGGCCTCTCCGGCCCGGTTGCCCAACCGCTGGTGCAGGGTCAGGGCCCGCTGGTGGTGCTCGAGCGCCTCGGCATAGCGACCCCAGCGGCGGTAGACGATGCCGAGGTTGTCCAGCGTTTCGGCCTCGCCGAGCCGGTCGCCCACCCGCTGCCGGATGCCGAGCGCCCGCTGATGGTGCTCCAACGCCTCGGCATAGTGACCCCATCGCCGGTAGGCGTTGGCGATGTTGTCCAGTGTCTCGGCCTCGCTGGCGTCGTCGGAGAGCTCCTTGTATAGCCGCAATGCCCGTCCATAGTGGTCGAGGGCGTCGCTGTTGTGCCCGCGCTGCCAATGCACGGTGCCCAGGTCGTTGAGCGCGCGGGCTTCGCTCCCGCGATCGCCTTCCTCCCGGGCCGCCGCAAGCGCGTGGCGGTGGATAGTGAACGCGTCGCTGTAGTGCGCGCCCGTGTCGAGGTATCGCGACAGGATGGCGGCCAGGCCGGTGGCGTGGCTGGTCCAACCCAGTGTGGCGGCTTGACCGACGACCGCCACGAGGTTAGGCCGCTCCGCCTCCAGCCACGCCTTTGCCTGTGCCGCACCGGAAAACGCCACGGTGTCGCCGCACGCCGCCGACGTGCTGACCCTGGGCCGCCGGTGCTGTTCGGCCAGGAACAGGCTGTCCATCGCGGTCGCCGTGCGGACCAGGTAATGGTCGAACAGCCGGGTCAGCGCCGCCCGCCGCAGGCCGGCGTCTTCGTCAGCGGCGCGCTCGGTGGCATAGGCCCGCAGAAGGTCATGCATGCGGAACCTGCCGGGGGTGGCCGGTTCGACCAGGTGCGCCCGCACCAGTATGTTGACCAGTCGCTGGGTCTCCTCCAAGCACTGGTCGACCAGCGCGGCCGCCGACTCGATGGTGAGGTCGTGCCCTGGGTGCAGCCCCAGCAAACGGAACAGCAGCGCGGCATCTGCCGGCAGGTGCCGGTAGGACCAGGAGAAGACCGCCCGGACCGCCGTGCGCTCGTCGGCGCCGGCGTCGAAGAGGTCCAGGTTCCTTTGCTCGTCGGCCAACTCGGCTAGCAGGCTGGTCAGGGTGCTTGCCGGACGCGCGGCTGCCAACTCGGCCGCGATGCCCAGGACCAGCGGCAGGTGCACACACCGTTGAGCGAGCGCCCGGGCGGCGCCGGAGTCATCGTCGACCCGCGCCCCGATCAGCCTCCGCAACAGCGTGGTGGCCTCGTTTTCCGAGAACAGGCCCAGCTCGATCCGGCGGGCGCCGTGGCGGGCCACCAGGCCGGCGAGGCTGTCGCGGCTCGTGACGACGACGAAGCACGACGAACTGCCGGGAAGCAGGGGCCGGACCTGCTCGGTGGAGTGCGCGTTGTCCAGGACCAGCAGTGTGCGCCGCCCGGCCAGCATCGTGCGCAGCCGGGCGGCTCGTTCGGCCTGTTCGAGCGGGATGCTGCCGCCGTCCATGCCGAGTGTGCGCAGAAGCGCGGCCAACGCGTCCATGGGCCGCACCGGCTGCTGCGGATCGTAGCCACGCAGGTCGATATAGAGATTCCCGTCCGGGAATCGATGCGCCACCTTGTGCGCCCAATGGATGGCCAGCGCGGTCTTGCCCACGCCCGCCGTCCCGGACACCGCCGAAATGACGACCGCCGCCGAATCGCTGCCCGCGGCGAGCAGGGCGTCAAGCTCCGAAATCTCCCGTGCGCGGCCCGTGAATCCGAAAATGTCGGGCGGCAACTCACGCGGGATCGGCGTGCCGCCGCCGGTGGCGACCGTGCCCTGTGCCGCCGCGGGATGGCTGCCGCCGTGCTCGATCGCGTGCACCTGTGCCGCCAGCCGCTGAAGCTCTGTGTCGTCGGGGCATTCGGCCAGCAGCAGATCGATCATCCTGCGCGCCTTCGCCGGCTGACTCAATTCACAGTAGGCGTGAATCATTTCCCGGCGCACCGCGTCATGCAGCGCCGTCAGGTATCTGATTTTGTCCTGGGCAAAGGGAAAAGCGGCGACGTCGAGCAGGGGCCGGTCGCGCCACAGCCCGAGCGCGTCGTCGAAAAGGCTTATCGCGACGGCGGGCTCCGCCGCCCTGGCCCGCTCGACCAGGTCCTCGAATCCGAAGAGGTCGAGCTCGTCGCGTGGAATATTCAGCCTGTACGCCGACGTGCCACCGCGATCGGTCTGCAGCACTTGCGAGGTCTCGCCGGGATGCTCCGGGTCGAGCGCCTTGCGTATCTCCGCTATGCGTTTCTGGACGTTGACCGGTCTTCGCGCCGCACGACCCGGGGCCCGGACGGCCAGATGTCCTGGAACAACTGGTCGACGGTGACAAGGCGCCCCTGCGCGACTATCAAACGGATGAGCACTGTGATCGTGGTCGGTGGTAGCTTCTTGACGTCGCCGTCCACTTCAAGCATGAAGCGGCCCAGCACACCAAGCCGGCGCTGCGTCACCTGAGGCCCCGGGGATATTGCCATCTGTCAGTGTTCTTAACGAGTGGAGAGTACGCCACATTGTAGGCATGTGAATACAAGAGTAATGACGCTCGTACATATCGCGTACACGGGATTTAGTTGGCGTCAAATCGGTCATATCACGTCTCGGTCGGAGCGGCGATCGCCGGGAAGCGGACCCGAAGCAGACCGATCCTTGCACCGGAAGCGCCAAATTTGGTGCGCTGTGAGTCGTGCAGCTGCCTCGTGGGTTAGACGCCAACGTCTTTGACGGACAACATTTGTACGCCGCGGCGGACCGAAGGTCGTGGCCGCGGGCCACCGTGACTCACGCCTTTACTCCTTTCGAGGGAAGGCAAAATGATGAACCGACGATTGTCATACTGACCGCTCTCGACCTCGAATACCGTGCGGTGCGCGCCCATTTGGCGGATACCGTCCTGCTCCGGCATCGCCGCACCGGATATTTCGAGGTCGGCAGACTCCCCCGGCACGGCATGCTGGGTGGTCGTGGCGGAGACCGGGGTGGGCAACCAATGGCGGCGGTGCTCACCGAGCGCGCGATCGCGTCGTTCGCACCGGCCGCGATCCTCGTCGTCGGCGTTGCCGGTGGCCTGCACGACGATCTGGAGATCGGCGACGTGGTGGTGGGCACGAAGATCTACGACTACCACTGCGGGATCGACAGCGACGAAGGCTTCATGGCCCGCCCGCAGTCCTGGGCGGGCGCCCATGACCTGCTTGCCTCCGCCCGCCAGGTCGCCCGGGCCCAGGCCTGGACCGGGCGGCTCGACCCCACCGACCGCGACCGGGCGCCGACCGTCCACTTTCGACCCATCGCGGCCGGTGCGGTGGTGCTCAAGTCGAGCACGAGCCCGCTGGCGCAACGGTTGCAACGGGTCTACAACGACGCCGCGGCCATCGAGATGGAGAGCGCGGGAGCGGCCTTCGCCGCTCACGTCAACGATGCCCGCGTGCTCACGATCCGCGGCATCAGCGACCGGGCCGACCGGACCAAGCGTGACACGGATCGCCGAGGCTGGCAGCCCCGCGCCGCGCGGCGGGCGGCCGCGTTTGCCGTCGCGCTGATCGAGCAGATGGCCCCGCCCGGGTAGCAAGCCCGGAGCTTAGCGCAGGAACAGCTCGATGACCGGGATGTCGACTTCGGGTCGGCGCGTGGGCAGCAGCAGGGTCAGCGTGCCCGGAGGCTGGCCCGCCGACGAGGTGGCGTAGGCCGGCCGATCGGGGTCGGCGACCTCGCGTGCGACCTCCGACGCGTCGTGGAGGAACTGCGCGTAGACAACCCGTTCCGCGAGGCCCGCAAGGTGTACCGCATCGAAGGGCCAAGCGAACAGGTGCAGGTAGAGCCGGTCGCCGCGTTGCGTGTAGCGGCAGTCCGGCGGCGGCGTGAAGGGGCTCGGCCCGGCGCCGTAAATGGATCTGGAGTGCAGGCGCATCCACCTGCCGATGCGCCGCAGGATGCCGACGGCGACCGGGTCGAACTCGCCGCGCGCGTTGGGTCCGACGTTGAGCAGCAGATTGCCGTCCTTGGAGACGTTGTCCACGAGCATGCGCAGCAGCAGGTCGGCCGATTTAAAATCGTGATTGTCTCTGTGGTACCCCCAACTGCCGTTGAGCGTTTGGCATGCCTCCCAAGGCACCGGTCGCCCGTCGCGGGTCATCGGCCCGCTCGGCTGGTATTGCTCCGGCGTCACGAAGTCGCCCGGCACATCGAGCCGGTCGTTGATCACTACGCCCGGCTGCAGTCGGCGGACCATCGCCAGCAGCTGCTCGCTGCCCCAATCGTCTGCGCCCTTCCCGCCCCACACAGGTTTGCCGTCGTGCACGTGCTCGCGGTAGGAGAAGTCGAGCCACAGCTCGTCGATCGGCCCATAGCGCGTGAGCAGCTCGCGCACCTGGTCATGCAGATAACGCCGATAGCGCGCGATGTCGCGTTCGGGCTGTCCGGCGAGCGCCGACGGGTCGTCGCGCAGCGGGTGCAGCCCGTCGATGGGGAAGTGCGGGTGGTGCCAGTCGATGAGCGAATAGTAGAAGCCGACGCCCATGTCCCGTTCGCGTAACGCCTGGGTCAGCGGCCCGATGAGGTCGCGGCCCCACGGCGTGTTCGTCGCGCGGTAGTCGGTGAGTCCCGTGTCCCACAGGCAGAAGCCGTCGTGGTGTTTGGCGGTCACGACCGCGTAGCGCATGCCCGCGTCGGCTGCGTGGTCGGCCCACTCCCACGGGTCGTACAGGTCGGGGTGGAAGTGGTCGAAGTATTGCCGATACGTCGCGTCGGTCGTGCGCTCGTAGTGGCGCATCCACTCGTTGCGGGCCGCGAGCGAATACAGCCCCCAGTGGATGAACAGTCCGAAGCGCCGCTGGCGCATCAGCTCGATGGTCGCGTTCCTCGCGTCATCCACGGATGGCACCCTTTTCTCCCTACGGCTAAACCTCCGAGTCCCGTCCCGGCCGGTCGCCGGGTAGGGAAAATCTTGGAGGATGTGAGCGAGTTTGGCAAGGCTTGACGAAAATAGTTGTAGCGGTGATCGAATTTGAACGGTAGTGTCACGCCATGCTCCCGGACCGTCGGCACGAGTTGATCCTGCGAACCCTGCGCGCCGAGGGGCCGGCCACCATCACGACGCTGGCGGATCGGTTGGGGGTCAGTCATGCGACGATCCGTCGTGACCTGGTCCAGCTGCACGAGGAGGGTCTGCTCAAACGGGTGTACGGGGGTGCCGTGCCGATCGGGGGCGAGGACGAGCCCTTTGTCGAGGTGGCCACCGTGCGCGTGGAGGAGAAGGACGCGATCGCGCGCAGGTGTGCAGAACTCGTCAAGGATGGCGAGACGGTCTTGCTCGATATTGGTACGACCGCCCTGCGGGTGGCGCGCCAGCTCCATGGCCGCACGCTGACCGTCGTCACCAGCAACCTCGCCGTGTATGAGGAGCTCGCGGACGAGGACGGTATTCAACTCGTGCTATTGGGGGGCATGGTGCGGCGCGAATACCGTTCTCTGATCGGCTTTCTGACCGAGGACAACCTGCGGCAGATCCACGCCGATCGTCTTTTTCTCGGTACCAGCGGAGTCCGCCCCAGCGGTCAGGTCATGGACACGACCGTGGTCGAGGTGCCGGTCAAGCGAGCGATGATCGCCGCGAGCGATCACGTGGTCCTGCTGGCCGACATCAGCAAGTTCCCCGGCACTGGCATGGCGCGTGTCTGCGGGCCGCACGACCTCAACACGGTGGTCACCAACGCCGACGCCGACGAGAAGACCGCCAACGCGATGCGTGAGGCCGGTGTGGTGGTGATCGAGGTATGACTGACCATCGGCGCGAGATCCCCGCAGCTTTCCCATTTGCGCGCGTGAAGGGACAATGACGCATGCATGACGATCGGCGCCTGGTCGAACAGCGGCTGGAACGGGTGATGCGGCAACGCATCCTGCCCGCGATCTACTCGGCTCGGCTCCCGCTGGAGTTGACGGCCTGGCATGTGCCGGATGAGCCGGTGCTCGTGGCGCAGGCGCTCACCGCGTCCTACGAGCCGTTCAAGGCCGGTGACCGGTGGGGCAAGCCGTGGTCGACGACCTGGTTCCGGGCGACCGGGACGGTCCCCGCGGAGTGGGCCGGCAAACGGGTCGAGGCCATCGTGGACCTCGGCTTCGTCGGCGACTGGCCGGGCAACCAGGCCGAGGCGCTGGTCTACCAGCTCGACGGGACGCCGATCAAGGGCATCGAACCGCTGAACCAGCACGTGCCCATCGCGCGCATGTCCCAGGGCGGCGAAGCGGCCGGGCTGCTGATCGAGGCCGCGGCCAACCCCGACATCCTCGCCAACGGTTTCGTGCCCACGCTTCTGGGCGACAAGAGCACCGCCGGGGACGAGCCGCTGTACCGTTTCGGCCACGCCGACCTGGCCGTGCTCGACGAGGACGTCTGGCATCTGCACCTGGACATGGACGTGCTCGGGCAGCTCATGGCCGAGCTCGCGCCCACCGACCCGCGCCGGCACGAGATCCTGCGGGCGCTGGAGCGGGCGTTGGACGTGCTCGACCTCGACGACGTTTCGCGCACCGCGTCCGCCGCACGGGCCCGCCTCGACGGGGTCATGACGATGCCCGCGCACGCCAGCGCGCACACCGTGCACGCGGTCGGGCACGCGCACATCGACAGCGCCTGGCTGTGGCCGCAGCGCGAGACGATGCGCAAGACGTCGCGCACGTTTGCCAACGTGACCGCGCTCGCCCACGACTACCCCGAGTTCGTCTTCGCGTGCTCGCAGGCCCAGCAATACGCCTGGGTCAAGGAGCGCTATCCCGAGATTTACCAACGCATCCGCAAGTCTGTCGCGGATGGACAGTGGATCCCGGCGGGCGGGATGTG
The DNA here is from genome assembly GCA_044869915.1 of Allorhizocola sp. Classification (GTDB taxonomy): domain Bacteria; phylum Actinomycetota; class Actinomycetes; order Mycobacteriales; family Micromonosporaceae; genus Allorhizocola. The sequence goes on from JBIOYB010000029.1 coordinate 7,987, forward strand.
GGTGGAGGCCGACGGCAACCTGCCCGGCGGCGAGGCGCTGGCCCGGCAGTTGGTGCACGGCAAGCGTTTCTTCCTGGAGGAGTTCGGCGTCGACTGCCGTGGGGTGTGGCTGCCCGATTCTTTCGGGTACACGGCCGCGTATCCGCAACTGGCGCGCCTGGCCGGGATGGACTGGTTCCTCACCCAGAAGATCTCGTGGAACCAGACCAACCGCTTCCCGCACCACACCTTCTGGTGGGAGGGCATCGACGGGACGCGCATCTTCACGCATTTCCCGCCGGCCGACACGTATAACGGGACGTTCGCGGGCAAGGAACTGGCCCACGCGGTGAGCAACTATTCGGAGAAGGGCGGCGGGACGCGTTCGCTGCTCCCGTTTGGGCACGGCGACGGCGGGGGAGGGCCGACCCGCGAGATGCTCGAGCGGGCACGCCGCCTGCGCGACCTGGAGGGCTCGCCGCGGGTCGTGATCGAGAGCCCGGACGCGTTCTTCGACGCCGCACGGGACGAGTATCCCAACGCGCCCGTGTGGTCTGGAGAGCTATATCTGGAGCTGCACCGGGCGACGTTCACCAGCCAGGCCAGGACCAAGTCGGGCAACCGGCGCAGCGAGCACCTGCTGCGCGAGGCGGAGCTGTGGGCGGCGACCGCGGCTGTCCACAGTGGACACGAGTATCCGTATGAGCGGCTGGATCGGCTATGGAAAACGGTGCTGCTGCACCAGTTCCATGACATCCTGCCGGGCAGCTCGATCGCTTGGGTGCATCGCGAGGCGGAGGCCACCTATGCGCGCGTGAAGGCTGAGCTCGAGGAGATCATTGCCGGGGCTCTCGAGGTACTGGATGGAGAGGTTTTCAATGCCTCGCCGAGAGCGCGAGCCGAGGTTGTCACGGTGACCGACCGCGGCGCGGGTTTCGCGCATGTGCCGGCCGGCGGATCGGCCGTGCTCGACCCGCAGGCGGCCGCGCCGGCTGGCGTGACGGTGAGCGATCGCCTGCTGGACAACGGTTTGGTGCGAGTGTCCATTGACGACGATGGGCTGCTGGACTCGGTGCTGGATCTGGTCGCCGGGCGGGAGGTGCTCGCGCCCGGCGAGCGCGGCAACCTGCTGCGCCTGCACACGGATCTGCCAAACTACTGGGATGCCTGGGACATCGACGCGCATTATCGGCGGCAATACGTCGACCTGACCGGTGTCGACTCGATCACCGTGGTGGAGCACGGCCCGCTGGTCGGCGGGATCCGGATCGAGCGGTCGTTTGGCAAATCAAAAATCGTTCAGACGGTACGGCTTCGGGCCGGCAGCCCGCGGATCGACTTCGAGACCGAGATAGACTGGCACGAGGCGGAGAAGATCATTAAGGCGGCGTTCCCGCTGGACGTGCACGCCGACCGCGCGGCCGCCGAGATCCAATTTGGACACGTGTTCCGGCCGACGCACACCAACACCAGTTGGGACGCGGCCCGGTTCGAGGTCTACTGCCACCGCTGGGTGCACGTTGGCGAGCCGGGGTATGGCGTGGCCGTGCTCAACGACTCCACCTATGGCCACGACATCGGGCGTACGACCCGGGACGACGGTGGCACCACGACTACCGTGCGGCTGAGCTTGGTGCGCGCGCCGCGCGTACCAGACCCGGAGGCCGACCAGGGGCGGCATCATATGACATATGCGCTCATGCCGGGCGCACGGATCGAGGACGCGGTGGCGCAGGGATACGCGCTCAACCTGCCGCTGCGCGTGCGGCCTGGGTCGTCAAACGCGGTCACTGAGCCGTTGGTGTCGGTGGATGGCGAGGCGGCCACGATCGAGGCGGTCAAGCTGGCCGACGACCGGTCCGGCGACGTGATCGTGCGGTTGTACGAGTCGCTCGGTGGGCGCGCGCATGCTCGGCTACTGGCGAGCTTCACCCCGGCGCGGGTGTCCATTGTGGACCTGCTGGAGCGGCCGCTGCCCGAAGCGCCGGACGTCTCGCTGGCCGAAGGGGTGTCGTTGCGCCCGTTCCAGGTGCTGACGCTGCGCCTGCACCGCGCGTGACCCTGCCGCGCTGCCTCGTCGGCCCCGGCCGCTGCGACGCCCCGCGGGCTCGACATCCTTGACGTAGCGGTGGCATGGGACGGGGATCGGGCCGTCGGCGCTGGCGGCGGCCCCGGGCTGGAACCCAGCCCGGGCCACCGGTTTGAGTGCCGCTTGCGTGGAGGCGCCGGCCGTCCTCCGCCTCGAGCGCAGCTCGTGTGATGGCGCGGCCGCCTACCAGCTGGAGCGCAACTCGTTTGGAGGCGCGCCGGCCGCCTACCGTTTGGAGCGCAGCTCGTGTGGAGTTGTCAGCCGCCTACCGTTTGGAGCGCAGCTCGTGTGGAGTTGTCAGCCGCCCATCGGTTTGAGCGCGGCGAAGACCTGTGGCCAGTTTGCCGGGGCCCGGTCCATGATGAAGTCGACGTATCGCGTCATCAGCTGCGTGCCGGCCGAGCTCACCTCGCTGTCCTGGGACTGTGCCGCCTCCATGCACCGCTCCAGGCAATCCCAGTCACGGTCGTGCTCCCGCACCCCGATCGTGGTGAGCGCGGCCTGCACCGCCTCCTCGTCGAAGAACGAGTCGTCCCACCCGGTCGCCGCGCCCAGCAGATACATGAGCGCGGAGCTGGGCGATAGCCGCTGCGCCGTAAGCGTTTTGCTGTCGTATGTCCGGTCGGCCTCCTCCTCCACGAGATCCGACTGACCGACCGACATCTCGACCAGCTCGCGCCAGTAGTCGACGTCGTGCCGTCCGTCGCGCTGGAGCATGTGCTCGCTGGCGAACACGGCCATCCGCTCGGCATCGTCGATGAGCGGCGAGACCGCGGTGTCCATGCTGTAATCGAATCCGAAATACCACCGCTGCCCGTCAACGGTCATGGACTCGATCCCGCCGACACAGTCCTCGCGGTCCTCGATTGGTTCGATGTCTCCCATGTGTTGCCAGCGTAGTGACCGCCACATCATCGGACGAACCTCAGGTGCCCGCGCCCGGCCACGACCACCAGATTGGACATTTCGCACCCGGTCGGCAGTGCGAGGAAAAGCGCCACGCACACAACAGAAACCATGCCCATCCCCCTTCATCGCATCGCATTCATGTCGCATCAACGTCGCCCGAAATGCATCCGATGGCCACACTCTCCGCACCGACCCGTCACTGTCGTCTGCCGCCGGTCAACTGTCAGAGTTGACCGGAGTCAACTGCACGCAGCGGCCATAGCGCCGTAGGCTGACTTCTCATGAACCTGCGCCGCTCCGCCGCTGACATCGCGGTCGTGGCGGTGCTCGTGATCGCGACCGCTGTCTATCTGCGCTCGCCCGCCGGCCACTGGACCTTCCTGACCCCGTTCGACGGCAAGGACCTGGAGAAGCTGGGCGGGGCGGCGGTGTGGCAGGCCGAGTCGGCCAAGTGGTGGATCTCGACGACCGTGGGCATGGCCGCAATGCTGCTGCGCACCAGGCTTCCGGTCGCGGCGCTGGCCGGGTCCGTGGCCATGAGCCTGGCCCACGTCACGTCGCAGATCGCGCCGCTGCTGCCGCTCGACCTGGCCACGCCCATCGCGCTCTACACGGTTGCGGCCGGGGAGCAGAGCCGGCGCTGGGTCTCACCCGCCGCGATGTTGGCCACACTGGGCGCGTCGATCACGCCGGTGCTGTGGCTGGACAGGATCGACGCCATGCCTTGGGGCGCGGGCATGCTCGTGCCGCCGATCGCCGTCGCTGCGGCGTGGTTCCTGGGCAATCGCCACCGGGAGCGGCGTGAGTTCGCCGCCCATCGGGTGCGCGAGCTCGAGCACGAGCGCGACCGGCGGGGTGAGGTCGCCGCCTCCCTCGAGCGGGCGCGCATCGCCCGGGAGCTGCATGACGTGGTGGCGCACGGGCTGGCCATCATCGTGCTGCAGGCCCAGGCCGCTTCCGGCGCGCTGGAGCGGCGGCCCGCGACCGCACGCTCCGCATTGGACTCCATCGAGACCACCGGGCGCGAGTCGCTGGCCGAGATGCGCCGGCTGCTCGGGCTCAGCCGTCCCGAGGAGGCCCGCCTGACGCCCCTGCCCAGCGCCACCGAGATAGCCACGCTCGCCGAGCGGGTCAGGGCCGCCGGCCTGCCCGTGACGGTCGAGCTGACGGGCGACGTCGCCGGGCTGCCGGCCGGGGTCGCGCTGTCGGTCTATCGCATCGCACAGGAGGCGTTGACCAACTCGCTCAAACACGCCGGGGGCGAAGCGACCGCGACGGTCAAGGTCCACTGTGCACCCGACGCGGTCCATCTGACGGTCTTCGACACCGGCCGTGGCGCGGGCAGCCCACCCGACGAGCGGCGCGGCGGCGGCCTCTATGGCATGCGCGAGCGCGTTGCCATGCTGGGCGGTGTGCTAGTGACGGGGGACCGGCCCGGCGGTGGTTTCCAAATCCGCGCCCGCTTGCCTTTGGAAAGACAATCATGACTATTCGGGTACTGATCGCAGACGACCAATCCCTTGTGCGCACGGGATTGCGGACCATCCTCGACAACAGCGGCGGGTTCGACATCGTGGCGGAGGCGGGTGATGGGCACGAGGCCGTGGCGCGGGTGCGGGAGCACCATCCCGATGTCGTGCTCATGGACGTGCGCATGCCCAGGCTTGACGGCATCGCCGCGACCGAGATCATCCGCGCGCAGCCCGGCGCGCCGCATGTCATCGTGCTCACCACGTTCGACCTTGACGAATACGTTTATGCCGGGCTGCGCGCGGGCGCGAGCGGCTTCCTGCTCAAGGACGCGCGGGCAAGCGATCTCGTCTCCGCGATCCACGCCGTGCTGGGCGGCGACGCCGTGGTCGCGCCCAGCGCCACCCGCCGTCTGATCGAGCGATTCCTCGACAGCGCACCGCAACCGGGGCCCGCCCACGCCGACCAGCTCGACCCGCTCACCCCGCGCGAGCGCGACATCCTGGCCAAGGTGGGCCGCGGACTGTCCAATGCGGAGATAGCCGCCGACCTGTTCCTGTCGGAGGGCACAGTCAAAACCTACGTCAGCCGCATCCTCAACAAACTCGACCTGCGCGACCGCGTCCAAGCGGTCGTCTTCGCCTACGACACCGGCCTCGTCCGCCCCGAGCCCGGCTCCGCCACCACCCTCGGCCCCTGACGCCCATCCGGCAGGCCCATCCGCCAAGCGCCCCGTCCGCTCGTGCCCGGCCGGCGGCCGGCACCGCAGCCGTCCGTCAGGTGCACGAGCCCGTCAGGTGCACGAGCCCGTCAGGTGCACGGCCGATGCTCCGGCGTGCCCAGTTTGGCAAGCACAGTCCGCTCGTCCGAGGTGAAGTCACGGTTGCTCAGACCGCACAACGTGTCAAACCATAGCCGCGGATCGAGCTGCACCGACCGGATCGGGTCCGAGCCGAAGTGTGTCAGCCGGTAACCTTCCAGGCGCCATGTGCTCGTCGACGGCCCGCTGGTGAGGACGGCCAGGAGTTTGCCACTGTGCTGATCCCAGATCTGCGCGCCTTCCATGTTGAAGCCGTGGCTGATGCCGATGAGTTTCCCGTCCGGCGTGAAGCCGAGCAGGTCGTTGTCCCCGCCGATCGGGATCGGCCTGCCCAGCATGCGGGCGTGGTCGGCATCCCAAAGCTGGGCGTGTCCACCGGGCGTGCGCACGGCGACCACGGAGCTGTCCGCAGTGAAGCGGATCGAGCTCTGGAAGACCGTCGCCTGGCCCAGTTTGGCGACGATCCGGTGCTGATCGAGGTCCCAGAGTTCGACATCGCCGTTCGGCTCGATCACGGCCGCCTGGTCTGGGTGGCGCGGCCGGGCTATCAATACGGCCAGATGACCTGAGCGTCGCAGGGCATCCGGATCGGTGCGCACCCGCGTCGGCGCGCCGATCTGGGTGCCGCTGCGCAGATCCCAGCGCGTAATCAAGCCCGCATGCAGGACGGCGACCTGGCCGTCATGGAGCGGATCGACGTTGCCGCCCCACTCGGGAAATGTTTCGCCGTCCTTTTTAGACGGACCGCCGATATCGGCCGGCACCGGCAGGTCTATCCGGCCTTCGACGGTGAGGCCGGGAACGGAGTAGCTGACGAGCGTGTCCTCCTGGACGGTGAGCAGCCGCTTGCCGTCGGGAGTGAAATCGATGGGGCTGCCTCGGCCGCAGGAGGCCAAACACATTTGGCCGCCCTGAGCGGTGGCCACGACGGCACCGGTGGTGACGTCGACGAGCTCGATCGTGCGTCCCGCGCTCACCTTTGCTCCAAGGTCTCCCTGAGGGTTGAGCTTGAGGCCGGTCGTCACCTGGCTCGCTTTCGGGCCGGAGTCCGTGAGCCGGAGGCGGTAAAGCAGGCTTCCATCGGCTATCAAGACGGTGCCGCGGCCATCCGCATCGGAGTACACCGCGACGCTGGCGTATTTGTCGATGCCGATGTTTTCCCGGAGCATGCCCACGTTTGGTGTGTTGAGCCGGGAGATGGAGCCGTCACTCAGGTCGACCACCGTGAAGCGGCCATTGGCAGCGTCCGCGCTGAGGCTGCCGTCGTTGATGAGCGCATACTTGGTGCTGGTGTCCAGCTCGAATCTCCGGCAAGCGTCGACGGGGATGGTCCGGCGCAAGGAGCCGTCGGCGACGTCTATGACGCGAAGGGTGTCCGATAGCACGGGGCTTTCGGTCAGCGTTTCGCAGTGGACCACCACCGTGCCGCCCAGCGCCACGCGTCCATGGCGAGACTTCGGCGGGGGGACGGATCTCACCGGCTCGCCGGTGCTCAGGTCATACACGTCGACGGCGCCATCAGTCCGGCCTAACATCACGTCATTGGGTCCGGGACCGAGGAATACGCTTGCGAAGTCGATATCCTGAGGGCTTATTCGCCTGGCGACGGGGATCTGCCGGCGACGCGCCAGATCCCACTGCTCAAACTCTGGATCTTCCATGTCGTACCCGCTGCGCTGAATGAGCAATCGGGTTTCGTCGGGTGAGAACGCCATCGATCGTACGACTCGCGCGCGATGAGTCGTATCGCGCAGGAGAATGGTTTCGGCTGGATCGTGTCCCCCGAGCTCCCAGAAGGCGATCGTTCCGGCGCCGTTGTCATAGGCCAGCAGCCTTCCGGATGGGCTGAGGCGGAGGGTGCCACCGGTGAAGGGGTGGGGCAGTTTCATGTCCGCGGCCCGGCTGGGATTGCCGCCGTTGAGGCCGTCCCAGATGGATTTCCGGCCGTCATCGGTGGCGAAGACGGTCCGCGAGCCGTCGGGACTGGTCATGACCCGGGAGACATCGCCGTTCCAGAGTTCCTGGAACACCTTGTCGACGTGTTGCAGGCTCGCGTATTGGGTGAACAGCGCCCCATAAGCCTCGGCCGTTGGTGCTGTGCTCCAAGCCGCCTGCGCCAGCTGCAACGCCATCCGCGGATCGATCTGCCGGCTGCGGATCGACTCGTCCGCCAGCGCACGGGAATGGGCGATCCGCAACTGCTCCTGCGCGTTGCGATTGGCCCTGTCCGCAAGCACCGCAAGGCCGCCCGCCACCACCGCCAGGACCGAGATCGCCGCTATCGTGACCCGCGCTATCCGCGTCCTGCGCCGCTCCCGGGCCCGGCTGGCGTGCACGTACTCCCGCTCCATAGTGGACAGTTCGGCCGTGGTGTGTGCGAGCCATCCCTCGGCGCGGACGAGCGCCGCCCCGCGCAGCAGTCCGCCTTGGTCGCGGTTGTCGGCCTGCCATCGGGCGATGCCCTCACGCAAATGTTCGCGCCACAGCAGGAAGTCGCGCTGCTCCGCAAGCCACGCTCCCAGCCTGGGCCAGCGATTCAGCAGTGCCTGGTGCGCCAGTTCGACCGTCTCTTCGCCTCCGCCGGGCCGGCCGACCACGACCAGCCTGCCGGTGGACAGTTTGCCGAGCACCGGAATCAAATCATCGTCTACATCGGACAGGCGCATGGATCTGCGCAGGAAGCCGCCTTCCTCGGGCCGAGCCAGGCTCACCAGCAGTCTGCGCGCGGCGTTCTGCTCCGCGTCGCTGAGCTGTCCATAGAGCCGCTCGGCATGCCCGGCCAGCGCGCCGCTGACGCCGCCCATTTCGTCGTAGGCGGTGTGGGTCAGCGTGCCGGCGACGCGCTTGTCCCACAGTTGCGCCATCGCGAACTCCACCAGCGGCAGCGTCCCCGGCTCCAGGCCGGCGTCGTCGAGGATCCGCCCGGCCAGTCCTGGTTCGAAAGCGACACCGGCCGGTGCGATCGCCTCGGCCAGCTGCTCACGGGTCATGGGCGGCACGAATACGACTCCGCCCGCGACGGAGTCGGCGATGCGGTCGGTGACGAGGTCATCGAGCGTCCCCGAACGCAGGGTGAGCACCGCGACGAGTGCGCTGGATCCATCCCGGTGGCGCGGCGCGGCGGCGGTCAAGTCCTGCAACAGTCCGAACAGGGCCTGCGCCTCATCCCTGCGCTCGGCGACGCCCTCCTCGAACTGGTCCACGAAGATGAGCAGGCCTGCCGGGCCCGCATGCGAGAGCAGTCGGTCGGCCAGCCACGGCATGGTCTGCCCGTCGGTCTCGGACAGGCGCGCCGCCAACAGCCCGGCCTCGGCGAGCACGGCCTGCTCCGTGAGCTCCGGTTGCAGCACTGGCAGGACGCCCCGAGAGAGCGCGAAGGCAGCGTGCTCGCCGGAAAGCATGCGGAACACTGCCACGCCCATGCCGCGCGATCGCGCCCGCGGGATGAGCCCGGCGTGCACAAGGGACGACTTGCCGGAGCCGGACGCCCCGGCAACCACCACGATCGGTCGCGTGGTCGCGAAGGCGAGCAACCGTGCCGAGAGCGAGTCGCGCCCGCGGAAAAGCTCCGCGTGCCGTTCGTAAAACGGCTCCAGCCCGCGAAAAGGGCTGACCTCGCTCGGGTCTGGTGCGGCTATCCGCGGATGGGCGGACAGCAGGGTTTCGACCGTAATGACGTAGCTTGTTGTTGTGCCGGTACCGAGTTCGGCCGCCACAAGCATGCCGACGACGCCACCGGCCGCGGGCGCAAACACGGGCGAGCCGCTGAATCCGGGACCGATCCGGCGTCTGCCCGGCACGGATTCGATCTGCAGCCAGCCCGCGCCGGTGGCGGCTCTCAGCTCGGCCTCCACCCATACGCCGTGATCCGAGCCGAGGTCGGGCGGGAAGCCGAACACCCGCACCTGTTCCCCCCATCGGGTGGGGACGCTCGACAGCCTTGCCGGAGTCGCCGACGGCGGCATCGCGTCCAGGCGCAACACCGCGATATCTCCGCCGCCGGACTCGTCGATGGGGTGCCACCCGACCACTCGCGCGGTTGTCCGCGCATCCGCGGGGAGCAAGGGAAACTCGACCGTCACTTGCGCCGCGGGCGGGGCGCCGCCAAGCACATGAGCGCAGGTGAGCACGAGCTCGTTGGTGGTCAGGAAGCCCGCGCCCACAACATGCCCGGCCGCATCGCGAATCCGCACGATCGCCTCTGCGGGCACCTGAATCTCGCGCACACGGCCCTCCCCGACGTCTGCCAGCCTAGAGGATGAAATCGCTTGTTTTCTATGCCTGACTTCTGCTCGCACGGTGGAGTGAATCGTCGGAGTTGACATGCAGCCGGGCGGCTGCCTATGCTGAACATGTAGCTGATTGGCTGCATGTTGGCGAAGCGGTGGTGGTGTGGACGAGATATTCCGGGCGCTGGCCGACCCGAGCCGGCGGGAGTTGCTGGATCGGCTCAATGAGCGCAGCGGGCAGACGCTACGCGAATTGTGCGAGGGGCTCGCGATGGCGCGCCAGTCGGTGAGCAAGCACCTGGCGATCCTGGAGGCAGCGGGCCTGGTCACCACGGCGTGGCGCGGGCGGGAAAAGCTGCACCATCTCAACGCCGCACCGGTCAACGCTATCGCCGAGCGCTGGATCGGGCGATACGCCCGCGAGCGTGTGCGTGCGCTGGACGACCTGAAGCAGGCATTGGAGGGTAATGCCATGGGAGACAACGATTTTGTGTACCAGACTTACATCCGCACGACGCCCGATCAGCTGTGGCAGGCGCTGACCGATCCGGCGTTCACGAGCCGCTACTGGGGCGTGACGTTCAAGACCGACTGGAGGACCGGTTCGCCCATCACGTGGGAGATGAAGGGCGTCATCATGGACGACCCGGAGCAGGTGATCCTCGAGTCGGACCCATATACGCGGCTTTCGTATACGTGGCACACGATCACACCCGAGTTCGCGGAGGCGGTCGGTGTCACCGAGGACGTGTTCGCGAAGATTTCGGCCGAGCGGCGGTCCAAAGTGACCTTCGACATCGAGCCCGCCGGCTCGGTGGTCAAACTGACGGTGACGCACGGCGACTTCGAGCCCGGCAGCATGCTGCGCACCATGGTCAGCGACGGCTGGGCCCACCTGTTGTCCAACCTCAAGACGCTGCTGGAGACGGGCGAGCCCCTGCCCGCTGCCGGGTAAGCCTATCCGTCGACTCCGCCGCGTATCACATAGAGAAGACGGACCACAAGCAAGCGGTGGCCGCCCGATCCAATGACCACCATGCGGTAGAGGCGGCCCTTCCACCCGGGGAAGGCGGCGTTGGTGCGCGCGCAGAGCGTCGTGCCGTTGCCGGGGTGAGCGGTCAGCGTAAAAACGAGTTCGTAGCGGGCGAACCGGTGCCGACCGGAGAGCCGGAGGCGTTGCCCGGCAACGGCTTCGGTCACTTCGAAACCCGGCAGCGTCGCGCCTTCGACGATCGGTCCAGCGCAGGCGCGTGCCGGCTCGGCGCCCAGCAGGCGGGCGAAGGTGCCGCTGCCGGTGAATCGCGGGACGCGTGCGATCAGTTGCTGCCACACCGTTGGCGGGTCGGCGGCGATTTCGACGCAGTGTTCGTCGACGAATGGCAGATTATCCATGGGCCGCCGTGTCCTCGAGGGTGAGATGGTCGGCGACCGCGCGCGCCCAGCGCCGATAGCCCGCGGCCGACGGGTGGAAGCCGTCCCGTGCAAAGAAATCCGGGCTGATCGGCGCGATGTCGGCCGAGCTGACAAAGGTGGTGCGGGCCCGCGTTTCGCACAGCCGCCGCGAGACCGAGTCGAGCGCGGTGGCCCGGTGTGCGAGATATCGCCCGAGCGTGCCCGGCAGCGACGGGAACGCGCGAAACGACGGGATCCCTGTCACCACAACGTTTCTGGCGCGGGTGGCGAGGTCGTCGAGGATCGCGGTCAGGTCCTCGCTCCATTGTGCGGGCGTGCGCCGGGTGAGCACGTCGTTGACGCCCGCGAGGAGCACGGCCAAGTCGAGGCCGCTGCCGAGGCGGGACACGAGCCGATGCCGGATCCAACGGGCGGCCGCGCCATGCTGACCGGCGGCCTCCCACGCGACGGGCCTGCCCGCGCGGGCGGCCAGCTCTCGGGCCAGGCACCCCGGGAATCCGTCGTCGTGCGTGGCGACCCCGCAGCCGGCGGCGGTCGACTCACCGACGACCGCGAGGCGCAGCGGACTCGGCCCCTCGCCGTAGGCCCCAACCGAGGGGCCCGCCGCGACCGGGATGATCTCGGTCGTGAGGCGCACCCATATCCCTTGTGCGGCAACGATAGGGAAGAGTAGTGGGTTCATCGCCGGGCCTGCGTGGCGCGCAACGAGTCGACGGCCGGTTGGAGGCCGGCGGACAGGTCCACGCCCAGTGCCTGCAGCAGCATCACGAGCGCACCATTGGCAGCGAACGCGGCGAGCTCGCCCGGCGCGGCCCCGGTCAGCCGCTCGGCCTCGCCGAGCACGCCCGCCACGAGGCCGCGGCAGCGCGCGGCCACCGCCTCGTCACCGCGCGCGGCGGCGCACGCCTGCAGCCAAAGCCCGCTCACCACGCCGTCGGCGACCAGCTCGCGGAAGCCGGAACCCACGGCCCGCAAAGGATCTGCCGGCAAGGTCGCAGCGGCGGCACGGAACACGTCGAGCACGCGTGCCTCCATCACGTCCAGGCAGGCGAGGAAGAAGGTGTGCTTGCTGCCGAACAGCCGGAACACATAGGGCTGGGACACACCGATCTCGTCAGCGATCCGCTGGACGGCCGCGTTGGTCAAGCCGAAGTCGGCGAACACGCGCATCCCGGCCGCCACCGCCTCGGCTCGCCGCTGCACGGCTGTGGAACGCCTTGCCTCCATGACCGCAGCCTAAGGTAGTAATCACTTACTTACAAGCCGTCGTTTGGGGCGTAGGTCCCGTGGCGCAGGCGGGTCTGGACGATCAGGTCGTGCAGGGCCGCGTCGGCGGTCGGGCAGGGCGGTCGGGCAGGGCGGTCGCGGTGGCGGCGGCGTCGAGGGTGGTGTGCAGGCGGGCGATGTCGTCGGCGAGGCGTTGGGCGGCAACGATCCCGCTGAGCCTGCCGTGCTCGCCCGCCCGCTTCGCTTCGATCATCTCCGGGACATAAGGCAGGTCGTGCCCCGGCCACAGCTCACGCAGGTCGGCCACTACCGCCCCGGTGCGCATGAGATGGATCCCGGTCAGCAGCACGCGCAGTGCGGGCTTGGGGCTTCGCCGGCGAGCGCTGCGGAGTCACGGGGAAGGCCCTTGCCCGTGTAGAGGGCGGGCTTGAGCCCGCCGTTGCGCCCGAACAGTTTCCACTGCGTCTCGGCGAAGCCGCGATAGTGGTGTGCGTGGTGGCGGGTCAGGAAGCCGGGCGCCAACGCCACCAGCGCCCGGTGCAGGTCGGACGTCGCGACCACGAGCGGCGACAGCAGCTGCTCGGCGACGTAGCCATTGTGCCTCAGCAGCAGCCGGCAAAACTTGAGCAAGTCGTGTGTCACCAGGTCGAGCTCGACACCCTCGCGGATCCCGCTGTGCTGCAACGTCTCCGGCCCGCAGTCCAGCCCGACGACCTCGGCGGCGGGCAGCACGTGGACCCCGCGCAGGTCGACATCCGAGTCCACGGACTCGAACCCGTAGAGGTGGGCGCCGGAGATCGTCGCGAACGCGAGCGGATAGGGCTGTTCACGCACGACGTCGTCAATCCAGGTGTGCACGGCGGGTCCTCACGAGGAAGTCGTTGACCGCGGCCCGGTCGGGTGACTCGGGCAGCGTGGTGCGGTCGGCGGCCCTGGCGAGCGCGGCCTCCAAAGTGGACGCCCACGTGCGCACCTCGTCCCACGCCCACTCGCCGCGCTTGACGGCCAGCAGCCGCTCCCGCTCGGCTCCAATGTGCACGAGGATGTCGTGCGTGTCCAGCGCGTGCGCACCGGCGAGCAACAGCCGCAGCATGTGCATGGCCTGCTTCCACTTGATGGCGCCGGTCCGGGCGCGCGTGGCCTCCAGCCGCTTGAACTGGTCGCGCGCGTAGTCCCCGTATGACCGGATCAACAGCCGCGACAGGAAGGCCCGGCGCAGGGCGACCAGCTCCCGCCCGGTGCCGGTCACGACCTCCACCAGCGGCGACCACAGGCACTCGAGCACGGTCGGGTTGGACTGCAGGGCCAGCTCGCAGTAGCGCTCGACCTCCCACGAGAACTGCTCCGGCAGCGGACCGTCCATGTGCGACGGTGGCTTGTCCAGCCGCCAGAAGTGTGAAGTGGGCGTGACATATACCCCGCGCCGATCCGTGTCGGAGCCCAGCCCGTCAAGCCCATAGGCCCGCGACCCGACGACGCACGAGTAAATCGTGTTCACAGCCGCGGGTCCACGGGCTCGGACTCGCACGCGAGGATGCCGAAAACGTACTCGTGGAAGGAGCGCCCGGCGGCGACCGCGTCCAGGGCGGCCAGGCCGAGCGCGTGCTCGCGCAGGGCCAGGCTCCGCTTGCGGCCGAGCCGCCGCTCCCGCAGCCCAGCGAGCTGGGCCGGCTCGGTGTAGGAAGGCCCGTAGATGATGCGCAGGTATTCCCGCCCACGGCACTTGACGCCCGGCTGCACCCGCCCGCGGCCGAAGGCCGGCCCGTCGTAGGGCTTGACGACCATGCCCTCGCCGCCCGCGCCCGTCAGCTCCAGCCACCATGCCGTGGCCTCTTCGACAGCCGAAGGCGAGACGACAAGCCGCCGCGTCGGCGTGAACAGCGTGGGATCGGCCTGCACCAAGCGATCCGCGAGCGCCAGGTGCCAGCCGTGGTCACGGTCCGCATAGGACACGCCCCGCCCGGCGAGCACCGCGAACGGGGCCAGCGTCACGGGCGCGTCCGACACGTACGGCCGGTAGGCCGCCGCATAGGCGTGCACACCGTCCAATGCGGACGCCGTGCGCTCCCTCAACCCGGCGACGTCGAGCCCGCGCGAAGCCGCCTGGTCGAGCACCGCGAGCGCGGACGGCAGCGCCGCCCGCCCCGCGGCGCCCACGGCCGCGAACCCCTGGATCAGCGTGTGCGCCTTGGCCGACCACGGCAGCAGCTCGCAGTCGAGCAGCAGCCAGTCGGTGTCGAGCTCGTCCCACAGCCCGGCCGCACCGACCGCCGCGCGCACCCGCCCAAGCAACTCCTCCGTCGCCGCACCGTCGAAAAAGGACCGGCCGGTCCGGGTGTAGATCACGCCCATCGCCCCGTCGTCGGCGAATCGTTGCGCCGCAACCTCCGCGGAACGGCAGACCACGACCACGGCCCGCGAGCCCATGTGCTTCTCCTCGCACACCACACGCGTTGCCCCCGCCTTGCGCAGGTCGGCCAGCGCCTCGGCCGGGTGCTCCAGATAACCGTCCACACCGGACGACGAGGCGGGCGCCACCGTCGGCGGCAGCCACAGCAGCCAGCGCGGGTCGACGGCGAACCGGCTCATCACCTCCAGCGCGGCCGCCGCATGCTCGGCCGGGATCGTGACCGTGCCGTAGTCGGTGGCCACGTGCCGCCGCCCGGTCACGTCGGCAAGCCGCACGGACCCGGGCGATGAGGTCCGCGCCGGATTGGCCAGCGGCCGGACGGGCTCATAGTATTGCCTTGCGGCCTCGACAGAGACCGTTTCCTTTTCCGGATATCGCATAGCGGTGAGCCGGCCGCCAAACACCGCGCCCGTGTCGAGGCAGATCGTGTTGTTGATCCATTCGGGCGTGAGCACCGGCGTGTGTCCATAGACGACCATCGCGCGCCCGCGATAGTCATTGGCCCACGGATACCGCACGGGCAGCCCGTATTCGTCGGTCTCGCCGGTCGTGTCGCCGTACATCGCGAACGCCCGCACGCGCGCGGACGCCCGCCCGTGGTATCCCTCCTTCAGCCCGGCATGCGCCACGACAAGCCGCCCGCCGTCGAGCACGTAGTGCGACACGAGCCCGTCCAAGAACGACACGACCCCGTCCACCGGTGAAGCTTCCAGTTGCTCCAGCGTCTCGGCCAGGCCATGGCTCACCCGCACCTTGCGTCCCTGCAGATGCTTGACCAGCTTGGCCTCGTGGTTGCCGGACACGCACAGCGCCCGCCCGCGCGCCACCATGTCCATCACGAGCCGCAGCACACCCGGCGAGTCCGGCCCGCGGTCGACCAGATCGCCCACGAACACGGCCGTCCGCCCGGCCGGGTGCGCCCAACCGTCCACGGTGGACTCCCAGCCGAGCTTGCCCAGCAGCAGCTCCAGCTCCTCACGGCACCCGTGCACGTCGCCGAAGATGTCGAACGGCCCCGTCAGGTCGCGCCGATCGTTGTACAGCCTGGTGAACCGAAGCTCCACCTCGGTTGCGTCGGCCGGATCGGAGAGCACGTGCACCCGGCGGAACCCCTCCCGCTGCAGCTGCACGATCGACCGGCGCAGATCCCGGCTCTGCCGGCGCAGCACGTCGCGGCCGAAGGCGCGGTCGGGCCGGGACTGCGTGCGCTCCCAGCACACGGCCTCGGGCGTGTCCAGCACGATGGCGACCGGCAGCACGTCGTGCTCTCGCGCCACCTTGACCAGCTCGGCGCGGGCGTGCGCCTGCACGTTGGTCGCGTCGACGACCGTGAGCCGCCCGGCCCGCAGCCGCTTGCCCGCCACGTAATAAAGCGCGTCGAACGCGTCACCGGTCGCGCTCTGGTCGTTTTCGTCGTCGGCGACCATCGCGCGGAACGCGTCGCTCGAGAGCACCTGCGACGGCAGGAAGTGCCGGCGCGCGAACGTCGACTTGCCCGAACCGGAGATCCCGACCAGTGCCACCAATGCCATCTCCGGCACATCCACAATGGACATCAGCTCACCGCCTGCTTGGCGAAAAGCGCGAGCTGCGTCGGCGACCCCACCAAATCATCGAAATCTCCCACTCCCCGGAAGTCGACCGCGTAGCCGTAAGTGGCCGCCACCTCATTTGCCCAAGCTTGAAATTGCGCGCGGGTCCACTCGAAGCGATGGTCGGCGTGCCGGAACGAGCCCGCCGCCAGCGACTCGTAGCGCACGTTGTATTCCGCATTCGGCGTGGTGACGATGACGTGCGCGGGCGTGGCGTGGCCGAACACGGCAGCGCAGAGGGCGGGCAGACGCGGCTCGTCGACGTGCTCGATGACCTCCATCAGCACGGCCGCGTCGAACCCGCGCAGCCGATCGTCCAGATAGGTCAGTGCCGTCTGGACGAGCTCGACACGATCATGCAGCCGGCGCGCCGCGAGCTCCAGCGCCCGCGCCGACACGTCGGCCCCCACGACCCGGGTGTAACGCCTGTCCCGCACCAGATCCCGCAGCAGCGCGCCCGCCCCGCACCCCAGGTCGGCCACGCTGCGCGCGCCGATCGAGGCGAGCGCCTCCAGCACGGCCTCGCGCCGCAGCACGTTGAGCGGCTTGCTCTCCCGATCCAGATCCTCCGCCACCACCGCATCGCCCGCCAACTCGTCCAAACGCGACTCCGCCAGCTTTGTCAGGGCCGTCTGATGCGCCAGAAACCGCTTGGCTATCAACGCCCGCTCCGGATGCGCTCCGAGCCAGCCCTCGCCCTTGTCCAGCAGTTTGTCGATCTCGTCGGGCGCGACCCAGTGGTGCTTCGCGTCATCGAGCACGGGGATCAGTACATAAAGATGGTTGAGCGCGTCGGCCAGCCGGACCGTCCCCGTCAGCGTCAGATCGACGTAACGGCTGTCGCCCCATCCCGGGAACGCCGGGTCCAGCGGCACGGCCATGCCGCCCACCTCCCACCCCAGCGGGCCGAACAACCGCTGCGCCAACGCGATCCCGCCCTCACAGCGCAATGCCGGGACGCGCACCTGCAGCGGGATCGGCGTGGCCGCGAGCTCCGGCCGCTCCTTGCACTCGCCGCGCGCGGCCGTGCGGAACACCCGGTTCATCGCCGCCGACAACAGGCTCGACGCGGCGAACGGGCGGTCGTTAACATAACGATTCAGCCGCTCGCCCCCGCCCTCCCAGGAGACCCGTTCCACCTCGAGCAGGAGCGCCGCCGTGCAACGCCGCTCGGTCGC
>JBIOYB010000030.1:0-2352 GCA_044869915.1 Allorhizocola sp.
ACCTGCGCGACCCAGTAACCCGTGAGGTCGGCCTGCGCGGCAGCGCGGGCGGTCGGCGGCGGTGCCGGCGGCGCGGCAGGCTGCTGCGCCGCAGACGCGGCGAGTCCGCCAACGATGAATGCAGGTACCAGCGCAACGAGACGGATCGGCGTCATGCGGGCTCCGGTTGACGATGGTGTGGGGGGCGGCGACGAGAGGCTCGCATTATCATGTAATCGTTTAAACATTGTAATCTCTCATTGACACCGCGGGAACCAGGCACGTAAATTTACCACTGCCGGGACGGTCACCGTCGAGCCGGGTTCAAGCGGTGATTGGAGCACCTGATGAAGAAACGCAACAGGCAACTGTCGGCCACGCTGATGGCGACCGCAACGCTGCTGGCAGCCACAGTGCCCGCTGCCGCGCACCACGGCACGAATATCTCGTACGACCGGTCGAAGCAGTTCACCACGCAGGCCACCGTCACGCGCTTCGATTACAAGAACCCGCACCCGGAGCTCTGGGTCGACATCAAGGACCAGAAGGGCGGCACGGTGAACTGGGGGCTGGAGCTGCTGCCGAATCCCGCGCAGTTGATTCGCAACGGCTGGAGCCGCGCGCGCGCCGCCGAGGTGCTCAAACCGGGCACGCCCGTCATGGTGACGATTGCCCCCTCGAAGGCCGGTGGCGTGATCGGCCTGTTGCTGCGCGTCACGAGTGTGCAGGGCGAAGAACTGGTCACCGGCGGCGGCGGTCCCGGCGGACGCCAGGGCGACCCCGACGCGGGTCGCGAAGGCGGCGCCGGACGCGGCGGGGCGGATTAGACAGGAACACGCGATGCATACTTCAACATCCAAAATGCGGCTCTCCATCGCTCTGGCCGCTGCGGCAGTGGCCGCTGTCGCATTCTCGGGCGTCACGGCCGGTCAGCCGCAGCGCGCCTCGAACGACGGATTCAACGCGCGCGACCTTGCCGGCGTGTGGAGCCGCAATGCCGGCGGCTTCGGGGGCGGCGGCACGTGCAAGGAGTGCGGTGACCGCGGGTTCAGTCTCGAGTGGCCCGTCTTCACGCCTGCAGGCCAGACCGCGTTCGACAGGAACATTCCGTCCTACGGACGCGAGAAGGACAGCGAGGACGCGAAGGCACACCCGGAGGAGCACATCGGGCGTCGTCGGGCGCAGCCGCCGGCGCTCGGCAACGACACGTATGGGCAGTGCAACCCGATGGGGGTGTCTCGGGCGCTGCTCTATCCGGACCCGGTTGAGTTTCATGTGCTGCCCGACCGCATCCTGCAGCACTACGAGTGGCACTACGGCATGCGCACCATCTGGATGGACGGGCGCAAGCTGCCGACGCTCCCTGTGGATTTGCCCCGGTGGTGGGGCTATTCAGTCGGCCGCTGGGAGGGCAACACGCTCGTCGTCGAGTCGGTCGGCCACGAGGAGCGCACGTGGATCGACTATTTCGGGTATCCGCACAGCGACGACATGCATCTCGAGGAGCGTTACCAGCGTGTGTCGGCCGACACGCTCGAGCTCAACATGACCGTGACGGACCCGAAGTATTACGCGAAGCCGTGGAAGAGTCAGACCAAGCGGTTCAAGCTGCTGCCTAAAGGCACCATCAAGACGCCTGAAGGATGGGAAGGACTCCTCGAGGACATCTGTGCTCCCGTGGATGAACTGGAGTTCAACCGCACCATCCGCGATCCGGCAGGCACGGGCAAGCCGGCCACACCCGCCCGGTAAGGAGCGCAAACGCAGGGGCCACGAGGAGAGGGTGATGTCATGGGAGGCTTTGCTGCCGTACGCCTCGTGGCTCGGCAACACATCGTTCGGGTTGTGGCTTGGCAAGTCGACCTGGCGCATCGCGTGGCTTCTGACGGTGCATCTGTTCGGGCTCACGATGCTGCTGGGATCGGTCGTCGTGTCCAGCCTGCACCTGCTCGGCCTGTTTCAGCGGCAGAAGCCTGCTGCACAACTGCGGCGCGAGGTGGCGCCCGTCATGCTGTGCGGCCTGGCCGTGTCGATGTGTACCGGGGCGTTGATTTTTACCGGTGGAGCCGAGGCGTACTACAGTGGCTACTGGTTCCGCCTGAAAATGGTACTGCTCATGGTCACGCTCCTGTTTCACGTGACGGTCTATCGAATCGTGACAAAGATGCCGGCAGGACGTCTGTCGCCGCTCGCGTACCGGCTGACAGGCGCCGCCATGCTGGTGCTGTGGTTCGGCGTGGCGTGGGCGGGCCGCGCCATCGCCTTCTTTTGACAGGTCATCGATGCACTATCTGACACGCGGTCGAATCATCGCCGGGCTCGTCATGCTGTATGCGCTTGGCGTCTTCGTACAGGCGCAACAGGCGCCTGCGC
>JBIOYB010000031.1:0-23271 GCA_044869915.1 Allorhizocola sp.
GTCACGCGCCCCAACGGCTTTGAAGGCCGCGGCCGGCACCAGCCAACGAACACCTCCGCGACGACACTACCCTTCGGGCAGGACGAGATCCAGGGTCTTGGCCCACTGCTTGAGCACGCGGGCGCGCCGCTTGGCGTCGTCGGTGAGCAGATCGGCCAGGCCCAGCCCGCGGACCAGGTCCAGGGTTGCCTGCACGGTTTCGCGCACGCCGGGCCGGCTCTCGTCGACCCGGAGCAGGTCGACGGCGAGACGATGGGCTTGGCGGCCGAGCTCGGCCTCGAGCGGGGCGACCTGGGCGCGCAGCGCCTCGTCGGCGGCGGCGGCGATCCACAGCTGCAGCGCGGCCCGGAAGACGGGTCCGCTGTAGAGGCTGAACAGCACGTCGAGCACGTCCTGCGTGCGCCTGTTCCCGTCGCGCAGCAGGGTTTTGTCGGTGCTCGCGGCGCGCAGCGCGCTCATCTCCTCGATCGCGCCGGCCACGAGCGACTCGCGGGTCGGGAAGTGGTGCTGGGCCGCGCCGCGGGACACGCCGGCCCGCTCCGCCACGAACGCGACCGTGGTGCCCGACCAGCCCAACTCGGCCAGGCATTCGATAGCGGCGGCGAGCAGGCGGCGGCGGGTCGCGCGGCTGCGGTCCTGTTGTGGCGTGCGCACTCAGTACGACCTGGGCAGGCCGAGCGTGTTTTGCGCCACGAAGTTGAGGATCATCTCGCGGCTCACCGGCGCCACGCGGATGAGCCGTGCCCCGACGAGTATGGCGGCCAGGCCGTACTCCGTGGACAGCCCGTTGCCGCCGTGCGTCTGGATGGCCTGATCGATCGCTGCTATGGCCGCCTCGCCCGCCGCATATTTGGCCATGTTGGCCGCCTCGCCCGCCTGATAGTCGTCGCCCGCGTCGTAGAGGTGGGCGGCCTTCTGTGTCATGAGACGGGCGAGCTCCACGTTGATGTGCGCGATCGCGAGCGGGTGGGCGATGGCCTGGTGCCCGCCGATCGGCACGTCCCACACCTGGCGGGTCTTGGCGTAGTCGACGGCCCGGTCAAGCGCGTAACGCGCCATGCCGGTCGCGAACGCGGCTGCCATGATCCGCTCCGGGTTGAGCCCGGCGAACAGCTGTATCAGCCCGGCGTTTTCGTCGCCCACCAGCGCGCTCTCGTCCAGCCGCACGTCATCGATGAAGAGCGCGAACTGCTTCTCCGGGGCGATCAGTTCTGTTTCTATTATTTGGTACGTGAAACCAGCCGCGTCGGTGGGTACGACAAAGATGGCGGGTTTGAGCTTGCCCGTCCGTGCGTCCTCGGTGCGGCCCACGACCATCACCGCGTCGGCCTCGTCCACGCCCGTGATGTAGGTTTTGCGTCCGTTCAGGACCCAGCCACCGTCCGCCTCCCGCCTCGCCGTGGTCGTCAACCGGTGCGAGTTGGACCCGGCGTCGGGCTCGGTGATGGCGAACGCAAACGTCAGCGAGCCGTCCGTCAGCCCCGGCAACCACTTGCCGCGCTGTTCCTGCGTGCCGAAGCGATGGATGACCGTGGCGCAGATCGCGGGCGAGACCACAATCATGCCCAGCGGGCTGCCCGCGGTCGCCAACTCCTCGCACACCGCCGCGAGGTCGCCGATGCCGCCACCGCCACCGCCATGCTCCTCGGGGATGTGCACCCCCAGATATCCCAACCGGCCCGCCTCACGCCACAGCTCGGTCGTCTTGCCTCCGGCCCGAGCGCGTTCGAGAAAATATTCCCGCCCATACTTTTGGCCCAACTGCCGCACCGCTGCCCGCAACGCCTGCCGCTCTTCACTTTCGACCATCATCGGACTCCCTCCTCAACCCTTGCCAGGATCGCGCCCACGTCCACCTGCCGGCCGGGCGAGGCGTGGATCGCGGTCACGACTCCCGCCTCCGGCGCGACGACCTGGTGCTCCATTTTCATCGCCTCGAGCCACAGGATCGGTTGCCCCGCCACGACCTCGTCGCCCACGGCCACGCCCACGCGCACGACAATGCCCGGCATCGGGGCGATCAGTGATCCCCTGGCGACCTCCACGGCGGAAGGCCGCACAAACCGCGATTCTCTTGGCAGCGCGACAGACCCAAGACTCGAGTCAACCTCGACGACGTCATCGTAGATCGCCACGTGGAAGACGTGCCTGACGCCATCGATCTCCTGCACTATCCGATCCGGACGGTCGCCGGGCCGTGGCTCATACTCCACGCCAAACTTGCGGCGGGGCTGCGAGCGCACGTTGCGCCATCCGGCGGTCCGGCTCAAGGAGGCCACCGCCCGCGCGGCCGCCACCCGCAACGACGTCTCGTCCAGCGTGGACAGCGGGGCCGAGAGGTCATGCTGTGCGAAGAACGCGGTCGTGGTCTGCCCGGCCAGGAAGTCCGGGTGCCGCAGCGCGCGCACGAGATGGTCGCGGTTGGTGCGCAGACCGTGGATGCGCGCGCCCGCCAGCGCCGCGGCCAGCTTCGCCGCGGCCTCGTCGCGGGTGGGCGCGTGCGCGATCACCTTGGCGAGCATCGGGTCGTAGCGCACGCCCACATGTGTGCCACTGTCCACGCCCGCATCCACGCGCACCGCGTCCGTCGGGAATTCAAAGCGGTGCACGGTGCCGGATTGGGGAAGCCAGTCGTTGGCGGGATCCTCGGCGTAGAGGCGGGCCTCGATCGCGTGGCCGGACGGCATGGGCGGCGAGTCGGGCAGCGGGGCGCCGGTGGCGATGAGGATCTGGTGGCGCACCAGATCGAGCCCTGTCACGGCCTCCGTGACCGGGTGCTCGACCTGCAGACGGGTGTTCATCTCGAGGAAGTAGAAGCGGCCATTGGCATCGACCAGAAACTCGACCGTGCCCGCGTTGACGTAGCCCACGGCTTCGGCGGCCTTGACGGCGGCCGCGCAAAGGGACTCGCGCAGTGCGGGGCTGACGAACGGTGACGGCGACTCCTCGATAACCTTTTGATGGCGGCGCTGCAGCGAGCACTCGCGTTCGCCGAGTGTCCAAAGGCGACCGTGCGCGTCGGCGAGCACCTGCACCTCGATGTGGCGGGCATCCTCTAGGTAGGGCTCGGTGAACACGGTCGGGTCGCCGAAGGCCGCCTCGGCCTCCGAGCGCGCCTCGGCAAGCGCCTGCTCCAGCGCCTCGGGCGTGCGCACGATGCGCATGCCCCGGCCACCTCCGCCCGCGGAAGCCTTGACCAGCAGCGGGAAGTCACCATCCACTTCGGACAGCACCGGCACGCCCGCCGCGGACATCAGTTTCTTGGCCGCCGTTTTCGAGCCCATCGCCTCGATGGCGTCCGGCGGCGGGCCGATCCAGGTGAGCCCGGCGTCGACCACCGCGCGCGCGAAGGCCGCGTTTTCCGAGAGGAAGCCATATCCGGGGTGTACCGCCTGGGCTCCGGCCGTGCGCGCGGCACGGACGAGGTCGGCGGCGTCGAGATACGAGCTCACGCGCACGGCCATGTCGGCTTGGTCGAGATGGGCCTCGTCACCCTCCTCGTACACGGCGACCGTGCCGATGCCCATGCCTGCGCACGTCCGGAAGATGCGGCGGGCGATCTCGCCCCGGTTGGCGACCAAGAGCCGACTGATCATCCGTCATCACATCCGGAAAACGCCGTAGGTGGAGGTGCCCGTGACAGGCGCGCAGTGCGCGGCGCTGAGGCAGATGCCGAGCACGGTGCGCGTGTCGCGCGGGTCGATGACGCCGTCGTCATAGAGCAGGCCGGACAGCACCATGGGCAGCGACTCGGCCTCGATCTGGTGTTCGACCATCATCCGCATCTCGTCGCTGAAGTCGCGGCCCGACTGCTGGGCGACGAGAGCGAGCACCCCGGCCAGTTGCGGCCCGCCCATGACGGCCGACTTGGCGCTGGGCCAGGCGAACAGGAAGCGCGGATCGTATGCCCGCCCGCACATCCCATAGTGCCCAGCACCGTAGGACGCTCCGATCAGGACGGAAAAGTGCGGCACGGTGCTGTTGGACACGGCGTTTATCATCGTGGCGCCGTGCTTGATGATGCCGCGCTGCTCATACTCCTTGCCCACCATGTATCCGGTCGTATTGTGCAGGAAGATGAGCGGCGTGTCGGCGCGGTTGGCCAGCTGGATAAACTGCGTGGCCTTTTGTGACTCCTCGCTGAACAGGATGCCCCGCGCGTTGGCGAGGACGCCCACGGGGTAGCCCCAGAGCGTGGCCCACCCGCAGACAAGGCTTGAGCCGTATAGGGGTTTGAACTCGTCGAACCGCGAACCATCCACGACCCGCACGATCACCTCTCGCGGGTCGAACGGCGTGCGCAGGTCGGGCGGCACGATGTCGAGCAATTCGGACGGGTCGTGCAGCGGCTCGGCGTAAGAGCCGGGCGGCGGCCCAAGCTTGCGCCAGTTGAGCCGGGACACGATCTGGCGCCCCAGCCGGATGGCGTCGACCTCGTCGAGCGCGTAGTAGTCGGCCAGGCCCGAGACGCGGGCGTGCATGTCGGCCCCGCCCAGCGACTCGTCATCGGACTCCTCGCCGGTGGCCATTTTGACCAGCGGCGGCCCGGCCAGGAACACCTTCGAGCGTTCCTTGATCATCACCACGTGGTCGCACATGCCCGGGACATATGCGCCCCCGGCCGTCGAGTTGCCGAAGACGAGTGCGATGGTCGGGATCCCGGCGGCCGAAAGCCTTGTCAGATCCCGGAAGACACGCCCGCCGGGGATGAAGATCTCCTTCTGGCTGGGCAGGTCGGCGCCACCCGACTCCACGAGATTGACCATCGGCAGCCGGTTGGCGAGGGCGATCTCCCCGGCCCGGAACGTCTTGCGCAGCGTGATCGGGTTGGACGCGCCACCGCGCACGGTCGGATCGTTGGCGACGATGACGCACTCGACGCCCTCGATGACGCCTATGCCGGTGACCACACTCCCGCCGACCGGGTAGTCGGTCCCATATCCGGCGAGCGGGGACAGCTCCAGAAACGGGGAGTCCTCGTCGACCAGCAGCTCGATGCGTTCGCGTGCCAGCAGCTTGCCCCGCGCGTGGTGCCGCTGCACATATTTGGGCCCGCCGCCGGCGAGTGCCTTGGCGTGCTCCGCCTCCAGCTCAGTGAGCTTGTCGAGCATGGCCTCGCGATTGCTCATAGGAACTCCAAAGGCACGTCAACGATTTGCGCCCGCAACTGCTCACCGAGCGCCTTGCCCTGCGGGTCAAACCGGGTGGGCGACAGGATCCCGTCGACCACGAAGTTGAGCGCGTGCAAGTTGGGGAACTCGTGCCGCTCGACCACACCGTCCGCCGTGGACATGAGCGACGCAAACCGTTGCACCGTCAGATAGTCCGCGAGCCACGGCCAGATCGCGGCGTGCCTTGCCCACACGCCAACGTTTGCGGTCGTGCCCTTGTCGCCGCTGCGCGCACCGACGACCGTCCCAAGTGGAGCCTTCGTGCACGGCCCGCCCGCCCAAGATGGCGGTGAAGGCGGATCCAAGTCCGGCAGATCGGCCGGTGGCACCGGCGCGATCGAGACCCGGGATCCGTCGGGCAGCACGGCGACGTGTCCGGCGAGCGACCCGTCGACAAGTGCGGAAGTGAAGTAGCCGTAGGGTTTAGCGTCGCCGGGCGGCGCCGTGAGCGTGAACCCGGGATAGCTTGCCAGCGCCAGCTCCACGGCGGCCGTGGCCAACACCCGTCCGGGCGACCGCGACGTGCGCACGACCCGCAGCAGCCAATCCCCGACCATCGACCACTGCACGTCGCCCGGCAGTTGCGACAGCACGAGCTCCCGCTTGGCCTCGACGTCCAGCCCGGTCAGCACGAACGTGACCTCTTCGCGGAAACCGGCCAGATGGTTGAGGCCCACCTTGATCGTGCCTGGCGGCGGCTCACCGCGCACGCCCGAAACGCTCACCCGATCGGGCCCGACCTGTTGCAGTGCGATCGAATCGAACCGCGCCACGACGTCGGGCCCGAGATAGCGCGGCCCACCGATCTCGTAGAGCAGCTGGGCCGTCACCGTGCCCACGGTCACCGCGCCGCCCGTGCCCTCGTGTTTCGTGATCACGCACGACCCGTCGGCCTCGATCTCGGCGATCGGGAAGCCGATCGGCATGCCCGGCCGTCCCATCGGGATCTCGGTGAAGAAGGCGTAGTTGCCGCCCGTCGCCTGCGCCCCGCACTCCAGCACGTGCCCGGCCACGGTCGCGCCCGCCAGCGCGTCAAGGTCCGATGTGGACCATCCAAAGTGGGCGACGGCAGGCCCGACCACAAGCGACGCATCGGTGACCCGCCCGGTGACCACGATGTCGGCACCCGCCCGCAAACACTCGGCAATCCCCCACGCGCCCAGATAGGCGTTGGCGGTCAACGGATCTCCCAGCCCCAGCGCGCCCGCCCGCTCGCGCAGGTCATCGCCCGTCACGTAGGCGACCTTGGGACTCAGCCCGAGTCGCTCGGCGAGCTCGGACACCGCGATGGCCAGCCCGGCAGGGTTGAGCCCGCCCGCATTGGCGACGATTTTGACTCCGCGATCAAGTGACGCGCCGAGCGTACTCTCTAATTGCCTTAAAAAGGTTTTGGCATAACCGGTCTTCGGGTCTTTGAGGCGGTCGCGGCCGAGGATGAGCATCGTCACCTCGGCCAGGTAGTCGCCGGTCAGCACGTCGAGCGGCCCGCCCGTCAGCATCTCCTCGAACGCGCCGAACCGGTCGCCGTAGAAGCCGGACGCGTTGCCGACCCGCAAACCCATAGGGCTCACCCTGCACCCACGCTCCAGAAAAAGCAAGCACGCCTGCTTGTTTTTGTGGGTACCGGATAAGCTCCCCGGGTGAGTTCCGTGGTCCCCATCCTGCGCGACTTCGTCGCCCGCATCGCCGCGCTCGACTCCCCCGCCGAGCGCGAGCCGTCGATCCAGCTGCGGGTCATCTCCCATGACGCGGCCGGCGAGCACGACGAGACGCTCACCCTCAGCCCGTCCGCCGTGCAGGCGCTCAAGCACGCGCTGGAGGACTACCACGACCCGCGCGACAGCGGCAATTGTGACCACTGCGGCAGCCCGCGCGTCGACCGCAACTTCATCTGCCTCGACTGCGGCGAGGCCAACGGCGTCTTCGGCCAACTGCTCAAGGAGCACCACGGCCGCCACACCGACCCACTCGGTTTGCCAGGCCCTGACCAGGGGTAAGGCGCCCTCCATGATCGGTGGGGTAATCGGGGGCCTCGCCGGCGCGCTGGCTTTTGGCGTGCTGACGGGTGCCTCGACGGTAAGCGAATGGCTTCTCATCTTCATCTTCAGCGCCGTGCTCGGCGCCGTGTTCGGCATGCTGCGCTGGGTCAAGCTGTGGGCGTGGACGCTATACAGCACGCTCGTCCTCGGCGTCGCGCTGGGCCTGGCCCTGTGGCTGCCCAGCCTGCTGTTCTATCCGTGGCAGAGCATCTTCGGTTTCATCGCGTGGGGCGCCCTGCTCGGCATCGTCTACGACATCACGCGCCGCGTGGCCCTCGCGAGCGGGCATAACCCAGTCTGACGACGCTGACGGGCAAAATCCGCTGGCTTTGACGGCGCCGGCGCGGGCAAGCTGCACGACGTGACCCTCGTGAGGCTGTTCGACCGGCTCGCCGCAGCCTCGGAGGTGCGCCGGGTCCTGCCCTCGGGGCCGCTTCGCGCTTGTGGCCGGGCCGGGCTAGCTGACGCCCGCCGCGCGATATTGGATGCTGATGCGCGGCCCGACCGGGCGCGCGGTCTTGGGCACGGCATGCTCCCACGTGCGCTGGCAGCTGCCGCCCATCACGAGCAGGTCGCCGTGCCCCAGCTCGAACCGCAGCGACTCGCCGCCCGAGCGCGGCCGCAGCGCCAGCGTGCGCGGCGAGCCCACGGAAACGATCGCGACCATGGTGTCGTGGGTGTTGCCCCGCCCGTTGCGGTCGCCGTGCCAGGCCACGCTGTCGCGGCCGTCGCGATAGAGGCACAGCCCGACGCTGGTGAAAGGCTCGCCCAGCTCGGGACCGTAGTGCTCGTCGAGGCGCCGCCTGATGTCGGCCAGCGCGGGCTCCGGCGCCTCGGCGACCCGCTCGTAGAAGCACAGGAGCCGCGGCACATCGACCACCCGCTCATACATGTGGGTGCGTTCGGCCCGCCACGGCAGCCCGTCGCGCAGGCGCAGGAACAGCTCGTCGGCGCCCGAGATCCAGCCCGGCCGCAGGTCGACCCACGCGCCGTGGGCCAGGCGGGTGCGCGTGACCGCGCCGCCCAGCTCACCCGGGGTGACCTCGGTGGTCAGGTCGAGCAGCGAGCCCTGGAACGCGTCGGTGGTCATGACCCAACCATAGTACAGCTGTTCTAAGCGCTCCAGGACCCGATCACCAAGGTGGGCGGGCCGGTTTAGGCCCGCCCGAGGTTTCGGGTTTTGCCCGCACGCAGACCATAAACGATCTCGATCGGCGGGGGCGAGATCGTTTAACAGCCCATGACCGGATGATGGGTCAAAACTGTGTATTGGGTTTTACCAGGCCGGACTCGTAGGCGACGACCACCGCCTGGGCGCGCGACGTCAGGTGCAGCTTGGTCATCGTGCGGTTGAGGTGTGTTTTGACGGTCGCCTCGCTGAGCTTGAGTCCGGCCGCAATCTCCGCATTGGACAGTCCGCGGGCCACCAGCCGCAGCACGTCCACCTCACGCCCGGTGAGCTCGCCGAGCTCGAGCGGCGCCGGCGGCGACTCGCCCTGCCCGTTGGCATAGGCCTCCACCAGCCGGCGCATGACGGTCGGCGCGAAGAGCATGTCGCCCGCGGCGACCGTGCCGATGGCGGCGAGCAGGCGCTCGGG
This sequence comes from Allorhizocola sp., assembly GCA_044869915.1. Taxonomy (GTDB): domain Bacteria; phylum Actinomycetota; class Actinomycetes; order Mycobacteriales; family Micromonosporaceae; genus Allorhizocola. The sequence continues at coordinate 8,809 of JBIOYB010000031.1, forward strand.
CTGCGTGTCCTTCAACAGGAATCCGCTCGCGCCGGCCCGCAGCGCCGCATAGACGTACTCGTCAAGGTCGAAGGTGGTCAGGATGAGCACCCTGGGCGGGTCGTCCTGGGCCGTGGCCAGGATGCGGCGGGTCGCGGTCACGCCGTTGATGCCCGGCATGCGGATGTCCATGAGGATGACATCGGGTCTGGTCGCGGCCGCGAGCCTGATCGCCTCCTCGCCGTTGGCCGCCTCGCCCACCACCTCGAGGTCCGGCGCGGCCCGGAACAGCGCGGCCAGGCCGGCCCGGATGAGCACCTGGTCGTCGACGACGAGCACCCTAATCACGGTCGTCGTCCCTGTCCCCCAACGGAAGCGAGAGCACCACCGCGAAGCCGCCCTCGGGACGCGGCCCCGCCGAAAGCGTGCCGCCATAGATGCGCGCCCGCTCGCGCATGCCGATCAGGCCGTGCCCGGTGGGCTCCTGCGGCCCACCGGGCGCATGCCCGGAGTCCAGCACCCGCACGGTGAGCCGCTCCGGCTTCCAGCCGAGCTCGACTGTCGCGATCGGAGGGTCGGCGTGTTTGAGCACGTTCGTCAGCGACTCCTGCACAACCCGATAGACGCTCAGGTCCAGGCCGGGCGCGAGCGGCACGCGCTCACCGGTCTGCGCCAGCTCCACCCGCGCGCCGGCGATGCCCATGCGCGCCAACAGCTCGGGCAGGCGGTCAATGCCCGGGGCCGTGTCATATGGGGTCTCCTCGTCGCCTTCCGCTTCCTCATTTGGTACTCGTAAGACAGCCAGCAATCGACGCATGTCACCAAGTGCCTCGTGGGCGGTCGACTCGACCGTGCCCAGCGCCGCCTTGGCCATGGCCGGGTCGGCGTCGAAAACATAGCGCCCCAGGCCGGCCTGCACCGAAATCACGGACATGTGGTGCGCCACCACGTCGTGCAGTTCGCGGGCGATGCGGCGCTGCTCCTGCGCCACCGCGTGCCTGGCCCGGTCCCCCTGCTCGCGGCGCAGCCGCTCGGTGAGCACCGCGAGCCGCCGCCCCCGCTCGCCCACCTGGCGCATGCTCTCGCCAAACCCCCACGCGATCCCGGTGAAGAACACGACTATCGCGCCCGCCGCCACCTCGAATCCGGGCTCCACCAGACGCGTACCGAAGACGAGCACCGAAACCGCGACCGCAGCGCCCACAATGGACACTCGCGGCGGCCGGTAGGACGCGACCGAAAACACGGCCAGCGCGAGCGCGAACGTCATCACCGAGTGGTAGTAGTCCAACGCGTAATACGCCACCGCGGACGCGCACGCGATCGCCAGCACCGCAACGGGAAACAGCCTCCGCGCGGCCAGCGGCAGGTGCGCCAGCGCGAGCAGCGCCGCGCCGCGCGCGTCCGGCGCGACCCACGGCGAACCGGGCGGATCCCAGTGGGCGAACATAAACTGCGACACGCCGGTCATCCCCGCCATCAGCGCGGTGTCGGCGATCAGGGCGGGGCGCAGTCGCATCCGCAGAACGTAGCCGCTGCGCGCCGCCCTGTCATCGCACGGTGGTTGGTGGACCGGCTACCGCGGAAGTTGTAGTTTCTCGATCGCCGCCCTCGGGTACCCGTCTAAAGTGCACACCCAGATGAGAACGACACTGATAGCGGCAGCATTTTCCCTGGCCACAGCGGCATGCACGGGCGGCCCGCCGCTCAGCCAGCCGTCGGCGTCCCCTTCCCCCTCGCCGAGCCCGACGGTCGCCGCGAGCGCCGGCCCGATCGCCGCGTGCGCCGTGGGCAAGTGGACAAGCGTCGAGGTCAAGAGCGGGTCAATGGTCAACGGCGGTGGCGGCGTCCTGGTCGATATAGCCGCCAACGGCAACGTGGTCATGGACTTCGCGAGCATGCAACCGGCGATGTTCAGCGCCCGCCTCGGCAACACCGACCTCAAGGGCAAATTTGTGTACGGCGGCAAGGCCTCCGGCACGATACGCACCTCCACCGCGATGCCGTCGCCGCCCGGCCTCGGCACGCAGCAGGGCACGTGGGAGCCTGCCGGCCCGATCGACTGGAGCACCTTGACCGTGACGCTGGACCTCACCTCGCCGGTGCAGGGCCGCCCGCTGGACAAGCTGCCGCTCAAGGACTACCTGGGCGACAAGTCCAGCTCCACCGGCGGCGTGGTCGACGTGGCGCCGATCCTCGGCAAGGGCACCTACGTCTGCGAGGGCGCGACCCTCGTGCTCACCCCCGAGGGCAACAAGGGCCTGGTCTGGACGCTGGCCCGCAAGGACTGACTTGCCAAGTGCCAAGCGCCCCTTTGCCGGGCCGGCCCCGGGGGCGGCACACGCTCCCGGGGCCGGTTGTGCTTGTGCTCGCGTTACGTCAGGCAGTCGGTGACACCCAAAGCAGCGGTCCGACCGCGACCGGGGAGGCGGTGCTGACCAGGAAGTTGCGGACCTGCAGCGGCGTCCAGGTGGGATTGTTTTGCAGTACGCGTGCCGCCGCGCCGGCCACGTGCGGTGAGGCCATCGAGGTGCCGCTCAGCGTGGCGGTGGCGGTGTTGCTGGTGTAATACGACGACAGCACGCCGACGCCCGGTGCCCAGATGTCCACGCAGGTGCCGAAGTTGGAGAACGACGCGCGGGCGTCGTTGCTTCCGGTGGCGCCGACGGTGATCGCGTTGGGCGTGGAGGCCGGCGAGAAGTTGCAGGCGTTTGCATTCGAGTTGCCCGCGGCCACCGCGTAGGTGACGCCGTCGGCGATCGAGGCGGTGACTGCGTTGTTGACGGAGGCCATGAGGCCGCCGCCGAGGCTCATGTTTGCCACGGCGGGCTGCCCGGCCTGGTGGTTCGAGGTAACCCAGTTGATCCCGGCGATGACCTGCGCCCAGGTGCCGCTGCCGGCGCAGTTGAGCACGCGCACCGCGACGAGCCGGACGTTCTTGGCCACACCGTAGGTCGAGCCGCCGGTGGTGCCCGCGACGTGGGTGCCGTGACCGTTGCAGTCATCGGCCGGCAGAGCATTGTCGATCGCGTCGAAGCCGTGGACCGCCCGGCCGCCGAAGTTGGTGTGGGTGGTCCGGATGCCGGTGTCGATGATGTACGCGGTGACGCCGGTGCCCGTGCTGATGTAGGTGTAGGTCGTGCTCAACGGCAGCGCGCGCTGGTCGATGCGGTCCAGGCCCCAGGGCGGGTTGTTCTGGGTGGCATCGATCGTGAAGACGCCGTCCTCCTCGACGTAGGCTACCGAGGGGTCGGCCGCGAGTCGCTTGGCCGCCTTCTCCGACAGTTGCGCCGAGAAGCCGTTGAGCGCGTCACCATAGGTGTGGCTCACGGTCGCGCCATACCGGCCGGCGAGGGTCTTGGCCACCGCCGCGACCGCGGTCTGCTGGGTGCCGACCTGGCCGCCGACCGCCGTGTCCTTGAGCACCACGATGTAGCTGCCCGGCACGGCGTTGGCCGTGCGCAGGATCTGGCCCTCCGCGTTGGCCGCCGCCGACGCCGGACTACCAATCATGATGCTGGCCAGCGCCGCAGCGGTGGCAAAGCCGAAGGCCGCCAGGCGGTGCATGTGCGGGAATGTCATCTCCCGACTCCTTCCTCCGCCGTCCCAGCCCAGGGGGGTCTCCGGGGGGACGGGCTGAACGTTGGCGACAGCTTACTCGGGAAATTTACCTATATAAATATCATTACATAGTTGATGTTCTCCATAGTGGATGGTGGTTCCCGATCGCTTGCCCGGCATCGGTCTGTCGCTCACGTGTTTGGCGGGCGGAAGGCTAGCGGTCGTGGGTGCGGGTCCACCAGTCGCGGAAGGTTTCGGGCTCGGGCCGGGGCAGGTCGCGGCTGTCCGTCCACTTTGACCCGGGCCACGGGAGCCGGCGCAGCTTGACGGCGGCGGCGATGCGGCGGGCCAGGCGGAGGGCGGCGGCGTAGAGGCCGGGGCGGGCCATGATGGCCGCGAGGGCGGACATCGCGGGGCGCTCAGCGAGGGCCGGCTGACGAAGGTGTACCAAAACCTCGGGGATATTGATTTTGACGGGACAGACCTCGTAGCACGCTCCGCACAGCGTGGAGGCAAACGGCAGGCTGGTGTGCTTGCCGGTCAATTGTGGCGCGAGGATGGCCCCGATCGGCCCGGGATAGGTGTGCCCATAGGCGTGCCCGCCCACCCGTTCGTAGACCGGGCACACGTTGAGGCAGGCCGAACACCGGATGCAGTGCAACGCTTGCCGCCCCACGGGATCACGCAGGACGGCCGTGCGCCCGTTGTCGACGAGGACAATGTGGACGGTCTGCGGCCCGTCGCCCGGTGTGACACCGGTCCACATCGAGGTGTAGGGGTTCATCCGCTCGCCCGTCGACGAACGCGGCAGCAAACGGAGGAACACGCCCAGATCCGAGAAGCGCGGAAGCAGTTTCTCAATCCCCACAATGGATATCAGTGTCTCGGGCAGGGTCAGGCACATCCGCCCGTTGCCCTCGGACTCGACCACCACCAGCGTGCCGGTCTCGGCGATGGCGAAGTTGGCGCCGGAGATGCCGACCGTCGTGGTCAGAAACCGTTGGCGCAGATGGGCCCGCGCCGCGCCCGCGAGCACGGCTGGCTCGTCGTTGAGCCCGTCTGCGATGCTCTGGTTGAACAGGTCGCGGATCTGCCCACGGTTGTAGTGGATCGCGGGCACCAGGATGTGCGACGGCTTGTCGCCCGCCAGCTGGACGATGAGCTCGGCCAGGTCGGTCTCGACGGCCCGGATCCCTTGCGCCTCAAGTGCTTCGTTGAGCCCGATCTCCTGGGTCGCCATCGACTTAACCTTGACGACCTCTTCCGCGGAGATCAGGCCGGCCACGATCGAGCACGCCTCGGCCGCGTCGCGCGCCCAGTGCACCTGCGCGCCCGCCCGCGTCGCCGCCGCCTCGAACTGCTCGAGCAGCTCCGGCAGCCGCGCCATCGTCTCGGCCTTGATGGCCTGCCCGGCCTCGCGCAGCTCCTCCCACTCGGGCACCTCGGCAACCACCCGCGCCCGCTTGTCGCGGATCGTGTGGGTGGCCTTGCGCAGGTTGGCCCGAAGCTGCGAGTCCTTCAGCTTGACGCGCGCCTCCTGCGGGAAGCTCATCGCTCACCCGCCAGGATCTCGGCGTAGTGGATGGCCAGCGGCCCGCCGATGCGTGACAGCCCGCCGCCGATGTGGGTCAGGCACGAGTTGTCCGCCGCCGCCACATAGGCCGCGCCGGTCGCGAGGACGGCCGCGCACTTGTCGGCCAGCATCGCCGTGGACACCTCGGAATTCTTCAGCGCGAACGTGCCGCCGAACCCGCAGCACTCCGCCGCCCCGCCCAGCGGCACGAGCTCGATGCCCTCGACGTTGCGCAGCAACCGCAGCGGCTTGTCGCCCAGCCCAAGCATGCGCAGCCCGTGACACGTCGGATGGTAGGTCACCCGGTGCGGGAACACCCCGCCCACGTCGTCCACGCCCAGCACGTCGACGAGAAACTCCGAGAGCTCATAGACATTGTGGTAACGCTCGCGCAGGAACGCCACGCACGAGCCGCTTGGTACGACGACCGCCTCGTGCTCGCCGAAGGTGGCGCCAAAGTGCGCTATCAGCCGGTGCGCGTCGTATCCGGAGTTGCCGTGCATCTGCCCGCAACACGTTTGGGCCAAAGGGAAGTCGACCTCGACGCCGAGCCGCTCCAAAATGGACACCACCGCGCGACCCGTGCGTGGATACATCAGGTCGTTGACGCAGGTGATGAAGAGCCCGACGCGCATCGGATCACCGCCGCAGCGCGTCAGCGCGTGGTGACGGTGATGAAGGAGCCGGGCTTTCGCAGCCCTGCGGAGGAAATCGGCGCATTGCGGCTGAGTGTAGTGGATCCATCGGATGACCGGGCATCCGCTTTCTGCCGCTTATATCCGGTTCGACCAATTCGAGGCCTCATGACGTTCCGAAGCAGCTCCAGTCTTGACATTTACGATTTAGGAGCATATTTTTGAGTACGGAGCCCGACTAGAAACTCATTTAGAGATTCAGCCGGGCTTCCCGTGTCTGATCACATGTGCCGGTCAAACCAATCCCGCGCCAGTTCGGCGACCGTCTCGAGCGCACCCGGCTCCTCAAACAGATGCGTCGCCCCGGGCACGATGACCAGCTCCGCCTTCAGCACCTCGCCCGCGGCCTCGTTGAGCTGGATCACGACGTCGTCATGGCCACCTACGATGAGCAGGACGGGCGCGGAAACCTCGCGCAGCGCGGCCCCGGCCAGGTCGGGCCGGCCCCCACGGGACACGACCGCCCGCACGACCGACGGCCTGGCGGCCGCCGCGACCAGCGCCGCCGCCGCACCCGTGCTCGCGCCGAACAGGCCTATCGGCAGACCCTCAAACGTCCGCACCGCCCGGTCGATCTCGGCGACGAGGCGCTCGGCCAGCAGTTCGATGTCGAACCGCAGATCCTCCTCGTCGGGCCGCAGCAGATCCATGAGCACCGCGATGTTGCCGGCCTCGGCCAGGTGCCCGGCCACCATCCGGTTGCGCGGGCTGTGCCGGGAACTGCCGCTGCCGTGAGCGAACAACACCACACCGCGCGGTGGCCCGTCGGGGCGCATCACGGTCTTGGACTCGTTTGCCAGGATCGCCTCGACGTCGGCGTCCGTGAGCTGGCCGAAATCCTCGTACCACTGCCCGACGGCCCAAAACCGTTCGGGCACATGGGCGCACAGCACCGCATCTGCCTCGCCCCGCAGCAGCATGGCGCCGTTGTCGGAGCACACCGGCGCGGCGAACACCAGATGATCGGGCCCGTGCCGGCGCAACTCGCGCAGCGCGGCCGCGGCCGTCACGCCCGTGGCGAGCCCGTCGTCCACCACGATCACCGTCTTGCCGGCCACGTCAAGCGGCGGCCGGTCGCCCCGATAGCGCTGGAGCCTGCGGGTCGCCTCGGCGCGCTCCCGGTCCACCCGCGGCGCGAGGTCGCTGTCGGTCAGGCTGGCCCGGTCGAGCACGTCCCGGTGGAAAATCGGCGGGCCGTCGGGGGTCACCGCGCCCACGCCGAACTCCTCGTGACCGGGCATGCCGATCTTGCGGGCGACCACGACGTCGAGCGGCGCGCCGAGCGCGGCCGCGACCTGCTCACCCACGGGCAGCCCACCGCGCGGCAGCGCGAGCACGATAGCCGCCGCGCCCTCCCGCCCGGTCTCCCGCAGGTGGTGCTTGATCACCTCGGCCAGGACCCGGCCGGCCTCCGCGCGGTCGGCGAATACGTTGGTCATCACCGCACCAGCGATAGCGCCTCGTCGAGCTCGTCGGCCGTATCGAAATGTTGCGGCGGAAGCGAACGGAGCAGTGCGATGATCTCCATGTCGGCGCCGCGCTCCTGCGCCAGCCGGAGCAGATCCTCGCGTGAAACGGGGAAGTCGACCCCCGAAACCAGCTCCAGGATGTCCATCTGGGCCATGATGAGCGGTTACCCCGGTGGCATGGGCACAAACGTAGACCTGCCCGCTCGATGATCGATCCGCCGGAGAGCCTGCGGCGACAGAGGCTCAACTTGATCGCTTAGGTTGCTTGCGTACGACGGCGGCTGGGTGTTAGCCTTTGGGGGCCAGCGGCAATAGCTTCTGGAAGTGAACCCGGCAGCCCGCCGGACGGCGGGTGGGCCGGGTTTCGCGCATCTAGACCTGGTGGACGCACGTCACGACCCGTTTGGCCTTGACCCGCCAGTGTCCGCCACGAGCCCAGCACCACGCGATCGCATCCGGGATGGCCAGCAACGGCTCCTCATACGCGCGAAGATGTTCATAGCTGAGCCGATCCGCCGAACCGGCCCGCGTCACCTCGTCATGCAGCAGCTTGCGGTCGCTGTCCACCCGCGAGTCGTCGCGCTCCAAGACCAGCCGCCGGACATCTCGCTCGAGGTGGTCGCGGATGAGCATCGCCAGGCAACCGTCCCGCGCGGCCTTCTCCATGCCCCGCGGGGTCTCATAGATCGCGGCCTCCAGTGGCATCTCGACGAAGAGATCGATCAGCTGCGAACGGCGGTCGGGCCGCTCGGCGTGGAAGTGAATCCGCCGCTGCCGAGGCAGCACCAGCGAAGCCAGCTCGCGGCGCAACGGCGCCAGGTTCGCTGGGCGAATGAACACGGCGACCAGCATGTAGGTGGATGTTTTCGACTCGTCCACAAACGAGTGGGTGATCATGAGAGATCCTCAGCAACTAAGGGGTTTAAGCGAGGATCATCCTACGGCACTTTATCGACTTAGTTGTGCCTGGCGCGCCCGTGTGGCAAGTGGGTTAGGGTGTGGCCGTGAGTGCGCGGGAAGACATACTGGCGCGGGTGCGGGCGGCCGCCGTTCCGCCTTATGCGGCAACGGTTTCCGAGCCCGGCACGCCCCGGCCCGGCGATGTCGACCTGTTCGTCGAGCGGCTGGTCGACTACAAGGCGAGCGTGGCCGTGTGCGGCGCTGCCGAGGTGGCCCGAGCCGTGGCCGGGGTGCTCAGCGAGACCACGGCGCTGGTGGCCGATGGCGTGCCCGCGGCCTGGCTCGAGGGTTACCGGCGCGAGCTGCTGACCGAGCCGGTCGAGGTGGCCGAGCTGGACCGGCCGGGGGTGAGCGTGCTGACGGGCTGCGCCGTGGCGATCGCCCGCACCGGCACGCTGATTTTGGACGCCGGCCCGGGCCAGGGGCGCCGCGTGCTGACGCTCGTGCCCGACCACCACGTGTGCATCGTCCACAAACGACAGATCGTGGACGATGTGCCGGATGCGCTTGCGGTGCTGGAGGATCCGACCCGCCCGCTGACCTTCATCTCCGGCCCGTCGGCGACGAGCGACATCGAGCTCAACCGCGTGGAGGGCGTGCACGGCCCCCGCCGCCTCGACGTCATCATCGTCACCGATTGACGCACCGCTCTCTCGCGCCGGAGGCCCAACGAGGCAGATCGTTGTCACGCCGGCCGTGAGGGAAAGCGCCTTCCGAGCTCGTGGCGTGACAACGATCGAGCCCGGCCCGCAGGCGCCGGCGGGCCGTCAGCTGGTGACGTCTTTGGTGCCAAACCGGGCCCACGCCGCCGCGCAGAACACCACGATGTAGGCGCCCGCCTGCAGCAGCCCGGAGCGCAGCTCGCCCCAGCCCACCGGATCGCGCAGCAGGTCGCCGAAGTTGAGCCACAGGTGCGTGAGCAGGTATGGGTGGATCGGCTCCAGCTCCGGGATGGCGTCGAGGATGAAGCTGCCCATGGTCAGGATCAGCGTGGCGATCGCGGCGCCGATGGGCTGCTCGGTCATGGTCGAGACGAACAGGCCGATGGCGCCGACCGCGCACAGGCACACGGCGAGGTAGGCGCACACGCCCAGCAGGCGCAGCAGGCCCTCGCCCATCGGCACCTGCCGGCCCGACAGCAACGTGGCCTCTCCCCCGCCGAAGAGCACCAGGCCGACCACGACCCCGGTCACGGCGACCAAAAGCGTGGCGGTGAAGGCGAAGATGACAATCGCGCCGTATTTGACGGCGAGCAAACGGGTGCGATGGACCGGCACGGTCAGCAGGTAGCGCAGGGTCCCGAGGTTGGCCTCGCCCGCGACGGCGTCGCCGGAGATGGTGGCCACGGCGAGCGGCAGGAAGAGGGGCAGCTCGATGGCGAGGGCGGCGAGCGCGACGAAGAGGCCGTTTTCGGTGATGGAGCTGATGAAGTCGGGTCCCCCTCGGCCGCGCGGCGGAGAGGCTTTTACCGCTATGGCAATGATTATTGGTACGGCCGCGAGCACCGCGAGCCCGATCCAGTTGCGCCGCCGGCCGTAGATGAGGCGCAGCTCCGACATCAAGAACCGGCTAACCGCTGACATCGAAGCCCTCCCCGGTCAGCGACACGAACAGCTCCTCCAGGTCGGGTGCGACCACGCTGAATCCGCGCACCGGCACACCGGCGTGCACCAGCGCCTCGACCACCTTTTCCGCAGGCAGGTCGCCGAGCACGCCCGTGGCCCGGGCCGGCGCGGTCTCCACATCGGACAGTCCGAGCCCGCGCAGCACGCCCGCCGCTTCCTCGGGCCGGTCGGTTTCGACGGCGGCGCGCGGCGCGACCCCGGCACGCAATTGGGCCAACGGGGCCTGCGCCACAAGCTTGCCCAGGTGCATCACGCCCACATGGGTGCAGATCTGCTCCACTTCGGACAGCAGGTGCGTGGACAGGAGCACGGTCGCGCCATCGCGCGCCAAATGGGTGATCAGCGAACGCACCTCGCGCGTGCCCTGCGGGTCGAGCCCGTTGGTCGGCTCGTCGAGGATCAGCAGATCTCGCGGCGAGAGCAGGGTCGCGGCCAGCGCGAGCCGCTGCCGCATGCCCAAAGAGTATGCCCGGTAACGCTTGCGTGCCGCGGCCAGCAGCCCCACGCGCTCCAGCGCGTCGTCGATCCGGGCTCGCGCGGTGGCGGGATCGACCGTGCGGTCGGCGGCGTCGAGGCGCATCAGGTTGTCGCGGCCGGACAGGTATGGGTGGAAGGCCGGACCCTCGATCAGCGCGCCGACGCGCGGCAGCACCCGGCCGGCCGCGTCGGGCATCTGCTCACCGAGCATGGTGTGCCGCCCGGCGGTCGGCCGGATCAGGCCCAGCAGCAGCCGGATCGTGGTGGTCTTGCCGGAGCCGTTGGGCCCCAAGAAGCCATAAACCGAACCGCTGGGCACGGCCAGGTCGATCGAGTCAACCGCCGCCTGCCGGCCGAACGTCTTCGACAGCCCGAACGTCTCGACGGCGGGAGACCCCTGGATCATGTGGTAGCGGGCTTCAGCTGCGCCGCCGGGTCGGTGGCCACCTTGGCCAGGCGCTGCGCCGAGACGGCGCCGAACAGCAGGCGCCCGTCGTCGGTGAGCATCGCGCTGAACAGGCTGCCCTCCAGCGCGCGCCCGCCCTCGACGCGCGGCAGGCGGCTAAGCAGCCGGCCCAGGTCGTCACGCCCGGTGTGGTTGGCGCCCACGGGAACCCGTGCCACGGTGACGGCCGTCCAGCCGGACCCGATGGTCGTGGCACCGCTGCCGCGCGCCGCGAACAACGGCGCGAGCGGGATCGCGGGCAGGAGCGAGGAGGCGTCCGTCTTCTCCGTGACCTTGGCCCCCGGCGGCGGTGTGAACGCGAACCAGCTCGCCGCGGGGCGGGCGAAATCGATCGAGGTGAACCCGAGCTCGAACGCCGGCGCCGTCGCGCCGCGAGCGATGATGCGCACCCGTAGCGGCATGTATTGGGCGGAGTCGATCGCGATGCGGACCTGCCCGACCAGCGAGTCGGTGTCCTTTGGGGCGAGCACGAGCTCGTAGGCCGACCGGCCGGCGACCCGCTCGGACTGCGCCGTCGTGACCGATGTGGACGGTCCGACCGCCTCCAGTGCCAGGGCCGCGGCCTGCTCGGGGGTCATCGGGGGCGCCGCGGGATCGACCGGCCGCTTGCGCTCCTTGCCCTTGTCGCCCTCCGGGCGCACGGCGTGCGTGACCGCATTGTCGTCGCTGGACCACGTCCACACATCACGCCCGTTGGTGATGATGCTGGTCTCGGCGAGCTTGCCCTGCAGCGCGACGCGCATCGAGTCGGGGCTCGAATGCCACACCTTGAGCGTGTGCGAACCCGACAGCAGCCCGCCGAAGTCCGACGACGAGAGGCCGGGCAGCTCGGGAAGGCCCAGGTCGGCGCGCACGCCGATGGTGCCGGAGAACCCATCGGGGCGCGCGGTCTGCACCGCCGCCAGCAGCTGCTCGGCCGACATTGCCGGAAGATCGGGGCGCGCCAGCGCGCTCACCGCGCGAAGCGTGAAACCGCCCGCCATCACCGCGATCGCGGCGCAGGCGGGAATCAACCAGCGGCGCCAGGCCGACATCGATGCCGGAAAAGATATTGAGGCCATGAGGGATTCACCTCCGCACCCATCCTGCCACATCGCACCTGGAAGCCGCCTGAATGTTCACGGCGCCTCACCCCAGCTCGTTGAGTTTGGCACGCACTGCCTTGGCATCGGGATGATCGAGATCCTCGTAGATCTCCAGGGCGCGCTGCCACGCCTGCGCGGCGGCCTCCGTCAGATCGTTGCCCGCATGGGCATCGCCCATGTGTGCCCAGACCACCGCGGCATAGAATCTGTCCCCGGTCGCCTCGTGGATCTCCAGCGCCTTTTTATAGTACCGCTGCGCGCGCGCGAATTGTCCCATGTGGACATGTGCCATCCCCTTGGTGGTCAACGTAAACGCCTCGCCCCGCTGATCGCCGAGCCGGCGCTGCAGCCGGATCGCTCCGGCGCAGTGCTCCAGGGCCCGCTCGGCGTCGCCGAGCTTCACCTCGTCCCACGCTATGGCGTTGAGCGTGCGCGCCTGGCCCGACAGGTTGCCGGACCGGCGATACAGCTCGTGCGCCTGGCGCACGTAGCCCAGCGACCGCTCATAGTCGCCGCTGCGCTCGTAACACAGGCCCACGATGACCCGCGCCTGCGCCTCGCCGACCGGGTCGCCGAGAGCGAGGTAGAGCTCCAGCGCCTCCTCGCAGGCGATCGCGGCCCGGTCGTGCCGCCCCATGCGGCCGTGGCTGACCGCGAGGCAGACCAGGCTGGCCGCCTGGGCGCTGGCATCGCCCAGCCGCCGCGCGGCGGCGAGGCCGGCGGCCTCCACCATGTGCAGCTCGTGCCACAGCCCGCAGCGATCGAGGTAGCTCTCGATCACGCGCGCCAGCAGCCAGGCGTAACGCGTGAAGCCGGCCTCCGGCGCGTGGTCGAGGCAGGCCAGCAGCACGGGCCGCTCCGCGGCAAACCACACGGTCGCACTGTCGGGATCGGACAGTCGCGGGTGCGCGAGGTGCGGCGCCGCCGCGTGCCTGGTCAGGTCGCGATGCGGGAAGAGCACCCGATCGGCGTGGCACCCGGCGTGCACGTAATAGTCGAGCACGCGCCGCACCGCCTCCCACCTCTTCTCCTCGGTGTCCATCGCCTCGGCGAGCTCCACCGCATAGGCCCGCAGCAGGTCGTGAAACGCATATCGCCCCGGCGTCGCCTGGTGCACCAGGTGCGCGGAGGCCAGCTCGTCGAGGATCGCGGCGGCCCGGCCGGCGGTCACGCCCGCGAGGTTGGCCGCGGCGACGGCATCGATGTCGGGACCGGGATGCAGCCCCAGCAACCCGAACATCTCGGCTGCCGCCGGGCTGAGCGCCTCGTATGACCAGGAGAAGACCGCACGCACATCGGTGCTGTCGTCGCCGCCGGAGGCACTGGACAGGCAGCACAGCGCGGACCGCCCGCGCGCCTGCCCGGCCACCTCGGCCAGCGAGAAGTGCGGGTGCATCGCGGCCCGTGCGGCGATGATGGCCAGCGCCAGCGCGAGCCCGGCCGACAGCTCGACAAGCTCGCCGACCGGGCCCGGCTCGGCCGCGACCCGCGCGTCGCCGATCCGCCGGGCCAGCAGCTCGCGCGCGTCGGCCGGGCTCAGCAGGTCGAGCGGCATGCTGCGCGCGCCGTCGGCGGCGACCAAGCCGGCCAGCCGATTGCGGCTGGTGACCAGGGTCAGGCAGCCCGCACCGCCGGGCAGCAGCGGCCGCACCTGCTCGGCGTCGCGCGCGTTGTCGAGCACGATGAGCACGCGCCGGTCGGCCAGCAGCGTGCGCCACAGCGCCGTCAGGCTGGCCTGGGTGTCGGGCATGCGCTGCGGCGTCACCCCGACCCCGCGCAGGAAGCCGCGCAGTGCCTCCGAGGCGTCCACCGGCGACCGGCCCGGGTCGAACCCGCGCAGGTTGACGTAGAACTGGCCGTCGGGAAACCGGCCGGCCACGCGGTGCGCCCACTGCACGGCGAGCGAGGTCTTGCCCACGCCCGCCGTCCCCGAGACCACGAGCGTCGGCGAGGTGTCGACTATGGACAGTGCATCGTCCATTGCGGACATTTCAGCCTCGCGTGCGACGAACCCCGGCACGGCGGGCGGCAGCTCCCGCGGCACGGGCGCCGCCGCGTCCGCCGCAGGCTCAGGGCCGGCCACGCCAAGCGACGTGTCGTTGGTGAGGATGCGCTGCTGCAGCTCCCGCAGCGCGCCGCCGGGCTCCAGCCCGAAGCCGGTCGACAGCTCGCGCCGCAGATCCCGGTATGTCTCCAGCGCCTCCTTCTGCCGGCCCGCCCGGTAGTAGGCGAGCATCAGCTGCCCGCGAAGCCTCTCCCGCGCGGGGTGCTCCGCCACGAGCCCGGTCAGCTCGCCGGCCACCTCGTGATGGCGCCCGGCCGCGAGCTCGAGCTCCATCAGCTCCTCGACCGCGGTCAGGCGCTGCTCCTCCAGCGGCACGCACACGCTCTGGCGCAGCCGGTCACCGGCCACGTCGGCCAGCGCGGGCCCGCGCCACAGGAGGAGCGCCTCGCGCAGCAGCGCCGCGCTCCTATGTGGATCACCGGCCGTCCTGGCCCCGCCGACCAGCTGCCGGAACCGGTGCACGTCAACGTCTTCCGGCGGCGCGGCGACGGCGAAGCCGCCGCCGTGG
>JBIOYB010000032.1:0-13593 GCA_044869915.1 Allorhizocola sp.
GCTATGGGTGAGCGGGCGGCTATGGGTGAGCGGGCGGCTATGGGTGAGCGGGGCAGCCATGGGTGAACCGCGCGCGACCCGGCACGCCTACCGGGATCGCCTGGCCGCCCTGATGCGGGAGCACCCGCGACTGGTGTGTTTGGACACCGACACGGGCCTGTTCACGGGTGTCGACTTTGGACCGGCTGCCGATCGCTACATCAATATAGGCATCGCCGAGCACAACCTCATGGGCACGGCGGCGGGCCTGGCAGCAAGCGGTTTCATGCCGTTCGTCAACACGATGGCCACGTTTGCCGTCACACGCGCGCTCGAGGCGGTGAAGCTCGACATCGCCTACCCCGGGCTGCCCGTGCGCATCATGGCCACCCACGGCGGGCTCGCGGCCGGGCACCTCGGGCCGACACACCAGTCGCTGGAGGACATCGCGGTGATGCGCGCGCTGCCCAATATGACCGTGCTCGTGCCGGCCGACGCCGCCGCGACCGAGGCGATGGTCGAGCAATCGCTGGTGCTGCCCGGCCCGGCCTACATCCGCTTGGGGCGCAAGGCGACCCCGGCCCTGCCGGACGGCGCGGGCCCGCCACGCATCGGGGAGGCCCAGCTGCTCCGCGACGGGAGCGACGGCACGGACGTGCTGATCGTGTGCTGCGGCCCGCATCCGGTGCACGCGGCGCTCGCGGCCGCGCGGACCCTGTCGGCGGCCGTGCTCAACATGCACACGGTCAAACCGCTCGATGTGACCGGTCTCTGCGCCGCGGCCGAGGGCAGGCGCCTGGTCGTCACGGTCGAGGAGCACTGGCGCGCGGGCGGGCTGGGCTCGGCGGTGGCCGAGGCCCTGTCCGAGCGGACGCCCGCCAAGGTGCTGCGGATCGGGGTCGGCGACACCTTCGCGCGCCGAGCCGCGAGCCATGACGCGCTGGTCGAGGAGCACGGTATCAGCGCCGACGCGATAGTCACCACAGTGATGAAGGAGATGAAACATGGCGACCGCCTGTCCAGAGTGTGAAACCGATGTCCCCGTAGAAGACCCGGCCCGGATGCGGCTGAGCGAACTGCTCGAGTGTCCGGGCTGCCGCAGCGAGCTGGAGGTCATCGCACTGAAACCTCTCGCTCTCGCTCTCGCGCCGGAGCCCGAAGAGGACTGGGGGGAGTGAACGTGCCCGCGACGGTTTCGTTGCTGGCGTCGCGGATCCGGGCCGATGAGAAGCGTCTCCTGGAGGCGTTCGAGCGGCGGCGGATCCCGGTGGAGCAGATAGACACGCGACGGCTGGCGTTCGGGCTGGAGGCGTCCGGACCGCCGTGGCGGCTGGTGCTCAACCGCGAGATCTCGGCTTCGCGCGCCCGGCACGCCGCCTACACGCTGGAAAGCCTCGGCGCGGTCGTGGCCAACTCCGCGGCCGCGACCGAGGTGTGCGCGGACAAGTGGCTGACATCGCTGGCGTTGCGCGACGCCGGTGTGCCGACGCCGCGCACCGCCCTCGCGCTGACGCCCGACGCCGCGCTGTCCGAAGTGGACAGGATGGGCTACCCGGTGATCATCAAGCCGCTCACATCATCGTGGGGGCGCCGGGTCAGCCTGGTGCGCGACGCCGACGCCGCCCGTGCCGTGCTGGAGCACTGCGCCGCGCTGCCCGCGCCGCAGGCCCACCTGATTTACCTGCAGGAGTTCGTGGACAAGCCGGGCCGCGACATCCGTGTCGTGGTGGCCGGCGGGCAGGCGCTGGCGGCGTCGTATCGGCTGTCGGACGACTGGCGCACCAACGTCGCGCTCGGCGGGCGCAGCGAACCCTGCCCGATGACACCGGAGCTGGCCAAGCTGTCCGTCGCGGCGGCCCGCGCCGTCGACGCCGACTTCGCCGGAGTGGACATTGTGGAGGATCGCGACGGCACGCCGCTGGTCCTGGAGGTCAATCACAACGTGGAGTTCTCCGGGATCCAGCACGCGTACGGCGACGGCATCGACATAGCGAGCGAGATGGTGGAGGTCATGATGAACCTTGGCGGGGCCGCGGCATGACGCGGGTGGGTGTTGTCGGCGCGTCGGGATATCTCGGCGGCGAGCTGATCCGGTTGCTGCTCGGGCATCCCGCGGTGGAGCTCGCCGCGGCCGTGTCCACGCGCATGCCGGGCCGCCGGGTGGACACCGCGCACCCCAACCTGCGCGGTCTCACCGACGTGTCCTTTGTGGACCAGCTGCCGGAGGTCGATGTCCTGCTGATGGCCGCGCCGCATCGCGAGACGATGCGGATCCTGCCGGATCTATCGCGCCGGGCCAAGGTGGTGGTCGATCTGTCGGGCGACTTCCGGCTGACTGATCCAGCTATCTACACCCATTATTATGGCGTACCACATGAGGCGCCCGAGCTGTTGGCGGAGTTCACGACCGGGTGCCCGGAGCTGTGCCGCGACGCACTGCGCACCGCCGACCGGATCTCGGTGCCGGGCTGCATGGCCGCGGCCGCGATCCTGGCGCTCAAACCGCTCGCCGAGGCCGGGCTGATCGAGCCGGACGTGCAGGTCGACGCGCGCACCGGCTCCAGCGGCTCGGGCGCGACCGCCGGGCCGCAAAACCTGCACGCCGAGCGCAGCGGCGCGCTGCGGGTGTTCGCCACCGGCGGGCACCGGCACGAGGCCGAGATCGCGGCCCTGTGCGGGCTCGCGCCGCGCCTGATCGCCACCGGCGTCGAGGCCGTGCGGGGGGTGCAGGTCGTCTGCCACACCAGGCTGACCCGCGACGTGTCCGAAGTGGACGTGCGCGCGCTCTACCGCGACCGCTACGCGGGCGAACCGTTCGTGCGCCTGGTCACGCAGCGCCGTGGGACGTACCGCCTGCCGGAGCCGAAAATCCTGCTGGGCTCGAACTTCTGTGACGTCGGCTTCGCGCTCGACCGTGAGACGGGCCGGTTGCTCGCGATTGCCGCGCTGGACAACCTGATGAAGGGCGGGGCCGGAAACGCGGTGCAGTGCATGAACATCCGGCTCGGCCTGCCCGAGCGGTCGGGACTCGAATTCCCTGGGTTGCATCCCCTGTAGAGCTGTGACATAAGGAGCTTGACGTGCTTGTGGTGAAGTGTGGCGGGCATGGCGCGGTGGACGCCGACGCGGTCTGCCGCGACGTCGCCGAGCTCACGCTCGCCGGGCGGCCGGTCGTGCTGGTGCACGGCGGGTCGGCCGACATCGAGCGGCTGGCCGCGCGGATGGGCGTGCCGCTGCGGCGGCAGGTCTCGCCCGATGGTGTGCCCGCGCGGCACACCGACCCGGGCACGCTCGAGGTGGTCACGCTCGCGCTCGCCGGTGCGGTCAAGCCGCGCCTGATCGCCGCGCTCGCAAGGCACGGCGCGCGGGCGGTCGGGCTCACCGGGCTCGACTGCGGGCTGCTGCGGGCCAGGCGCAAGCCGCCGCAACGATCCATTGTGGATGGACGGCGGATGCTGGTGCGCGACAACCATTCCGGCACGGTGCACGGCGTCGCCGCCGACCTGCTCACGTTCCTGCTGGGCGCGGGCATCGTGCCGGTGGTCTCGCCGCCCGCGGTCGCGGAGGATGGCGAGCCGGTGAACGTCAACGCCGACCGGGCGGCGGCGGCCGTCGCGGGGGCGCTGGGCGCGGAACTGATCCTGCTGACCGGGGCGCCCGGGGTGCTGGCCGATCCGGCCGACGAGGCCAGCGTGCTGGAGCGTTGCGACGTACCGGATAAGCCTCAGGATTTTGCTCGTGGGGGCATGGCGCTCAAGCTTGTCGCGGCGCGTGAGGCCCTGCTGGCCGGGGCAAGCGCCGCAAGGATTTCCGACGGCCGCACCAAGCGGCCCGTGTGGGACGCGCTCGAGGGCGCCGGCACCGAGATCGGGGTGGCGTGACGTCATGCGAGCCGAAGTCGAACTGCTGCAAGGGATGCTGACCATCCCCTCGCCCTCGGGGCGGGAGGGCGAGCTGGCGCGCTTCCTGGCCGGTGTGGCCGAGGCGCTGGGCATGGCGTCCACTGTGGACGAGGTGGGAAACATGGTGGCCACCATCGGGACCGGCGACGGCCCGACCATCCTGATGCTCGGACATATGGACACAGTGGACGATCCACTGCCGGTGAGCCTGACAGATAACCGTCTCTACGGCCGTGGCGCGGTGGACGCGAAGGGACCGCTGGCCGCCATGCTGCTCGCGGCGGCGGCACGGCCCGGCTTCCCGGGCACGCTCGTCGTGGCGGGCGCGGTCGAGGAGGAGACGCCGGGCTCGCGCGGGGCGATGCATCTGCGTGCCGCGATGGACCGGCCCGACGCCGTGCTGATCGGCGAGCCCAGCGGCTGGTCCGGCGTCGTGCTGGGCTACAAGGGCAAGCTGGACCTGGCATACCGGGTGCGGCGCCCGGCCACGCATCCCACCAATCCCGTAGAGAAGGCGAGCGAGGCGGCGGCGGCGTTTTGGGCGGACGCGTTGGCGGCGATCGGGTCGCAGGCGAGCCACACGGCGTTCGACCGGCCCGCGGCGACGCTGTATCGGCTGTCCGGAGACCTGGTCGAGGCGTCGCTGGAGCTCAGTTACCGTTTGCCACCCGGGTTCGATCACGACGGGCTCGTGGATCGTCTGTCCATCATGGACCGGGGCGGCGAGCTGACCGTGGTCAACTCGGTCCTGGCCGTGCGCTCGCCGCGCACTGATCCGGTGGTGCGGGCGCTGTCCGCGGGCATCAGGCGCGCCGGTGGGCAGCCGCGGCACGTGCTGAAGTCCGCGACCTCCGACATGAACACGGTTGCCGAGGTCTGGCGGGGCGTGCCGATGGCCGCCTACGGGCCCGGCGACAGCCACCTCGACCACTCCGCCACCGAACACATCGTCATCGATGACCTTCTGCGCGGCATCGCGGTGCTCACGTCCGCTCTGGATGATCTCGCTGTACTTCCCGCACACACTTTGGTAGGTAAGCCATGAACGATCTCGTCAAGCGCCTCGCCAAGCTGCCCGCCGATCGGCGCGCCGAGTTCCTCGCCCTGCTGCGCGAGGAGAAAGCGGTCTCTGCCGTGCCGGTCAGGTATGAGCGCGGATCCGCCGGCGACCGTGAGAGCGACCCGCTTTCGTTCGGGCAGGAAACGCTGTGGTTCATCAACCGCCTCGCGCCGGACCGGGCGACCTACAACACGCCGATCTGTTTCCGCCTTTCCGGAAAGCTTGACTTGGAGGCGTTCCGGCGCGCGATGTCCACCGTGGTCGCTCGGCACGAGATGTTGCGCACGAGCATCCACGAGGGGCCGGATGGTCCGATCCAGACGGTGCACGCTTCACTAAACGTCGACATCCCAGTGATCGACGTGTCGGCCGGTGAGCTGGAGCAGCGCATGCGCGACCTGTCGCGGCAGGTCTTCGCGCTCGACCGGGCGCCGCTGTGGCGGGCCGCGCTGCTGCGGGTGGCCGAGGACGAGCACATATTCGTCTTCGTCGTGCACCACGTCGTCTTCGACGGCTGGTCGCTGGGCATCATCTGCGCCGAGCTCACGGAGCTCTACGCGGGGCGGACGCCGGTCGACGACCGGAAAATCGACTACGGCGACTTCGCGCGCTGGCAGCGGGAACGCCTGTCCGGTGAGCATCTCGATGCTTTGACCGACTTTTGGGTGGGCACGCTGAAAGGCGCGCCCGTGCTGGAGTTCCCCACCGATCGGCACCGGCCGCCGGAGCTCACCTATCGCGGCACTTGGATACGCCGCCTCATCGACCTGCCGCAGGGACGCGAGGGCGTGGCCCGGCTGGCGCAGGAGCTGCGCACCACGCCCAATGTGCTTTACACCGCCGCGTTTCTCACGCTGCTGCACCGGTGCAGCGGACAGGACGACCTGGTCATCGGCGCGCCGACGTTCAACCGCGAATACACCGAGGTCGAGTCGGTGGTCGGCTATTTCATCAACATGCTGCCGCTGCGCTTCGATCTGTCCGGGGATCCGGCGTTTCGTGACCTGGTGGGCCGGGTGCAGCCGGTGGTGCAGGACGCGTTCGTCCACGGAGCCCTGCCGTTCGGCAAGCTCGTCGAGGCCGTGCGCCCGCCGCGAGACCCGTCCCGGTCGCCGCTGTTTCAGCTCGTGTTCACGTTTCAGAACACCGACGGCGAGTTCATGCTGCCGGGTCTAGCGGTGGAACGGATGCCGGCCGACACCGGAACGTCTCGGTTCGACATGAGCTGGAACGCCACAGAGACCGATTTCGGGCTGGATCTGAACGTGGAGTTCAGCACGGACCTGTTCGACGAGGAAACGGTCGACGCACTGATCGCCGTGCTGGGCAACGTGTTGCGGGCCGTGCTGGCCGACCCGGGGCTGCCGGTGTCGCGGGTGCCGCTGCTGACGTCGCAGGATCGGGAAGCGTTGCGGGACAACTGGAACGGGCCGTCACGCCCCGTGCCGCAGGTGACCGTGCCGGACCTGTTCGCGCGGAGGGTCGCGGCCGCGCCGGAGGCGATCGCGGTGATCGCGGGCGGGGAGGAGGTCAGCTACGCCGAGCTCGACCGGCGTTCCAACCGGCTGGCCCACATGCTGCGCGACCTCGGGGCGGGCCCGGGCCGGTTCGTCGCGCTCAGCCTGCCGCGCCGGTCCGAGCTCATCGTCGCGATTCTCGCGGTGCTCAAAGCCGGTGCGGCGTATGTGCCGCTGGACCCCAACCACCCGCCGGCCCGGCTGGCCACGATCGTCGACGACTGCGATCCGGTCGCGATCCTCACGATGGGCGCGGCCGCGGCCAACCTGCCGGAGCGGCCGACGATCCGGATGGACGCACTGCGGACGGGCGGGCCCGAAACGTGTCCCATGCTGACCGCGGGGCCGGGCGATCCGGCGTACGCCATCTACACTTCCGGCAGCACCGGGGTGCCCAAGGGCGTGGTCATCGAGCACCACTCGATTGTGAACTTCATCGATTCCGTGACCGAGCTGTTCGACCTGACCGCGGACGATCGCGTGCTGGGCTTCGCGGCGGCGACGTTCGACGTGTCGGTGTTCGAAACTTTCTCGGCACTGCTCAACGGCGCACGGCTGTACCTGACCGCAGACGACGAGCGGCTGGAGATCGACCGGCTGCAGGGGTTGCTCGAGCAGGCGGGAATCACGGTCATCGACATGCCGCCGTCGCTGATGGCCCTGCTCGAGCCGCAACGGCTGCCCAAGATGCGCATCGCTTTCGTCGGGGGCGAGGCGTTCCCCGGCGAACTGGTCAACCAGTGGGGTTCGGGGCGGCGATTCTTCAACGGGTACGGGCCGACGGAGTGCACGGTCACAATGATCGTGCAGGAGTGCGACGGGCAGTGGGAGATCTCCCCGCCGATCGGGCTTCCCATGGCCAACCACGTGGCGCACGTGCTCGACGCGGCGGGTTCGCCCGTGCCGATCGGTGTGCCGGGCGAGCTGGTGATCGGGGGCGAGGGCCTCGCGCGGGGCTACCTCAACCGGCCCGAGTTGACAGCGGAGAAGTTCTATCCCGACCCGTTCGGGACTGCGCCGGGCGGGCGGCTCTACCGGACCGGCGACCTGGTCAAGCGGGCGCGCGACGGTGCGCTCATCTTCCTCGGGCGGATCGACCAGCAGGTCAAAATCCGGGGGCTGCGCATCGAGCTCGGCGAGATCGAGTCTGTGCTGAGCCGGCTGCCCGAGGTGGCACAGGTCGCCGTCGAGCCGTGGCAGGGGCAGCTGGTCTGCTATGTGGCCGGGCGCGAGGGTCCGGCGCTCCAGGACGCGGCTTTGCGCGACTGGCTCGCCAGTCAGCTGCCCGCATACATGGTGCCTTCGCTTTATGTCGTACTGCCGGCGCTGCCACTGACCCCGAGCGGAAAGGTGGATCGCAGGCGGCTGCCCGAACCCAGCGGCGTGCAGGCTTCGCTGGACGGGCCGATGGAATACCGCGACGAGGTGGAAAGCGCGTTGGCGACCGAGATCGTGGGCCCGATCCTGGGCATCGAGCAGGTGGCCCCAGAGCGAAACTTCTTCGAAATGGGCGGGCACAGCCTCGCTGCGGCGCGGGTGGTTTCACGCATCCGCAGCCAGTTCTCTGTCGAGATTGGACTGTCAGACTTTTTCGGTGCCCCGACCGTGCGCGGCTTGGCTATACTTGTGAGCAGCCGCCGCTCGGCCGCCGCCGGCGACGACGAACTGCTGGCGCTCCTGGAATCCATGACGGATGAGGAAGCGGCCGCCCTGCTGACCGACGACCCCGCCGCAGATGCCACAGTCCCACCCAGCGAAGCGCGGCTCTTGCCGCCCTCGGCTGGACCGGATGCCACGGCGTTGTCGGCCTCTTCGGCGGGTGCGCTGCCGGCTGGCGAGCGGGCTGCCGCTCGGCCTGGGGATGCGCGGCCTCAGCCTGCGGCAGGGGCGGATGTCGCGGCGAGGCAAGGCGAAGCGCGCCGATGACCGGGCGGGTCGATCGGCTGTCGCCGGTCAAACGCCAGCTATACCAACGGCTCCGGGCGGGGCAGGCCGACCGGGCAGGGTCGGCGATGGTCACGCTGCGGACGGGCGATGGCGGCGGCGCGGCCGGGCTGGTGCTCGTGCATCCGGTGGGCGGCGCGCTGCTGTGCTACCTGCCGCTCCTCGCGCGGCTGCCCGACGAGCTGGCGGTGGTCGGCTTCGCGGCCGACACACCGGCCGAAGGGCTGACCATAGCCGAGCTGGCCGACCGCTATCGCGCCGAACTGATCGCCCGACCTCAGGCAGGGCTCGTCGACCGGGCGCGGGCAGGGCTGGCCGACCGAGCTCAGGGTGAGCTGGCCGACGCTTGCGGCGCGCTGGTTGACCTGGCTCGCGTCGAGCCGGATGGCAGGGCTCGGGGCGAGCTGACCGATCGGGCTCCACGCGAGCCGGTTGCCCAGGCTCACGGCGAGGTTGACCAGGCTCACGGCGAGCTGGCCGATCGGACACATCGCGAGCTGGGTGATCGGGGTCGGGTTGGGCGGTCGGCGGGGCGGTGGGTTTATGCGGGATGGTCGTTTGGTGGTGCAGTCGCATACGAGATGAGTCGCCCGTCTGCGAGCCCGGTGGTCATGCTGGACACGGATCCGCACGGGCGCGACGGCGAACGGGAACCAGACGAGGTGACGGTGCGGCGCTGGTTTGCCTACGATGTGGCGCGCCTCAACGGTACACCGGAGGAGGCGGCACCCGCCAACGAGTTGCCCGACCGATACAAAGTCTTTGCGGCCAACGCTCGCGCGCTGTCGGCATATCGCCCCGGCCGCCACGACGGCCCTGTCACATGGGTGCGCTCGCCCCGCCAGGAAGTGGAATCCCGTGCGTGGCTTGCGTTCTGCCGCAACCTGACGGCGCACGAGGTCCCGGGCGCCGACCACTACACGCTCCTGTCACCCGAACACGTCGACGTCGCCGCCAAAGCGATTGTCGAGGCGCTCGCAGGCTTGAAATAGAGGTAACGGCAATGGATTTCGGGTTTTCGGAGGAACAGGAGCGATTCCGCGAGCGGGTGCGCGCCGAGCTTGCGGGAGAGGATATCCAGGTCCACATTGGACAACTGCGCGCCGACCCGTCCGGTGAGCCGGACGCCCGCCCACTGTACCGCGAGCTGGGCCGGCGCGGGCTGCTCGCCGTCAATTGGCCGGTCGACTACGGCGGGGGAGGGCGCAGCCTGATCGACGCGTCGATCGCGGTCGAGGAACTCGTGCGCGCTGGGGTCCCGGATACCTTGCACGTCAACACGATCCAGATCGTGGGACTGTTCATCCTGATGACCGGCACGCCCGAGCAGAAGGCGCGCCACCTGCCGCCGCTGGCCCGGGGCGAACGGTTTGCCAGCGTGCTGTACACGGAGCCGGACGCGGGCTCCGACCTCGGCTCGCTGAGCGCGACCGCCACCCGCGACGGCGCCGGCTGGCGGCTCGACGGGGTGAAGGTGTTCAGCCTGAAGAGTCATATCACGGATCTCGGGCTGTGCGCGGCTCGGACCAGTGCGGGCGGTGACCGGTACCAAGGAATAAGCCTTTTTCTCGTCGACCTGCACGCACCGGGCGTAAAGCGCACAGTGATCCCGAGCATCGCCGACGAACAGTTTCACCGGGTCGAGCTCGACGGCGTGCGGGTGGGCGCGGGCGACATGCTGGGCGAGGAGGGTAACGGCTGGCCCCTACTGTCGCACGCGCTCGCGGTCGAGCGCACCGGGCTGGACTACTCGCTCAAGGCCGAGGTCTGGCTGGACGCGGCCATTGCGGTTCTGGCGCACGACAATCCCGGCGACGCGGTGCTCGAGGAAATCGGCCGGTTTAGCGCGGGCGTCGCGGCGAGCCGGGCGCTGGCCTGGCAAGTGCTCGCCGGGCTGGCCGCCGACCGGATCGACGAAAACGCGGCGGCGGTGTCCAAACTGTACAGCAGCGAGCTCGCCCGACGGATCGCGCTGTGGGCACCAATCCGCCTGGCGGGCAACGGAAACGGGCAGGTGCTGGAGGCGGCATATCGCGAGGCGCCCGGCCTGACGATCTCCGCCGGTACCTCAGAAATGATGTTGAACATTGTCGTCAGCCTCGCGCTGGACGGCCTCGAACAGGAGGCGCGGGCGTTATGAACCTTGAATCCGATCCCGTAAGGGAATCCCTTCGGTCGGCCGTCCGGGCGCGGTTGCGTTCGGCCACCGACGAGTCCGCCTGGTCGGCGCTGTGTGCCGTCGGCGCGCCATCCTTTGACGCCCCAACGGAAGCGGGCGGCCTGGGTCTGGGTCTGGCCGCGAGCACGGCCATAGCTGAGGAGCTCGGCCGCTCGGCGCTGCCGCCGCATTATCTGGCCGTCGCGCTGGCCATCGATGTGGCCGTTGGGGAGCCTCCGTTGGCGGACAAGCTCGTCGGCGGCGCATACACGGTCACGCTCGCCGGCTTCGACCGCCCGGCGGCCCGGTTATGTGAGGTGGCGGCGGGCGGCGGTCGCGCCGGGGCGGGGGGTGCGGGAGCTGCGGCGGTTTGGCCAAGCGAGAGGGGTACGGTGGCGGTCGATGCCGAGCCGGCCGACCTGGTCCTGTTTCCGGTGGCGCGCAAGGACGGGCGGACCGCCGGTCTCGCCCTGCTGGAATGGTCCACATTGGACGTCAAGCCCGGCGCCGACCCGTCCGGCGCATCCCTGGCAGCAGTGGCGGCGGTGCGCGCGGACACCCCGCTCCTGCCCCGCACGCCATCCGCGGTCGCACGCGCCCGGATCCGCCAGGCGGCATACCTTTTTGGCCTCGGCCGGGGCGCCCTGGCCATCGGCACGCTGCACGCGAGCCGCCGCAAACAGTTTGACCGGCCGCTGCGCGACTTCCAAAGTATCGCGTTCCGGTTGGCTGCGGCCTACGTCGAGCTTGAGGCGCTGCGCCTGGCCGTGGCGCGCGCGGCATGGCTGTCGGACACCGGACAGCCGTGCGATACCGATGCGGCCGCCGCCCTCGCGCAGGCGGCGGAGACGGCGACCGCGACGATCAGTGTCGTGATGCAGGTGTGCGGGGTCCGCGCGATGACCCGCGAGCTGCGGGCATTCCGCTACTACTTGCGTATCAGGCGCGAGGCCACTCGGCTGGGGCGGCCGGGCGACCTGTGGCGCGAGGTGGGAGCGGAAAAACTGCTCGGGCAAAGCAGCAGCGTCAGGCCGGCGTCATGAGGCCCGCCTGATAGGCCAGAGACACCAGCTGCGCGCGATCCTTGACCTGCAGCTTGCATCGGACGCGATAGATATGCGTTCGCACGGTGGTCGGCCCAATGTACAGTTGATGCGCTATGTCCTCAATAGACAGACCGCTCGCGGTGAGCAGCAGGATCTCTCGCTCCCGCGGCGTCAGTGACCGGACCGCGAGATCCGACATGGGCGTCGCCGCCGCCGTCTGCGCGGTGTGTTCCGCATTGCGGCCACGAAACCAGGTCAGCATCCGCTCGGCGACGCCCGGGCCGAGCATGGCCTGGCCGCGGGCCGCGACCCGGACGGCGAGCACCAGCTCCTCAGGGCTCGCGTCGTCGGCGAGCACCGCGCTGACGCCGGCCCGCAGGACCGCCGCGAGCAGCTCGTTGTCTTCGATGGTGGCATACATCAGAAAGCGTGGTGGCGGGTCGAGCTTTTCCCGGTCGATCCGGTCGATCAGCTCGATCCCGGAGGAGTGGTCGAGGGCGAGACCGGTGAGCACCACGTCGGGTCGGTGCTGCCGGGCAGCGACGATTGTGTGGGTGACATTGTCGGTTGTGCCGACCACCGTGATGCCGGGGGCGGCGGCAAGCATGCGTTGCAGGCCCTCGCGGACGATGGGCAGGTTGTGACACACGAGCACCGACACGGGCGTCATCAAAGTCATGAAATCCCCCCGACTTCCAAGCGAAACACGTCCCACATGTTACGCGTGAAAACACTGATCATTGTAATTTTTTAAAGCGTCAGAATTTTTTCAAAAGATGTTGTCCGTGGATGACAACCTTCCATCTTTATAGGTACGGTCGCGAGCCGCCGGCGGATGGCCGACCCCCATGAAGTAACGCTTTCGTGGACCACTTCGGTTTGTGGAAATCCTTGAGGGAACCGGAGATCCTGTGGCCGGCGCCGGGCTCGCTAGGATCAGGAGCCATGGAGCCCGAGCCGCGACAAAACGGGACAGGCAAGCGGGAGAAGATCATCTGGCTGGCGGGGGTCGCCGGCGTGGCCGTCGTGGCCGTCTGGGTGCTGCCGCGCGTGGCCAGTTACGCGGACATCGCCAACGCGATCGGGTCCCTGTCCGCGGGCGAGACCGTCACCCTGGCGGCGCTGGGCTTGGGTGTCATCGCCGTGACGGCCTGGTCGGCGACGCTGGCCCTGAGCGGCCTGGGCTGGTGGCGCGCGAGCCTGAGCACCGTGTGCGCCAACTTCCTGACCGCGCTGGTCCCGACGGGAGCCGACCTGGCCGTGCGGTTCGCCATGTATCGCTCGTGGGGCTTCAACGCCTCCCGGGTCACCACGGCGATCGCCGTGACAGGGGTGGGCCGATACGTCACCCTCCTGTCCCTGCCGTTGGTGGGCACGGCCGTCCTGGCCTTCACCGGGCGGGGCGACGACGACACACCGATCCTTCTCGCGCTCGGGCTGCTGGCGTTCGTCCTGCTGACCGCCGTCCCGTGGCTGTTGCTGCGCAGGGAGGACCTCGCGCACCGCTTCGCCCACCGGTTGGAGCGGGCCGTACAAAGGATGGCCAGGCTCTTCAAGCGTCCCGCGCCCACGGGGATCCAGGAGCGGGTGCTGCGCCTGCACACGCTCATCGTCAAGGAGTTCAAGCGGCGGGGTGGGATCGTCACGTTTGGACAGTTGGCCGCGGCTTTCGCCAACAGCATCGTGCTCTTCGCCGCGCTGCGGTTCGTGGGCCTCGGCCCGGATCTCATCACCTGGGGCCAGACGTTCTACGCCTTCGCGCTCGGCACCATCGCCGCCGTCATCCCATTGACGCCGGGCAACGTCGGGGTCACCGAGCTGATCATCCTGGGCGTGCTCGCCCTCGACGGAGGCGACTACCAGGCCCAGATCCTCGCGGCCGCGCTACTGTATCGCATCTTCACCTGGATGCTGCCGATTCCCTTGGGCGCCATCACCTTCTTCTGGTGGCGTTACCAGCAGTCCCGCGCGCCGGCCAAGGACGGCC
>JBIOYB010000033.1:0-2520 GCA_044869915.1 Allorhizocola sp.
CCTTTATGAAGAGTTGGCGGTATGAAGACTTTGCCCGCCGTTCCAGGTATTGCCAGTTCGTAGGCGTTGGAGTGCTCATGAAGCTAGGTTACCACCTCGACGCTACCTTCTCAACGGCTGATCGTAGCTATCCGCTTCAGCGGCTCCGCGTAACGGTCAAAGTCCAGCCCATCCACCGAGACGGTCGGCTTGCCGGACACGCCGTCGACCAGCGGGCCGCGCTCAACCATCTCGCGCAACAGCTCCCGTTCGCGCTCAACGTCAAAAAGCTCGGGGTCATGGGCAGTACCGCGCAACACGCGAACACCAGCCGCCAGACCGTAGGCGCCCCAGTTGCTCACTCCGCAGACGATCAGATGATCGACCGGCACCCGGCACGCCACCAGACCACCCCCCGGGATGTTTCGGCGAATGACGTTCCAGGGCACCTTCCCCATGCCGATCTCATTGCCGCCATCGCCGATGCCGATGGTGGTTAACGGGGATCCTTCCCGAGAAGACTGTTCGAACAGCCGGTGCGCCGGGCTCATGTGCCGGGTGATGTCACGCCCGCGCATGGTATGGCAGCGGTCATGATGCTCGGTGGGTGCCTCGACCAAAAATTGCTTGACGTGGGCTTCGCTCGATCCGGGTTGGTCATGCAGCGAACCGGGGGTGTGACTAGGGCCGGCGCGCTCCAAGGCGATCAGGTGGGTGAGCGACCCCGTCCGGTCGGCGAACATCTGCCCATATTCACTCACCGACAACGAGGCGGCCTCATCGTTCGAGGGCAGGCACATGAGCACTACCTGCTTGCGCAGTCCGCACAGGGCCACGCCCACTTCCAGCGCGTGATAACAGAACCTGTCGGTCGCCAAGATCACGCGGATGCCCAAAGGCACCAGCGCCCGTGCCAGGAAGATCGCTCCCAGCGGCCCATCGGTCTCACCGCAGGGCGGTTCTGCATGGGGGATGTAGAAGCCAGTGACGACGGTCACAGCCGCGTTCGGGGTCTCGGCGATGCTCCGGCAGGCGGCCTCTAAATCCGGCAACGTGGCCGAGATGAGGTTGTCCGTCGGGTCGGTGCGAAGCCCACGATTGCCGACATCTTCTTGGATCACGTCGCGGATGGCGTCGAGCCTTGGGTCGTTCATCGCGGCACCTCTTGCAAGAGATAGGCGAACCGCCTTCGCCAAGACCGTGGCAGGTCGGCGGTCAACGTGATCGGCTCATAGCGAATCGGGTGCAGGAACGTCAGCGAACGCGCGTGCAGGGCTATGCCCCCGTCGAGCGTGTGCACTGAACCATAGCGGGCGTCGCCGTAGATCGGGTGGCCCAGGTGGGCGAGCTGTACCCGAAGCTGATGGGTGCGACCGGTTTGCGGGCGGACCTCCAGCCAGGTCAGGCCGTCGCGACTGCCACGCTGCTGAAAATGCAGCAGGGCCTGGCGAGCGCCCGCGGACCGCGGCTCGACCACCTCGACTCGGCCAGTCTCAGCGTCTTTTCGCAACCAATCCTCCAGTGTCCCAGCTGACTTTTCCAGATCGCCTTCGACCACGGCCCAGTAGACCTTTTCCACAGTCCCCTCGCGGAATTGCTCCGCCAACCGGGCCGCCGCTTTGCTGGTGCGGGCGAACAGCAGAACGCCGGAGACGGGCCGGTCGAGCCGATGGACGACGCCCAGAAAGACGTTGCCCGGCTTCTGATGCTTCTCTTTAAGGTACTGCTTGACGGCACGATCGAGCGTCTCATCTTTTCCCTGGTAGTGCGTGCTCAAAACCCCGGCTGGCTTGACGATGGCCAGGCAGTGATTGTCCTCGAACACGATCGCGAGTGGAGGCATCGGCACCAGCACAACTCCCAAGAGACGACGTTGAGCGGCTGGCGTCATTCTACCCGATTCGTACTTCGGTGGTGGCGGAAGAAAGTGCAGCCATCGCCAGCCCCGAGCGACGGATGAAGCCGCGCCCTGGGGCTGGCGAGGATGGTTGACTGGCCTACTGTTCGACGGTCGCGGGCAGGGCCAGGTTGCTTTCAGAAGAGTGGCCGTTTCGGGCGGTGTAGCCGTCGGCCAAGGCCTCGTCGCCTTCGGCTGGTCCCGTCGCCGGGCGGTCGAAAAAGCGCTTCAGCGCCCCGTAGATCACGATCGCCGACAACACCCCCGTCAGAAAGTCGGTGACGATTACCATGCCGGCAGTGTAGACCATCAGCGCCAGGTGGAAGCGGTTGAGCGCCAGCACCTGCTTGACCTCGGCCGGCTTGACCATGTTGAGCGCGACGAACAAGAGGATACCGCCGATGCAGGCCATGGGCACCATCTCGAGAAAGGTTGCCAGGTAAGCGGCCAAGAGCAGTTTCAAGACACACTTGAAGGTGCCCGCGAGTGGGCTGATGGCGCCGAGTTTGATGTTCGTCGCCGTCCGCGCCAATGCCCCGGTATGCGGAAAGCCGTTGACGAGCGGCACGGCGATGTTCACCATCCCCTGCCCCCACAATTCCTTGTTGGGATTGAACGGCTGGCCCTCGTTCCCCGCCAGCCGA
>JBIOYB010000034.1:0-6932 GCA_044869915.1 Allorhizocola sp.
TCGCATGGCTACGTGATGGAAAACGGAAAGATTGTGCTCGATAAACCGGCCGCCGAACTGCTGTCCGATGAGGACGTCCGCGAGTTTTATCTGGGTACCCATTCCAAGTCTTTCAAGGACGTCAAGCACTATCAGCGGCGGAAGCGGTGGCTGTCATGAACGGTGCGATCCTGAGCTTCGAGGACGTGCACCTGTCGTTTGCCGGGGTGAAGGCCATCGCCGGGGTGTCGTTCGAGGTGGGCGCCAAGGAGCTGTTTGCCGTCATCGGGCCCAACGGCGCGGGCAAGACGTCCATCTTCAACGTGCTGTCGGGTGTCTACAAACCACAGTCGGGCCGGGTGCGCTTCCAGGACCACGACATCGTGGGCCGCAAGCCGCACCGCATCGCCGCGATGGGCATGGCGCGCACGTTCCAGAACGTCGAACTGTTCGCCAACCTGACCGTGCTCGACAACCTGATGCTGGGCCGGCACCATCACCTGCGCTACGGTTCGCTGGCCGCGATCGCGTGGCTGGGCCGAGCCCGCCGCGAGGAGGTCGCGGGCCGCCGCCGGGTCGAGGAGATCGTCGACTTCCTGGAGCTCGAGCAGTGGCGCAAGCACCCGGTGGGCCTGCTGCCCTACGGCGTGCAGAAGCGGGTCGAACTGGGCCGGGCCCTCGCGATGGAGCCCAAGCTGCTCCTGCTCGACGAGCCGGTCGCGGGCATGAACCTCGAGGAGACCGAGGACATGGCACGCTACATCCTCGACATCCGCGACGAACTGCACCTGCCGATGATCCTGGTCGAGCACGACATGGGCCTGGTCATGGACCTCGCCGACCGGGTCATGGTGGTCGACTTTGGACAGACCATCGCCACCGGCCTGCCGGCGGACATCCAGCACGACCCCGAAGTCATTCGCGCTTACCTGGGGGTGACGACATGACGACCACCACCACCACTACGACTTTGGCCACGCGCGTCCGGGATCGGGCGGCGGGCATGCCCAACCGGATTGCCATGCGGGAGAAGGACTTCGGCATCTGGCAGGAGGTGACGTGGGCGCAGTACTGGGACCACGCCCAGGACTTCGGGCACGCCCTGCTGGCGCTGGGTCTGCAGCCCGGCGACCGGGTCGCGATCCAGTCGGAGAACCGGCGCGAGTGGCTCTACACCGACGTGGGCACGGTCGCGACGCGTGCGACGACGGTCGGGCTCTACCCGACCAACCCGCCGAGCGAGGTGGGCTATCTGCTGTCGCACTCGGGCGCGCGCGTGCTGGTCGCCGAGGATCAGGAGCAGGTGGACAAGGCGCTCGCCGTGCTCGAGCAGTGCCCCGAACTCGAGTGGATCGTCTACGTCGAGCCGCGCGGGATCCGCTACCGCTATGACAACGAGCGGCTGATCAGCTGGGACGATCTGATCGACAAGGGGCGCAAGCATCGCGCCGACCACCCGGAGGCCGTGGCCGAGCGCATGGCCGCGGCTCAGCCCGACGACATCATGTCGCTGATCTACACGTCGGGGACGACGGGCCCGCCCAAGGGCGCGATGCTGTCCGTGTCCAATGTGGAGTTCGCGATCAAGACGGTCGTCGAGGGCGGCGGGTTCGCGTCGCCGTCGCCCAACCCCGACGACGTGATGCTCTCCTACCTGCCGCTGTGCCATGTGGCGGAACGGATTTTCACGACCTGGTTCAACGCCGGGGCCGGGACGCAGGTGAACTTCGCCGAGTCGATCGCGACCGTGCAGGAGAACCTGCGCGAGATCCAGCCGACGATTTTGTTTGGTGTACCTCGCATCTGGGAGAAGATCCTGGCCGGTGTGCACATCAAGCTGGCGTCGGCGTCGCGGCTCAAGCGGCTCAACACGCGGCTGTGGCTCGGTGTCGCCGATCGGGTCGGCGCGGCGCTCGTGCGCACCGGAGGCAACCACACGTGGGGCACGCGCCTGGCGTATGCGGTCGGGTGGGTGTTCTTCTATCGCGCGCTGCGGGAGCGGATCGGCATGCGGCGCGTGCGCTTCGCCGCCTCCGGTGCGGCGCCGATCGCACCCGAGGTCTTGAAGTTTTTCATGGGCATCGGGGTACCCATGCACGAGCTCTACGGCATGACCGAAAATTCGGCGGTCGCGACCGGCAACCGGCCCGGCCGGGTCAGGCTCGGCACGGTCGGCGAGCCGCAGGTCGGCATCGAGGTGCGCATCGACCCCGCGACGGGCGAGATCCAGACCCGGCACGACGGCACGTTTGTCGGCTACTTCCGCGACCCGGCCGCCACCGCGCAGGCCATGACCCCCGACGGCTGGCTGAAGACCGGGGACATCGGCGAGTGGGTCGGGGGTACCCACATCAAAATCACCGACCGGGCCAAGGACATCATCATCACGGCAGGCGGGAAGAACATCTCGCCGTCGGAGATCGAAAACGCGCTCAAGGCGTCGCCGTACATCAAAGAAGCGATCGTCATCGGGGATCGGCGGCCGTTCGTCTCGGCGCTGATCGGCATCGAGCTCGACACGGTCGGCGAATGGGCGCAGCGCCGCAGGGTCGCCTACACGACCTACCGCGACCTGTCCGAGAAGCCCGAGGTGCTCGCGCTGGTGCAGTCCATTGTGGACAAAGTGAACACGCGGCTGGCCCCGGTCGAGCAGGTCAAGCGGTTCCGCATGCTGCCCAAGGAACTCGACCACGAGGACGGCGAGCTCACCGCGACGCAGAAGGTCAAGCGGAGCGCGATCGGCACGCTCTTCGGCGAACTCGTGGAGGAGATCTATGGATGAGCTGCTGGAGAGCGTGATCCGCGGGCTCGGGCGGGGCAGCGTGTACGCCCTGCTCGCGCTCGGCTTCGTCATCATCTTCAAGGCGACCCGGGTGATCAGCTTCGCGCAGCCGGCGTTCATGCTCGCGGGTGCGGTGATGGTCACGTATCTCGTTGGGCCGCTGGGGTTTTGGGGCGCGCTCGCCGGGGCGACCGTGCTCACGGCGCTGCTGGCACTGGGCGTCGAGCGGGCGGCGGTGCGCCCGATGGTCGGGCGGCCCGCGTTCGTGGTCGCCATCATCACGCTGGGCGTGGACATCGCCGTGCGGGTGATCGTGAACGCGTACATCGGCAACGAAGTGCGCCAGGTCGGCGACCCGTGGGGCCTGTCCACAGTGGAACTCGGCGGGATCATGATCGAGAAGCGGCACCTGGCGATGGTGGCCGTAACGGCGGTGCTCGTGACCGGGTTGTTCGCGTACTTCCGTTACACGCGCATGGGTCTGGCCATGCGCGCGGCCTCGTACGACCAGGAAGCCGCGATGGCGCAAGGGGTTTCGGTCGGCTCGGTGTTCGCGGTTTCGTGGGCGATGGCCGGCGGGCTCGCGGCCGTGGCCGGGACGTTCGTGGCGGTGGGCGAAAACGTCGACGGTCTGATGTGGACGATCGCGTTGACCGCGCTGCCGGTCATCATCCTCGGCGGGCTCGACTCGCTGGCGGGCGCGGTCCTGGGCGGGGTGATCGTGGGCGTGCTGCAGGAGCTCGTGGCCGGGTACCAGAGCAGCTTCCCCTGGCTGGGCGGCAACGTCTCGGTGATCACGCCGTATGTGGTGATGCTCATTGTCTTGCTGGTCCGACCGTACGGGTTGTTTGGGACACGAGAAGTGGAGCGGGTGTGAAGGGCCGTCCTTTGCTGTACACGTCCTACGGGGCGGACATGGCGCTGCTCAACACGCGCGCCAAACGGGTCGCCGTGGGACTGCTCGTGCTGCTGGGGCTGGCCCTGCCGCTGCTCATCCAGGACAGCACGCTCAACCTGCTCGCCCGGTGCTGCGTGGCCGCGATCGGCGCCATCGGGCTGGGCCTGGTGACCGGCTACGCGGGCCAGGTCTCGCTCGGGCACGCGTTCTTCTTCGGGATCGGCACATACACGTCGGCGTTCATCAGCGGCGAGGTGGGCGAGCGCGCGATGGGCCTGGGCGTGACCGACCTGCTCGTGTGGCTGCCCGCCGCCGGGCTCGTGGCCCTGCTGTTCGGCATCATCGTGGCGCCGCTCGTGGCCCGGCTGCGCGGGCTGTACCTCGCGATCGTCACGCTGGGGCTGGTCTTCATCGGGCAGCACATCTTCGGCGAATGGGACTCCCTCACCGGCGGCACGGGCGTCGGGCGGCCCCCGGCGACGCTCGTCATCCTGGGCTATGACCTCAGCGTGACAGACTCCATTGGTACCAAAGAACAAAAGGCTTTTTGGTTGATGCTTGTCCTGCTCGTCATCTTTGCGCTCGCCGCGCGCAACCTGGCGCGGTCAAAGGTGGGGCGGGCGTTCACCGCCATCCGCGACCGTGACATCGCGGCCGGCGTCATCGGGGTCAACCTCTCCCGCTACAAGACGATCGCCTTCGCCATATCCTCGTTCTACGGCGGCTGCGCGGGCGCCCTGCTGTATCCGCTGGTGGGCTACACCGAGCCGGGCACGTTCAGCCTTCTGCTTTCGGTGCAGTACATCGCGATGGTGCTCATCGGCGGGGCGGGCACGATCTCGGGCGCCATCGCCGGCGCGTTCTTCATCACGCTGCTGCCGACCCTGACCCGGGAACTGCAGCCGCTGATGCCGTTCATCAGCACGTCGCCGACCGAGCTGCCCAACATCTTCCAGGTGGAGACGATCCTCTACGGCGTCCTCATCATCGGCTTCCTCATTTTCGAGCCACGGGGCCTGTTCGGCATCTGGATCCGCATCCGCACCTATTGGAAGACCTGGCCATTCTCATACTGAATGAAAGGGAACCGGAAAAGTATGCTCACCGCCGCCCCTTCTACGGCGGTGCAAGACAAGTCACGGAAGGGATTACAGTGCGAAAACTGCTAGTGATAGCCCTCGTGGCCGCCACGCTGACCGCGTGCCGCGGCGCCGAGACCGCAACCGACGCCGGTGGCATCAAAACCGACTTCGGCGTGACCAAAGAGGCTTGCCCCGAGGCCATCGACAAGGCCAAGGGCTGCATCTATCTTGGCATCATCTCCGACCTCACGGAGGGCCCGTTCAAGGCGCTCGCCGTGCCCATCACCGACGCGCAGAAGGCGTTCTGGAAGCGGGTCAATCAGGGCGGAGGCATCGGCGGGTATGAGATCGACGTCACGAAATACGTGAAGGACAACAAATATAACCCGCAGGTGCACAAGGAGGTCTACGAGCAGATCAAGGGGAGCGTGCTCGCCCTGGCGCAAACCCTCGGCTCGCCGACCACAGACGCGATCAAGCTGGACCTCAAGTCCAACAACATCGTTGCCGCGCCGGCGTCGTGGACGTCGCAGTGGGCGTTCGACGACGTCATCATCGAGTCCGGCGCAAACTATTGCATCGAGTCGATGAACGCGCTCGACTACGCGGTCGAAAAATACAAGAGCAAAAGCGTTATGGCCGTACACTACGCGGGTGACTACGGCGACGACGCGGCCGCGGGCGCGAAGCTCGCCGCGGAGAAGCTGGGCCTGACCTTCTCCCACCTGAAGACCGACGCCGGCGCCGACAAGCAGGCCGGCGCGATCGCCGAGATCACCACCAAGAAGCCCGACCTGGTCATCCTGACCACCGGCCCGACCGAGACCGCGACCATCGTCGGCCAGGCCGCCGCGCGCGGCTACACCGGCCGCTTCATCGGCACCAGCCCCACGTGGAACCCGGCCCTGCTGCAAAGCGCGGCGGCCAATGCGCTGATCGGGCTCTACGAGCAGAGCGCGCCGTGGAACGCGTGGGCCAGCACCACACCCGGGCACGAGGCGATGCGCAAGGCCCTGTCCCACGTGACCACGCCGAACGACGGCTACACGGCCGGCTGGGTCTGGTCGTATCCGCTCAAGGCCGCCCTGGTGAAGGCCGCCGCCAACAAGGATCTGACCCGGGCGGGCCTGCTCGCCGCGGTCAAGTCGCTGGAATCGGTCGACTACGAGGGCATGCTCCCGGCCGACGCGGGCAACTTCAAGGGCGGGCCGGGTGCACAGATCAAGGTGACCACCATCTACAAGCCCGACAAGGCCGGGGTGACGGGCCTGAGCATGGTCAAGGACCTGTTCGTCGGCCCGACCGCCAAGGCGTACACATTGGACAGTGCCTGCTTCGGCAAACTCTGACCGGCACGCCGCCTGCGGCACTTTGCGTACGCGCGAGTGCCGCAGGCTTTTACAGGTATCGCTTGGCGATGGCGATGAGCTGCTGCCGGTCTCCGCCGGGACGGCGCAATAGCTCGCGGATGGCCACGGTCTCCGCGTCGTCCGGGGCCAGTTGGAAAGACTTCACCGCATCGTCCCAGACTTCGTCGCCGTCGTTCGCGCACGCGTAGAACCAGTCCAGCACGATGGTGGGTTCGTCGCCCAGCAGGTAGCGCCTGCCCAGCATGTCGAGCAGCCACGGCCAGCGCACCATCATCTCGACCACCCGGGCCATTTCCGCGCTGTGTTGCTGGGTCTGGGTCAGGCTCGTAGTGGTCACGCCGAGCTTGTATTCCAGCACCATGTAGAAGCGCCACAGGTTGACAAATGTCTTGACCTGCCGCGGGTTGCGGGCGGGCAGATTCTTGACGGCCTCGTGCAGCGACGCGCGGACCAGCGTGATGGATTCGAGCCCGCCCGACGGGAGCGGTTCTGCCTTCTCATCCGCCGCCCGTGTGGTGTCCGTGGCCGTGCGGGCAACGGTGAGCGGGCGCGTCGAGCCGGACGCCGGCGCCGGGACGGAATCGGCCGTCGCGGCGCGCGGTGCCGGTATCGTCGGGGCCGGCGGAGAGGCCAGTGCATTGACCGAATCGGCCGCCCGCCGCTGATCCGACAGGAGCAAAAACTCGAGATAGTTCACGATAGCCACGTCGGGCAGCCGGGGCAGCCGGACCGGGATGTCGATGATCTTCTCCATGAAGCGCCAGCCGGTGTGCCGCAGGTGCCCGAAGCTGGCCGGGTCGTCGACCGCGCGCCGGTCGATG
>JBIOYB010000035.1:0-44426 GCA_044869915.1 Allorhizocola sp.
AACCGATGAAGCGGTACGTGGTCGGCGTCACGGGGGCCAGCGGGTCTCTCTGCGCCAGGTCGGTTCTGCGCCACCTGGCGCGCCACCCCGACGTGGAGCGGGTGCACGTCGTGCTCAGCCGCTTCTCCCTGCAGACTCTGAGCGCCGAGATCGGCACCCCGGTCAAGGACGAAGCCGCCGGCGGGGAGCGGGCAGATCGGGGATGGCCGTCGGGTCGAGCTTGAACGCCACATACGACTTGGGCCGCCCGTCGGCCGACCGCTGGAAGAACGACGTACGCAGCGTGGCCTGGATGAGCGTGAGGTAGTTGCGCAAAATCCGGTCCTGGTCAAGGCTTTCCACCGCATCGAGCTGGCGCGCGATCGCCGACACCAGCTCCTTGGCCTGCACCGCCCGCTCGGCATCGGCCAGCACCAATCTCGGATCGAACCGCGTCTCGAAGAGAGCAACCAAAAGAGATGCTATTTGTGGGTACCGGCTGAAGGTCGACTCCATCGACTCCTGCGAAAACACGGTGCCGGTCTGGCGCAGATATTTCGCATACGCTCGCAGGATCACGGCCTGGCGCCAGGTCAGCCCGGCCCGCAGCACCAGCTCGTTGAACCCGTCGACCTCCGCCTCGGCCCGCCACGCCGCGGCGAACGCGTTTTCGACGTGCGCCCGCACCTCCGCCAGCTCGCGCGCGCCCTCGGGCAGCTGCAGGCCGAAGTCGTACAGATAGATCGCGCCGTCGCGCCGGTCCACTTCGTATGGTCGTTCGTCGGTCACCTTGACACCCAGCGAGTGCAGCACCGGCAGCACGGCCGACAGCACCATCGGCTCGCCATATCGGAAGACCTTGAACCGCACCGAGTTGCTGTCACCCTTCTTCCGGAACAGGTGCATCTCCAGCTGGCCCGGCTCCTCGAGCAGCTCCAGCTTGGCCAGGTCCTGCACGGCCTCGTAGGGCAGGTGCCCGTCCTTGTAGGTCTCCGGCAGCGCGTCGGTGTAACGGGAGGCCAGCTTTTTGGCCTGCTCGTCGCCGAGTTTGCGCTCCAGCACGAGCCGGAAGTCGTCGTCCCAGTTGCGCGTGGCGTCGCCCAGCTGCTCGGCCAGCACGTCCACGTCGATGTGCCCGGGCGGGTTGAGCGGATCCGTGCGCACGATGAAGTGCGCGCGCGCCAGGTTGGACTCGCTCACCCGGGTCGTGTAGTCCACACCGATCCCGTTGAGCTCGCGCAGCAGGATCTCTTGCATGGCAAGCCGATGCGCGGTGGTGAACCGGTCGCGCGGCAGGTAGACCAGCGCGGAGATGAACCGCCCGTAGGCGTCGCGCCGCAGGAACAGCCGCAGCTGCCGCCGGCCGGCCATGCGCAGCACGCCCGTGGCCGCCTGATACAGGTCGTCGGTCGTGATCTGGAACAGCTCGTCGCGCGGATAGGTCTCCAGGATCTCCAGCAGATCCTTGCCCGAATGGCTCCGAGGCGAAAGCCCCGACCGCTCGAGCACGCTGGCCACCTTGCGCCGGACCACCGGCAGGTCGCGCACGCTCGTGCGATAGGCGGCCGACGAGAACAGACCGAGGAACCGCTTCTCGCCTATCACGAAACCGTTGGCGTCAAACGTCTTGAACCCGATGTAGTCGAGATAGGCGTTGCGGTGCACGGTCGCCCGCGAGTTGGCCTTGGTGATGATGAGCAGCCGCTTTTCGAGCGCCTTGCGGTGCGCCTCGGGAGTCATCGTCGACAGAACCCGCGAGTTCTTGTTCCCGCCCCCCAGCCCTTCAGGCCCACCCCCCTTCTCCTGATCGGCGCGCAGGATGCCCAGCCCGGTGCCCGGGACGGCCCGGATCAGCTGGTCTTTGTCCTGATGAACAAGCTCATATTCGCGGTACCCCAAAAAGGTAAAATGATCATCGGCAAGCCAGCGCAGCAGCTCGACCGAGTCGGTGATGTCCCGGTCCGGGACGGGCAACTCGGCCATGGCGATCTCGTCGGCGAGCGACAGTGCCCTGGCGCGCATCTTTGGCCAGTCCTGGACCGCGTTGCGCACGTCGATGAGCACCTGCTGCAAATCGCCCTTCAAAGCCTCCTGCTCGTCGGGATCGCGCACGGCGTCGGTCTCGACCAGCATCCAGCTCTCGACGATGTCGTCGGCGATGGCGTCGTCGGGCTCCACATCGGCGCAGACCTCGGTAAGCGTGCCGTCCTCGGACCGCCGCACGACCATCACGGGGTGCACGAGCAGTTGCACGTCGAGGTTGCGCGCGGTCAGCGCGCCGGTGACCGAGTCGACCAGGAAGGGCATGTCGTCGGTGACCAGCTCGATCACCGTGCGATGGGAGTCGCGCGACAGCGACAGCCGCAACTTCACCTCGCCCGGCAGGCGACGCCTGGCCAGCTCGCGGTGGTCGCACGCGGTCTCGAGGATGTGCGCCGGGGTCAGGTCGACCAGCTCCTCATCGGGCGCGAAACGCCAGTAGCGCTGCACCAGCTGGGCGTCTGCCAGGCCGCTGCCCCCCGCGGGGCTTTCCGAGTCGGTGACCGCCAGCGCGACCGCGGCGGCGATCAGATTTTCGCCGTTGGGAAGCGCCTCCTCGAAATCCGATTCCTCAAGATCGTCGGGCATCGGTCGACCCTTTTCGTAGACCGTATCGACGCTCTCGCCTTCGGTGAATCCGGACTCGCTCTTGCGTTCGGACATGGAAAGCCACTCCCCTCGCCCACGACGCTGTGGGACATCGCCCTCAGACTAATCAAGTTACGGGGTTGCCTGGAACTTGCCCTTCCAGATAACAATGGCGCGTGCGTTTGAATCGGGGATTACTGGTTTCTGTACTTTCCGCCGCGCTTTTGACCGGCGGTCTGGCTGCTTGTTCCAAGGATGACGGCCCGGAGCCCGCGCTGAAGAGGTTTCTCGACGGTTGGGCGAAGGGCGACGTCGCCGAGGTGCCCGTGATCCTGCCAAATGGCGAAAGGGTGCAGCCCACGGCGATCAACGACGAGATCAAAACGCTGTCCGGCACGCTCTACGAGACCAAGCCCCAGCTGTCCGTCAGCAAGATCGACGAAAAGGACGGGTTGGCGACAAGCGAGGTATTCGTGTCGCAGCCGCTACCGGGCGGCCTCAAGTGGGAATACCCGACCTCGGTCAAGCTGAGCAAGGCCAAAGACGGTTGGCAGGTGATCTGGGAGCCGACCGTGATCCACCCGAAACTCAACCGAGGCGAGCGGATCGAGACGCGCCGGCTCGCCCAGACGCGCGGCAACGTGCTCGGCGCGGGCGGCGAGGAGCTGGTCAAGCCGCGCCCGGTGGTCATCGTCGGGATACACCCGCAGCGCGTCGTCGGCCCGAAGGACCGGTTCGTCGCCCAGCTCAGGGACGGCCTGGCCCCCGTGTACCAGCTCACCGACACGGCCGCGCTGACCGCGCAGATCAGCGATCCCGCCAATATGGATAAATTCATCGAGGTGGTACCGCTCAGGCGCGAGCTTTACGACCAGGTCCGCGCGGTGGTCCAGCCGATGGTCGGCACCCAGTTCCGCGAGGAGCAGCGCATGCTCGCCGAGAGCGCGGGCTTCGCCCGGCCCGTGCTGGGCACGGTCGGCGCGGTCACCAAGGAGATCATGGACGCCAACCCGGGCGTTTACCAGCCCACCGACGTTGTCGGCCAGGGCGGCCTGCAGCAGCGCCACGACGGGCAGCTGCGCGGCACCACCGGCGTCAAGGTGGTCACCACGCGCAAGGCGGCCGACGGCACGACGCAAGAGTCGGCGGTGCTGCACACCATCGACCCCAAGGCGGGCCAGCCGATCAAGACCACCCTGGACAGCAAGACCCAGCGCGCGGCCGAGGCCGCGCTCGCGCGGTTCCCGCAAAACAGCGCGCTGGTGGCGATCCGCGTGTCGGACGGCGCCATCGTCGCGGCCGCCAACAAGGCCAACTACAACATGGCGTTCACCGCGCAGGTGCCGCCCGGTTCGACGTTCAAGGCGGTCACGACGATCGGGCTGCTCGACAACGGCAAGGTCACGCCGACGCAGGTCGTGCAGTGCCCGCGCGAGCTCGTGGTGGCCGGGCGCCCGCCCATCCACAACTCGGGCATGTTCTCGCTGTCCAACCCGACCTTCACCGAGGACTTCTACCGCTCGTGCAACACGGCCTTCGCCTCGCTCGCGCCGCAGCTCGGCAGCGACGGGCTGATCAAGGCGGGGGCAAGTGTCGGGTTAGGACAGACGTGGGACCTGGGGCTGGAGGTGTCCTCGGGCAAGGTGTCGCAGGGCGGCAGCGAGGCCGAGCTCGCGGCGGCCTCGTTCGGCCAGGGCACGACCGTCGTCAGCCCAGTCGCGATGGCCGGAGTCGCGGCCGCGATCGCGCGCGGGCAGTGGAAGCAGCCACAGCTCGTGCTCGACCCGGCGCCCGCCAAACCGGCGGCCGACGGCCCGGCCATTAAACCGTCCACTGTGGACCCGCTGCGCGAGATGATGAAGCTTGTGGTCACGACCGGCACGGCCGACTCGCTCAAGCACCACACGACCCTGCACGGCAAGACGGGCACGGCCGAATATGTCACCGGCGACCCGTCGAAGACGCACGCCTGGTTTATCGGATGGTCCGGCGACCTGGCCTTCGCCGTGTTCGTGGAGCAGGGCGGCTCGCCCAAGGACACGGCCCTGCCCATCACCGACTCGTTCCTCAAGGCGTTGTGAGGTCAAACTCGCCGAGCGGATAGCGCCGGGTCGGGTGCGAGCCCGACCCGGCGGCAGGGCTTCCGTTAGCAGCCGGAGCAGCCGCCGCCGTGGTTGAACGCGGGCTTGGTCGCCTTGCTCTCGCCCTGGAACACGCCGCGCGCCCGGATCCAGCCGTAGGGATAGTCGGCCTCGTAGACCCAGTGGCTGCGGATCTGGTTGTTGAAGGCCTCGGTCCAGTCGTCGGCTGCCGTCCACGGCCCGTTTTCCGTCGGCGCGGTCTCGACCAGCTGCTGGATGTCGCCGCTGCAGCCCTGCAGACCCGCGGACCAGCCGAAGTTGAGCGCACTGTAGGTCAGGGACTTGGAGAACACGAACTCGCACGTCTGCGCGTGCGCCGCGGCCGGACTCGCGGCCGCGGCCACGACAAGCACGAGAGACAGAAGTATTGGCCTGAATCGCATCGGCAAAAGGTAACCGTGCCACCGTTTGGTGGCACGGCTTTTCACCCACATCGAAACCCCGCGGTAGCCCAGGGCCCTTCTGCCTGATGGGAGCGGACACCACCCTCTCGTTGATCTCGCCCTGGCCGACAGCCGGCGAAAACGGTCGAAGGCCCGTTGTGATCCGACCGGCGCGGCAATCGAGATTTACCAGCTACACGATGGACGCTATGTTCCGGCGGCGTTGACCTGGTTGTCTAAGCTCACGAGCGGCGAGGTGGCATTGCCGACACGGCGGGGCTAGGCGGGCTTGGGGCGGCGGAAGATCAGGTAGGCCAGGCCGAGGAACGGCAACACCAGCGGGACGTAGCCGTAGCCCTCGCCGAAGTGGGACCAGACCGAGGCATCGGGGAAGGCCTCCGGATAGGCGAAGCTTGCGGCGCCGACCCCGAGCACGCCCACCAGCTCGACCGAGCAGCACACGAGCGCCAGCACCCGGCCCCGCGGGCCCAACGCCAGGCCCACGGTGGCCGCGATGTAGATCAGACCCGCGAGCAGGCTCAGCAGATACGCCAGCGGCGCCGCCTCGTATCGCGTGGACAGCTGGACGATTGCCCGCGCCGTCGCCGACAGCGCGAACAGCCCATAGACGAAGGTCAGGACGCGCCCCATACCTGCCCCATCCGTAAGACCAGCACGGGCAGGATGAGCGCAGCCACGCCCACGATCAGGCTGCCGTATCGGGTGGGCTCCAGCCTCGCCAGCGCCCAGGCCGCGCCGGGAAGCAGCAGCGCTGTCAGCGTGTACCCGATGAAAACAATGGGGTCCTTCGGCTCCCACCGCAACAGAGCCCGCACCAGGAGGGCGACCACAGACAGGGTCGCAAGGAGGGTGCCGTAGAACTGGACGCGGTCCGGCGGCCGGTTGAGCGCCGCGCACAGCAGCGCCCATGCCGCCAGAGCAAACGCGATGACGTATGCCGCGGTCGTGAGCATGACGGAGAGACTAGCGGATCACCGCGCAGCGGCGGCATCTCCCGATTTCTGGGCCGCGAGCGACCAAGAATCGGAGTGAGAACGCCGTCGCCTCAAAGGGTGGTCCGCCCGCGACTTGCTTCAGCAGGAGCAAGGAATATCAGCGGGCCGCCCGACGCGCCAAATCATGACCTTTACGTGGAGCGGGGATCTTGGGCCAGAGCGGTTTGAGGCCGGCGACCAGAGTCTCGACGACGAGCCCCGCATAGGTGCCCTGCGGGTCGTGGTCGGGATCGAAGATGGTCACCTCCATGCCCAGGCAGTGTGGCGTGTTGACCAGCCCGGCGATGAGCAACTCGAGCTCGGCGGGCGCGATCCCGCCCGGCGTGGGCGCATCGACGGCAGGCATGATCGCACCGTCCAGCACGTCCACGTCGACGTGCAGCCAAAAGCCGGCGCAGTCGGCCAGCTGTTCGCGCGCCCATTGCGCGGTCCGCGACGCGCCCTCGGCCCGGAGCACGGGCGCGGGCCGCACGGAGAAGCCGGCCGCCTGCAGATCTAATCGATATTCGTCGCCGTCCCGGATGCCGAGCACGACCACGTCGTTGTCGCGGAAGTATGGCCGCCGCCCCTCGATGCCGGCCAGCTCGGGGGCGCCCCGCCCGGTGGCGAGCGCGAGGTCTTCGCCGGCCGCGGCGCCGACGTAGGGCGCGTTGCCGGGGTGCCGGAAGTCGGAGTGACCGTCCACAAACACCAGTCCGATGCGGCCGCCGACCTCCTCACCCAGCCGGCGCATGGCCAGCGCGGACCCGAGCAGGATCGAACAGTCGCCGCCCAGCACCAGCGGGAACTCGCCCGCGTCGATGATGGCCGCGATCCGCTCCGCCAGCCGCAGCGTGTAGCTGTGGATCTGCGGCGCCTGCGACACGCCGTCGCCCGGCCGC
This sequence comes from Allorhizocola sp., assembly GCA_044869915.1. Lineage (GTDB taxonomy): Bacteria > Actinomycetota > Actinomycetes > Mycobacteriales > Micromonosporaceae > Allorhizocola. Next base: position 7,029 of record JBIOYB010000035.1, read on the forward strand.
CAGTCGACCGGGTCGTAGCGGGGCGGCGTCAGGCATCCGGCGTCCCGCGCACCGATCTTGGGCAGCAAACCCTTGTCACGCAACGCCCCGGGTGCCTTGGCGCACCCGGGTACGGACGTCTCGGTCGGGGGTCGCAGCCCCAGGTTGGAGGGAGCGTCAAACACAGCGATGCGCCGCAACGGCCCCTCCCCTATCGGTGCGCTAGAACAGCGCGTTGGCCAGGGAGCGCCGCGCGGACGCGACCGCCGGGTCGTCGGGACCGGCGACGGTGAACAGCGACACCAGGTGCTGTCGCACTGTCTCCCGATCGTCACCGTAAACGTTGCGCACCAACTCCACCAGCCGCCGATATGCCTGTTCGGCCTGGCCTTGCAGCACCTCGACGTCGGCGGCCATCAGTTGCGCGGGGACATCTGTGGGGTTTTGCGCGGCCTTTGCCAGCGCAGCGCCCGGGTCGACCCCTCTGACCCGCTTGGCCAGCGCCACGTGTGCCAATCCTGCCTCGGCCGCCTCGTCCTTGGGCGCGTCGGCGAGGATTTTCTTGTACGCCGTCTCGGCCGTGTCCAGGTCGCCCATGATCAGGGCTTCGTCGGCCTCGGTCAGGCGCGGATCTTCGGGCTGCTGCACCTGCACGCCGCCCGCCTTGAGCACCGCGTCGAGCCACTTGCGCAGGTCGGACGGTGGCAGCAGGCCCGGGACGCCGTCGACCGGCTGCCCGCCGACCACGGCCATGAGCATGGGCACGCTTTGCACCTGGAAGGCCTGTGCGAGCCGGGGCTGCCCCTGCACATCCACCCTGGCCAGCACCCACGACCCGCCGTCGGCCTGGTTTTGCGCCACGAGCTCGTTGAAGTATGGCGTGACCTGCGGGTGATCCACGACGAACGCGATCACGACGGGCGTGTTGAGCGATCTCTCCAGCACGACCGATTGCACGTTTGCCTCGGTGACCTCGATCCACGGCCCGCTGGCAGGCGGCCTCTCGTCGGGCACGGGCGTGGACGTGGGCGCCGTGGACCGAAGCCCACTCAGGTCCACCGCGCCGCGGGTGAAGATCGACTGGGAAGGACGTGGTTCACTCATGGTCTCAGTCTAGAAGCGTGCCGGCTCCCGGTAGACGCCCCACTCGGCCCGCAGCGCGTCGCATATTTCACCCAGTGTGGCCTCGGCCCGGCACGCGTCCAACATGGAGGGGATCATGTTGTCGTCGTTGTGCGCCGCGGCGACCATCTCGTCGAGCTTTTCCTTGACCACGGCGTCGTCCCGCTTGGTGCGCCGCTCCTTGAGCACCCGCACCTGCTCGAGCTCGACCTCGTGGGAGACCCGGAGGATCTCCAGCTCCTTGGCCACGGTGCCGGTATGGACATTGACGCCCACAATTTTTTTGGTCCCGCTCTCGAGCGCCCGCTGATAGGCATATGCGCTGTCGGCGATCGCCGCCGTGAACCAGCCGTCCTCGATCCCGCGCAGGATCCCGCTCGTGATCGTGCCGTCGCTGCCCAGCTCGCGGATGCGCGCGAAGATCTCCTCCGCCTCGGTCTCGATCTTGTCGGTGAGCGCCTCCACGTACCAAGACCCGCCCAGCGGGTCGGCCACGTTGACCACGCTCGTCTCCTCCATGAGCACCTGCTGCGTGCGCAGCGCGATCTCGGCGGACTCGTCGGTCGGCAGGGCCAGGGTCTCGTCCAAAGCGTTGGTGTGCAAGGAGTTGGTGCCGCCCAGGATGGCCGCCAGCGCCTCGACCGCCGTGCGCACGACGTTGTTGACCGGCTGCTGCGCGGTCAGCGACACGCCCGCGGTCTGGGTGTGGAAGCGCAGCCACTGCGCCCGCTCGTCGGTCGCGCCGTAGACGTCGCGCATCCAGCGCGCCCAGATGCGCCGGGCGGCACGGAACTTGGCGATCTCCTCGAAGAAGTCGACGTGCGCGTCAAAGAAGAAGCTCAATCCGGGCGCGAATCGGTTGACGTCGAGCCCGCGTGAAAGGCCCAGCTCGACGTAGCCGAACCCGTCGGCCAGCGTGTAGGCCAACTCCTGCGCGGCGGTCGATCCGGCCTCGCGGATGTGGTATCCAGAAACGGAAAGGGGTTTATAACGGGGAATGTTGTGCGCGCAGTGCTCCATCAGGTCACCGATCAGGCGCAGGTGTGGCTCCGGGTCAAACAGCCATTCCTTCTGCGCGATGTATTCCTTGAAGATGTCGGTCTGCAGTGTGCCGTCCAGTTTGGACAGGTCGGCGCCCTGGCGCTCGGCCGCCACGAGATACATGCAAAACACGGGCACGGCGGGGCCCGAGATGGTCATGCTCGTGGTCACGTCCTGCAGTGGGATGTCCTTGAACAGGATGTCCATGTCGGCTGCCGAGTCGATGGCCACGCCGCAGTGCCCCACCTCGCCCAGTGACTTCGGGTCGTCGGAGTCGCGGCCCATGAGCGTCGGCATGTCGAACGCGACCGACAGGCCACCGCCGCCCGCGCCCAGGATCAGCTTGTAGCGCTCATTGGTCTGCACGGCGTTGCCAAACCCGGCGAACTGCCGGATCGTCCAGGCCCGGCCGCGATAGCCGGTGGGATAAAGCCCCCTGGTGAACGGGAACTCGCCCGGCCAGCCGATGCGCTCGAACCCCGGATAGGCGGCACCATCGGGCGGACCATAGAGCGGGTCCACCTCGACACCGGACAGGGTCGTGAAGTCCGCGCGCCTTTTGGGCGCTTCGTCGTATCTGCGCTGCCACCGCTCTCTGCCGGCCGCGATCTCCTCTGGGGTCATGTCCGAATACTAGACCGCGAACCTAAACGATCGCTAAGGCAACGCGCTCCGGGAATTTCGGGCAATCCATCAGGCGTCGGCCTGTGGATCCGCGCTCAGCACGGCCGGATATCGCCACATATCGCTACGCGCCCTGGTGGCAGCGCTCGGTGAGCCGCGCCGGCCCATCGCGAGGCAGGCTTCCCGCGGTCATCGACTCCAGGCGATATCCGGTGCTGTGGCCGCCGATGTCGGCAGGCGTCGACCTTGTTGCCCGGGCCCTGACCCGCCATCGGCTGCCCAAGCCCCGGTGGCGCGCGGTGCAGGCTATCCACGGCCGGGATCGATCCAGTTGCCCTCCTGCCGGTAGCCGATCTCCAGGTAGTACTGGCAGGCCGGGGACTTGGCCTGATCCGTGATCGCCGCGGTGAGGCATTCGCGTTTGTCAATGGGCAAGCGGCCCAGCGCGGGCAGCGCGTCGGGCAAGAGCGTGGTCAAAAATGGCGCGTCGAGGTGCCCGTCCTTGGCCCAGCGATCGATGACGGTTTGCGCGATGAAGCGATCCGGGTTGAGCGCGACGAGGGCGAGCAGCACGACAACGCCCGCGTGCCACGCATACCTGCGCGCGATGAAGACGAGCCCCAGCCAGACGATGGCCGCGATGGCGAGCAGGCGCATCCGCGTGAAGCCGAACGCCTCGCCATAGACGACCATGCGCCGCAGCGCGGACGCCACGATGACGAGTGTGAGCACGCTCAGCACGCCGAGCAGGATTGTCGCCGGCCGTCTGTCCGAAGGACTCAGCCGGCTGAGCACGGCCACGATCCCGCCCATCGTGAGCACCGCCACGACGGCGAGCTGGATGAACCCGCCGCGCGCATGCTGGGCATACGTGGGCCCGTCGGGGTTCAGCACGTACTCGTGCCCGCCGAACAGCGCGCCGAACTGCACGACAGCGAACGCTCCAAACAGGACGATCAGACCGACGACGGGGATCATCCAGTCCGGCCTGGCCCACGGCGCGCGCTCCTTGCGCGGGAGGGACGCGTGCGGCAGTGACATCCCGACGCCGATCGCGAGCAGGGCCGGCAGGGCGAGCAGGTATCCCGAGCCCAGCCAGCCGGCGAACGCCCGGTCGGCCGATGCCAGCAACACTCCAAACAGGACGATCGCGGTGGCCGCGATGACCAGCCCTCGGCCCGCCCCGTGAACGGGCCGAGGGAGCGCCGTCGTCCACGCCCGCCCGACGACGGCCAGCGCGAGCGAGACGGCCAGGCACAGCCAGAACACCCACTGCGCCTGGTGCACCACGCCCGCCCCGAGCAGGAGCACGATCGCCGCGTTGCGGGCGTCGACGCGCCACGCGGCCGCGGCGAACGCCAAACCCGCTACGGCCCAACCGTTTCCGGGCCCGTCGACGGTCACGAACGCCGACGCGATCAGGGACACGGCAATGATCGCCACCAACCGGTACTTGTCCATCGCCGTAATATAACGGTAAACTGACTATATGCAAGAGCCCACTTTTCTCATCCTGACCGCCCTCGCGGGCGCGTCCATGCACGGCTACGGGGTGATCCAGGAGGTCTCGGCGCTGTCCGACGGCCGGGTCAAGCTGCGCCCGGGCACGCTCTACGGCGCCCTCGACCGCCTGGCCGAGCAGGGCCTGGTCACGATCAGCCGCGAGGAGATCGTCGACGGGCGGCTGCGGCGCTATTACGAGCTCACCAGCGAGGGAGTGTCCCATTTGGACGCCGAGGCACGCCGGCTCGCCGACAACGCGCAGGCGGCCAGGTCGCGGTTGCGGCGGCTGGCTGCCTCATGAGGCCGCTCGAGCGGCGCTACCGGCGGCTGCTGTTCGCCTATCCGGCCGACTACCGCGCGCATCGCGGCGACGAGATCGTGGCCACGCTGCTCGACGCGGCCCGTCCACACCAGACACTCCCGTCGCTGGGCGATGCCATCGACGTGCTGAGCCACGCTTTGGGCAGGCGCGTCTCGCAGTTCGACCTGCACCTCGGCATGCCCGTCGCCGCGCCGTGGGCGCTCGCGCTCGCCGCGGGCATCTCGGCGTTCGCGTGGTGGCGGGTCGAGCCCGTCATCCCCACGACCGGGCCGCTGGCCTATGCCGCGTGGCTGGCCGCGCTCGGCGCGTGGGTGTTCCTGCGCCCATCCGTGGCCCGCGCGCTCATCGGCGTGGCCATCGCCGCCACCCTGGCCACGGCGCTGCTGGCCGTGTTTGTGCCGCCCGTGCGGCCGCCCGTCTGGGTCATCATGTCGCTGACCGGGTTGGGGTGCATCGCGTTCGCGGGCAATCGGGCGCCCACCATGGAGTCCCGGTTCAACGTCGTCGCCGCGGCAGCGGCGGTGATCGTCGCATGTGGAGTCGTCAACCCGCCCGCGCCCGGCTACTACCAGCCTGTCATCGCGCGGGTCGGTGCGGTCGTCGCGGCCGGTGTGCTCGCCACCGCCGTGGTCGCCCTGCACCGGCGGCGCAGCGGCGAGTCGCCGCGCCTGCCCATCATGGCCGGGCTGCTGCTGGCATTGCCCGCCACGTGGCTCGGGCCGATCGACGCCATCGCCTGGCACCTGCCGCTCGACGACCTCACCGCGGCCCGGTTCGGGCGGCTGGCGCATGTCGTGCTCGCCACCTGCCTGGTGCTGTGCGTGATCGGCTGGTTCGGGCGCAGCCGGGCTCCTTTCTCGCGGCGGCGGCTCGCGGGCGTGGCGGTGGGCAGCGCCGCGGGCTACGCCGGGTTCGCTTCGTTCACGGCATGGCCGCCGCACACCGTCGCTGCCGTGGCTGTGCTGCTGCTCATGGCCGGGCTGCTGCGGGCCCGCCCGTCGCTGCCGGTCAGCGTGCTGTGGGCGTGTCTTGTCGCGTGCGCGTGCTGGGCGGTCGGCGTCTACAGCAACGACTGGTCCGCCACCGGATGGGATTCTCCCACCAAGACGGTCGTGCTCGCTTCGATGCTCACACTCGTGCCGAGCTCGGTGATCGCGTTTGCGGCCGTGCGGCCCGGGGCGCTGCGCCTGCCGGGTGTGGTGGCCGGCGGGTGGGTCGCCTATCTGACCCTGCCGGCGCTCATCGCCTGGGGCCCATTGATGTGGGCGCTATCCGCGATGATTGTCGTCGCCGGCGCGCAGCGGCTTGCTCATATGCGTCGAGCTGCGCACGACGGTCATGCCGACGCGTTCGTAGAGTGACAGCGCGCCCGTGTCGGAGTGTGTCCACAAACGACATGCCCGGCGCCCGCGGCGGTAAAACCCGCGGAAGGCATGCAGCAGCAGAGCTCGTGCGATGCCCCGGTTGCGGTAGTCTCGGTCGACGGCGACGCGTTCGACGTACCCCTCAAGATAATCGGGAAAATCGAGGGAGAGCACCGCCCCCACAAGCCTTTCCCCGTCGAAGGCCAGGGGCGAGAGCTCCGGCGCGAAGGTGGGCCGCTCGATGGTCTGTTGCGCCCACTCCGGATATCCGCGCGGACGTTGCTGCCATTCATTAAAAGCATTTTCCATCATTTGGTACGCGGCGGGCGCGTCACTGCTCCGGAAGAAGCGCACTTCGACGCCGTCCAGTGGATAAACCTCGGGCTCCCGCCGCATCGCCATCTCCAGTAGCCAGGCGGTAGCCTTGGGCTCATATCCGTTGCCGCGCAACAATTCGACGGCATCGGCCGCGCTGTCGGGCGCGTTTTGCCCCAGGCGCACGCTGCCCAGCTCGACCGCGCGTGCTTCGGCCCAGGCCAGCAGGCGCGTGCCGATGCCGCGCCCGCGATACGACGGATGCACGTCGATGCGCGCCCGCCGGCCCATGTGCACCCAGGCCCACGCGATCAGCTCGCCGCCGTCGTCGTGCACGACCACCGTGTCGCGGGCAAGGTCGATCGCCGGTCGCGCAAGGTCGGCCACGATATCGTCGAGCGCGGAGCCCGGATCACACAACGACACAAGTCGATGAATCGCCGGCGCATCCCCCGCCACCGCGGCCCTATCCCTCACACCGCCGCCCTCCCACAAATCCTCGCCGCCAATATCCCTCACGATCCCTCACGCCGCCGCTGGTTTTCCTCCCGGATCCGCGCCAGCTTGGCCCCCCACGCGTCATCGGCCGCGCCGGCCTTGGCATCGGATCCGCCCCAGAAGTAGACCTCGCTCCAAACGGCCGCTTTGGCCAGCGCCAGCAGCACAAACACGGACACGATGATCACTGCGCCCTGCGCGAGGTCTTCCAGCCACGGATACCACGCCGGATAGAGCAGCGCATGGATATCCTCGACGCGCACCACCTGGCCCTGCGGGTCAAACCGCGCCAGCTCGGTCGTGTACGTGGCGATCGACGTCGTCTGGATCACGTCGGAGCCGATATCGGTGCCCACAACGATCACGAGCACCACCATGAGCACCACGGCGGTCGTGCGGGCCCACTGCCGCCCGTCACGCACGGGCCAGGACAGCGCGCCCAAGCCGAGCACCGCGACGCCGATCGCGATCAGCACCTGCGCGCCTGCACCGCCCCGCAGCATGGCCGGACGCTCCAGCCCGTAGGTTTCCTTCACGTGCTCAAAGAGCGTGCCCAACCTGGCCGCATCAGACGAGCCCCACCACTCGATCTCAAGCACACCAACAACAATCAGCGCCGCGCCGATGAGCGCCATCGCAGACATCGCCCACGACGCCGCTCGCACCGCCCCCGGTATCGGTCGAGAGGTCATCCCCACACGCTATCCGCCACCGCAACCTCTTTACTTCACGGTCGGATCGCTTACCAATCCGATGAACAGGGGGATGCCGTCCTGGCCGCCCACGATCGCGAACCCGAACGGCCGGTCCGCGATGAACCGGACCTTCGCCTGCGGCGGGGCGCTCATCGCCATGCCCAGTCCGGTGATCGCGGCCGCTTCGGTGCCAAACTCGTCGACGGTGATGTTTGCCTTGTGCACCGCGTCGGAGATGAACAGGCCCGCCGCGATACCGCTGAAGTCGGCGCCGGGGCCGAAGGCCGAAACCAGCCCCAGCTTGGGCATCAGCTCCATCAGGTCGAGCGAGGTGGCGAAGTCCCACTTGGGGATGGCGATCTCCGCCTGAACGTCCGCGAACCCCGCGCGCAGCTTGCCCAGCACCGCCGGCAGCAGGGTGTCCTCGGGCTTGCCACCCTTGGGCGGCAGCATCAGGCACATGGCATACGGCCCGCCGGCATAGGGAAGCTCGATCGCTGTCACACCATCGGATTCCGCATACCGTACCTGTGCGATGCGCCGCATCGTCGATGCCTGCACGACACCGCCGTCGGCCTTGGTGAAGGGCGCGTCGCTCACGTCGATGAAGAACGCCTGCCAGTCACCCTTGAAGTAGACGGCGTTGGCGAGGACCAGCTTCGTGCTTGGGTCCAGTTGCGCAAAAATCTCCTTGATCCGCCCGGCGGTCTGCTTCTCCCCCCACGCGTTGATCAGCGCCGGCGTCCCGGCGTCCGCGAAGTCGACCGGCCGCACACCCGTGCCATACTCGGCCGCCAGCGTCCGCAGGAACTCGGCGCCGATCGTGAAATCCTTCTGCGGGAACAGCGCGTTGCCGATGGCGACCACCGGCGGCTTCTTCGCCTCACGCGGATCGCGCGGCTTCCGATCCGGCACCGGCGGGACGTCGACCGTGACCAGCTGCCGAGTGATCGCGTTGAAGGCGCCGTCGCGCCCGCCGGCCGGGAACCCGAAGACCCTGTCCAACTCGGCCGCGGTCGTGCCGGCGGCGCCCGCTCGTGCCATCGCGAACGCCACAGCCAAACTCAGCGGCGAGGCGACAAAATTGCGGCCCGGCTCCGCGCCCACCCCCAAAATCCGGTGCCCAAGCGCGCTCAGCCCCTGCACACACGCCCCCACCGGCGCGTCCGCCGGCGGCTGGTTGCGGCCGACCCCGTCGGCCATCAACAATTCCGGCACCCTGCCGCCGCTGCCATCCTGCGCACATCCCACCAGCGGCACTGCGGCAAGCCCCGCCAGGCCCAGCAGCAACGCCCGCCGGCTCGCCGGCGCACGCTCGAAAAGCCGACCGTCCATCATGCCCTCCGTGAATCGACGGAAACTTTGACGACGCCCCGCCCGGCCCGGTTCCCATACGCGCCCGGCTCCGGCGTGACCGGCTCAGGCCCGGTCAACCCGCCCCGGCTCGGCACGCGTGCCTGTCCGAATTCGCACCGTGAACAGCGCGCCGACCCCGCCGCCGCGCACCGCCGGGCCCCGTATCCAAGCACTTTCGATCTTGCGCCGGTCGGCTTCGGCGCAGACCTCGGGGCAGCCCGGCTTACCCTGCGACCCCGATGGCCTCCGCACCAAGCTCAGCCGGGCGTGGACCGTTCGCAGGCAGCCCCGATGCCGGGTGCCGAGGCGACCAGCGGGCGATATGGCGGATCGCGGATAGGGTGGGGCGTATGTCGCGCAATATCCAGACCGTGGAAACCTATCTCGACGGCTTTCGCAAGGGCGACCATGCCCAGATCCTGTCGTGCCTCACTGACGACATCGTGTGGACGGTTTTCGGTCACTTCCGCCTGACCGGCAAGCTGGCCTATGACGCCGCCATCGACGGCGAGGGTTTCGCCGGGCCGCCGCAGCTGGAAGTGGTTCGCATGGTGGAGCAGGACGACGTCGTCATGGCGGAGCTGACCGGCACCGCCACCCGCGACAACGGCGAGCCGCTGCGCATGTCGATGGCGGAGGTCTTCGTGATGCGCGACGGCAAGATCGCCGAGCGGCGGGCGTGGGTGATTCCGTTGACGGAAAACGACTTTCGCTAACAGCCACGAGCGTGAGTCACGCTCCGCCGTTGCCTGCGCTTTGCGGGGCGCCAACTCCGGCGCCTCGTCAGGGACCGCTCAGCGCGGCAAACGCAGCCGCCGTTGCCTGCGCTTTGCGGGGCGCCAACTCCGGCGCCTCGTCAGGGACCGCTCAGCGTGGCGGTGTGGCGGAGTAGCCGTCTACCAGGTGGAGCTGTTCGTCGCAGGCGGCCGCGGCCTGCGGATCGTGCGTGGCGAACACTACCGCGACGCCCCGCTCGGCCTCGGATCGCAGCAGCCGCAGCACGTTTTGCCGGTTGGCCGCGTCGAGCTCGCTCGTGACCTCGTCGGCGATCAGGACTTCGCCGCGCAGGGCCAGCCCGCGCGCGATCGCCGCCCGCTGCTGCTGCCCGCCCGACAACTCTTCTACCAGCTGCTCGCCCTGTCCTTCGAGCCCGACGGCTGCCAGTGCTTCGGCGCTGATCCGGCGCGCGTCAGCGGCGGAGGCGCCCGCGGCGAGCAGTGCGACCTGGACGTTTTCCGAAGCGGTGAGCGTCGCGGCGAGCCCGTTGTGTTGCGGCACAAGCACGATGCCTTGCTCGATGGCGTGGTCGCGCCCGCGCAGGGCCACGCCGTGCACCGAGACCGAGCCTGCCATCGGCCGCAGCATGCCGGCGAGCGTCATGAGCAGGGTGGTCTTGCCCGCGCCGGAAGCACCTGTCACCGCGAGGATGCGCCCCTTCACCGGCGCCACCGACACTTCGCGCAGCACCGGCCGGTCCTTGCCGTAGGCCACGGTGATCCGATCAGCGAGCAGCACGGCCCGGCACCTCCGAAGAAAGGTCAGCAAGCACACAACCCGCCGCCCCACCAGAACGGCTCACAAGCACACGCCCTACCACCCCACCGGAACGCGCCACGACCACAAGCTCCACCACCCCACCGGAACACGCCGCGACCACACCGCCCGCAACTCCACCAGAAAGGCCGACGGGCGCACGACCCGTCGCCGCGCCGGCGAGGCCACCGCGCCGCTCAGCCCGCCCAGGAGCACCAGCGACCGGCGTGAACCGCGCCGCGTGCTCAAGCCCCGCACCGCGAAGCGCCGCATGCTCAAGCCCCGCGCCCCGAAGCGCCGCGTGCTCAAACCCCGCAGCGCGAAGGCCAGCGCCACTCCGCCGTCCGGCGCTGATGCCTGCCTGTCGCCGGCGGCGGCCGGGGGACTCAGCGCGCCGCATCGCCCACCCCCGAAAGCGTTGCGCTCTCCAAAGTGGACGAAGCCGGGACCAGCGTGACTGTGCCGTCGGGCATGGCGTGCACGCGCAGCCGCGTGCCGGGCGGGAGGATCGCGAGGATTTCGGGCGGCAGGTGCACGGAACCGTCGCGGCCCACGAGGGCGAACTCCTCGCCCAGCTGTCCCTCGGCGCCGACTCGCCCGTCGCGGATGGTGACCTGCCGGCCCATCCGCGCGCCGACCTCGGGGTCATGTGTCACGACGACGACGGTGGTGCCGAGGCGGCGGACGCCTTCCAATGCCGCGATGATTTCGTCGCGTGCGGTCGTGTCGAGCTGGCTGGTGGGCTCGTCGACGAGCAGCAGCCCCGGCTTGTGCGCCAGCGCCACGGCCAGGGCCAGCCGCTGCCGGTCGCCCGGGCTCATCTGGTCGGGCCGCTGCCGCAGCTTGCCGCGCACGCCAAGCCCGACAAGCGAAAGCACGTCGCGCGGGCCGGGCATGCCCTGCTGGCCATGCGCCGCCGCGCCCCGCTGCGCGAACCGCACGTTTTGCTCAGCGGTCAGGTAGGGCAGCAGGTTGCGCTCGGCCCCTTGCAGCACCACGCCCACGGTCGTCGCGCGCATGCGTGCCAGCTCGGCCTCGCTCGCCTTGGCCAGATCGATGTCGTCGACCGAGGCCCGCCCGGCGGCCGGCCGCAGCAGCCCGGCCAGCAGGGCCAGCAGCGTGGACTTGCCCGACCCCGACGGGCCAAGCAGCGCAACGGACTCGCCGGGCGCGATGTCGAGGTCGACGCCGCCCAGCGCCACCACGTCATATCCCTCGAGCCGGTAGATGTAGACCAGCCCCCGGCACATCACCGCGGAAGTCACTGCACCCCTCCTCGCGCGAGACGCCCCTCAGCCGGCCGACTGCTCGCCACGGCCAACAGCGCAGCCGCAACAGCCGACGCCACTGCGGACTGCAGCGCGGCCGGGGCGGCGGGCGTCACTGGACTCCTCCTCGCGCTTGGCGGCCGGCGGTCAGCCAGCCGGTCAGGGCCACGAGGAGCGCGGCGGCTGCGGCGATGGTCAGTGCCGATGGCTCAAGGGCCACGCGCCACAGATCGGCCACCGGGGATGTGGCGCCGGCGACCACGAGCGGGATGCCCGGCAGCATCAGCACGGCCGCGCCCACGCCCGCCCCGACACCGATGATCAACGGTAACGCCAGCCCCACCGATCGCTCGCGCCGCAACGCGCGCCGCAGCACCCGGCTCCTGACGCCGGTGGCGCGCAACGCGTTGAGCTCCGCCCGCCGGTCTGCCGCGCCGAGCCGCCGGCTCAGCGCGAGCACGCCAAGCCCGAGCGCAGCGGCGGCGATCCCGGCAAGTAGATAGAGGCTGAAGCCGAGCGCCGGGGCGCGGCGTGACAGCTGCTCAATCACCGACTCTTTTGTCTGGTAACGGATCAGCCCCACCCCATGCTCGGCCAGCCTGCGGTCGAGCCCCGCCGCGGCCGCGCCGTTGGTCCAAACCTCGTAGCGCAGGTCGGAGGACTCCCCCAGCCCGGCCGACACCGAAGCCGACCGCACCGCCAAATCCAAGTCGAACAGCAGCCCGTGCGCGCCCGCCCGCGGCAGCACCTCGGCCCGCTCGACCACCGCGAACTCCTGCTGCACGTCGGCAAACCCGGGGAACGTGAACCCGTCGCCCTCGCCCGGCGCCGCGCCCGCCAGCACCGCCGGCAGCCGCGACGGAGTGTCCACATGCGACACGATGACGTCGCCCGGCCCGCTGGACTCGACGGTCAGCGTGCCGTCCGCGACCGTCACCCGCGCGCTCGGGTTGCGATCCGACGATGTGCGCCACGTGCCCGCCTCGATCGGCAGCTTGGTCGTGCCCGTGCGAACCTCTTGCAGCGCAAGCGTTGCCCGGATCGCACCGGTCAGCCCGCCGACGCGCCCGACCGCGAGGCCCACGAACCGGCACCCCGAGCACGCCCTCAACGGCGCCGCATAGTCATGCCCCCCCGCGGCCAGCGGCCCCAGCCACACCACGACCGGCGGCTGCCCGGGCGCGGAAACCATGGCGCCCAAGCGAAGCGGCACCTCGCCCAGCCCGGACGCGCTCAACCGCACACTCACGTCGGCGCCCAGCAGCACCGGCTTGCCCGCGCCCTCGCGCAGCCGCTCGCCGAGACCGGCCAGGTCGGCCCGGTCCTTGCCGCGCCAGATGGCCACGTCGCCCAGCCGCTCGGACTGCACGCCGATCAGCTCGACCCGGCCCTGCGCGTATTGCTCGTCGGCGCGCACCACCGCCATCGTGCCGCCCGACGGATCGGCCGCCGACACCGCGGCCATCAACGCCTGCGGATGCGCTGCCGTAACCTGATAGACGCCGGCCGCGCCGAGCACGTCGTCGGCGTGCTGCTCCCGCGCCCGGGCCGCCACATCCCACGACGCGGCGGCGAACGCGAGCAGCGCCACGGCGCTGGTCAGCACGACCGCCATGCGCGCCGCGCCGGGCCGGCGGGCCAGCTGCGCGGCGGCGAGAATCCCGGGCAGGTGCCCGCGGCGGCGCGCGATGGCCAGGCGCACCCGCGCCCAGCCGGTCAGCAGCCGCCCGGCGACCAGCCCGGCCAGCAAGGCGATGGCGGCCGGCGCGAGGAGCTTGACCGTGCCCCCGCGATCCTGGATGGCGGCCACGAGGCCGACCACCGCGAGTGTCCCGACAATCGCTTCCACCACACCGGATTTGGCGGTGGCTCGCTGCGGCACCCGGCGCAGCAGCGTCAGCACGCCGCGCCCGTTGATCCGGCGCGTGGCGAGCCAGGCCGCGGCATAGGCGAACCCGAGCCCGGCGGCCGCGGCCACGAAGACGGGCCAGCGCGGCTCGACGTGTGTGCCGGGCGCGAGCAGCGTGCGCGCCGCGAGCTCGGTCAGCGCGAGCCCACCGACCAGGCCGAGCGGCGCGCCCAGCGTGATCAGCAGCAGGGTCTCGCTCAGCCCGAACCGCGCCGCCCGCGAACCCGGGAAGCCGCGCAGCCGCGCCAGCGCCAGCTCGGGCGCTCGGTCCTCGGCGAGCGTGGCCACGATCAGGAACAGCACGACAAACGCCAGCAGCAGCAGGGGAATCGCTATCATCGGCACCGACGCGGCCAGGGCCGCCTGATCCTTGGCCACCTCGTCGGCGATGGCCAGCAGGGCCGTCTCGAGCTTGAGCTCCACCGCGTTGAGCGCCAGCCCCAGCGCGCCGAGCTCGGACCGCAGCCCGGCCATCGCGTCGAGGCGCACCTCATCGGGCTTGAGCGGGAAGGTCAGCTTGGCCGTGATGGCCGACGTGGTGCCCGACCGCACGTCCTCCTCCGAGCCGGCGAAGACGGCGTCGAGCCGCGAACCCGGGGCGTGCGCGAAGTAGGCGCTGTTGCCCCAGTAGACCGAGGACGGGTCGCGTGGCACGTATAGCCCGGTCACCTGCACCGACTTGTTGCCGGCCAGCGTGATGCGGTCACCGACCTTGAGCCCCACCATGGCCGCCGAACGCTCGCTCACCACGGCCTGCTCGGCGTCGATGGCGCACTGCCCCGCGGTGATCTGGAGCCGCTCGCACGCGCCCAGCCGCCAGGTCAGCAGCGCGGCGTGGTCGGCCACCCGGACGTCGGACTCGACGCTCGTGATCGGCCGATCGACGACCCCGGCCAGGCTCGGCGCCTTGGCAAGCGCACCGTCCACAAACACCTTTGCCTCGGCGACCGACTGCTGCGCGGGGTCGAACGCGCCGCCCTGCGAGCCCGCGGCACTGCTCTCGGCGCTGATCGTCAACGCGGTCGCGGTCTGCGGCGCGGCGCGCATGGCGTCGGTCAGCACGGACTGCGCGGCCGCGCGGCCGTAGGCCGGGACCAGGATGCAGGCCAGCACCGCGAACGCGGCCAGCAGCAGCACCACCAGCGACCGACCGGATCGGTGCCGGATGCCTCGCAGCATGACGGACCAACCGGTCACTGATTCCTCCGAGGGGGTAAGGCTCCCGCTTGTGGCGGGATGTAAGGCTTCTCAAGGGCTGCCCCACCTTAGCCAAGCCCCCCGACATTTTGAAGCCCCGCACCTCAGGGCGTTGGACCTCCTTTGGGTGGCCCGCCCAAAGCCGCCGACCCGGGGCCGCACGAACCACGCGCCTAAGCAGGTTGCCAAAAGCCCTGTCCGTGACATCGACAACCGAGGCCAGGTCAGTGCTGAGGTAGCCGCCGAAGTTACGGACAGCACTTCTGAGCAGGTGCTTAGACGGAGGGCCTATGAAACCTCATCAAGCAACCGATCGGCCGCCGCGTATGGGTCCAGATCGCCGGCGGCGACCTGTGCCGCGAGCTCCTGCAGCCCGACGCCGGGCAGCTCCGCGAACCGGGCGCGCAACTCCGCCAGCACCAACGCCTCGATCTCCGCCGCCGCCCGGTGCTCGCGCCGCCGGAGGAGCTCGCCCGTGCGCGCCAGCCACTCGTGGTGTTTGTCGACCGCCTCGACAATGTCTTCGATGCCCTCGGCCCGTGCCGCCGACGCCTTCACGACCTGCGGCCGCCACTGCCCGGCCCCGCGCTCGCAAGGGGGGTGGGCCTGAAGGGCTGGGGGGTGGGAGGAACTCAGCGCGATCATGCCTTGGATGTCTCGGTATGTCGCGTCCGCACCGTCGCGATCGGACTTGTTGACCACGAACACGTCCGCGACCTCGAGGATGCCCGCCTTGACGGCCTGGATCGCGTCGCCCATGCCCGGGGCGAGCAACACCAGCGTCGTGTCGGCCAGGCTCGCGATCGCGACCTCGGCCTGCCCGACGCCGACCGTCTCGACGAGCACGATGTCGCACCCGGCCCCGGCCAGCACCCGCACCGCCGCCGGTGTGGCCGCGGCCAGCCCGCCGAGGTTGCCCCGGCTGGACATCGATCTGATGTAGACCCCGGGGTCGGTGGCGTGATCCTGCATGCGCACGCGATCGCCCAGGATCGCCCCGCCCGTGAACGGCGACGACGGATCGACGGCCAGCACGCCCACCCGCCGGTCGAGCTTGCGGAACGCCCGCACCAGCTCGTTGGTCGTGGTCGACTTGCCCACCCCCGGCGAACCCGTCACGCCGATGACGCGCGCGCCGAGCGACGTGGGCCCGAGCAGCTCCGCGATCTGGCGCAGGGCCGAATCCCCGCTCTCCACAAGGGTGATCAGCCTCGCGACCGCGCGCGGGTCACCCTCCCGTGCGCGGTCGACCAACGCCGAAACGCTGCTCACGAACGCGGTACCCGAAGAAGCAAAGCATCGCCCTGACCGCCTCCGCCGCACAGGGCCGCGGCGCCCAGCCCACCGCCACGCCGCTTCAATTCCAAAGCGAGGGTGAGCGCGAGCCGCGCGCCGGACATGCCGATCGGGTGGCCGAGCGCGATCGCGCCGCCGTTGACGTTGACGATGGCCGGGTTGATGCCCAAGTCGCGGGTTGACTGGATGCCCACGGCCGCGAACGCCTCGTTGATCTCCACCAGGTCCAGGTCGGACGGCGACAGGCCCTCCTTGCGCAGCGCGGCGAGGATCGCGTTGGACGGCTGGGAGTGCAGCGAATTGTCCGGCCCCGCCACGTTGCCGTGCGCACCGATCTCCGCGATCCACTCCAGGCCCAGCTCCACGGCCCTTTCCTTGCGCATCACCACGACCGCCGCGGCACCATCGGAGATAGGCGACGACGAACCGGCCGTGATCGTGCCATCCTTCGTGAAGGCCGGCCTCAGCTTGGCCAGCACGTCGACGGTCGTGTCCGCGCGCACGCCCTCATCCTCGGCCAGGACGATCGCGTCGCCCTTGCGCTGCGGTATAGAAAGGGGCGCGATCTCCTCGGCGAAGGCGCCGTTTTTCTGCGCCGCCGCGGCGCGCTGGTGCGACTGCGCGGCGAACTCGTCCTGCTCCTCGCGCGAGATCGCCAGCTTGGCGCCCGCCCGCTCGGTCGACTCGCCCATCGAACAGCAGTCATAGGCGTCAGTCAGGCCGTCGAGGGCCATGTGATCCTTGATCACGACATCGCCGTATTTATACCCGGCCCGTTGGCCGATCAGTAAATGCGGCGCGTTGGTCATGGACTCCATGCCGCCTGCCACCACGATGTCGAACTCACCGGCCCGGATCAGCTGGTCGGCGAGCGCGATCGCGTCCAGCCCCGACAGGCAGACCTTGTTGATCGTCAGGGCCGGCACAGTCATCGGGATGCCCGCGCCCACGGCCGCCTGGCGCGCCGGTATCTGGCCCGCCCCGGCCTGCAGCACCTGACCCATGATTACGTATTGCACCTGCTCCGGCGCGACACCGCCGCGCTCGAGGGCCGCCTTGATCGCGGCCGCGCCGAGCTGCGTGGCCTGCAGGTCCTTGAGGTTGCCCAGCAGGCGCCCCATCGGGGTGCGCGCACCGCTGACGATGACGGATGTCATATCGGACCCTTCTCACGCCCTTAACGAAGACTCAGTCAGACTAACGACATGAGCTCCGAGGCGTCTGCGAACCATGTCACATCCAGCGTCACGCCCATAGGCCTGCTCCGCATCGATCACGTTGGCGTGGCCGTGCCCGACCTGGACGAGGCGATCGATTTCTATCAGCGTACCTTCGGCATGACCTGCGTCCACGTCGAGGCCAACGAGGAGCAGGGGGTGCGCGAGGCGATGATGCGGGTGGGCCCCGTGCCCGAGGGCGGCTTCGTGCAGCTGCTGGCTCCACTGCGGCCCGAGTCGCCGATCGGCAGGTTCCTCGAGCGCGGCGGGCCGGGCGTGCAGCAGGTCGCCTACACGGTCGCCGACATCGATGCCACGTGCGCGGCGCTGAGCGAAAAGGGCGTGCGCCTACTGTACGAAGAGCCGAGGATCGGCACCGCGGGCTCGCGCATAAACTTCATCCACCCCAAGGACGCGGGCGGTGTCCTGGTCGAGCTGGTGCAGCCGGCCGCCGAGGGCGGGTCAGCCGTTTAAGGAGCTGGCAGCCCGGTTCACACGTTTAACTTTAATAAACAGTTTTCCTGTACCAATTGGGTATCGCCTGTTAAACGAGGTTCCCGGGCGATCAATCCCCGATCTAGCCTTTGCGTATGGTCCCCTCTGGTCGGCGCTAAATGGGCCCGGCCGGGGGGCGGCGAAGTTCCACCAACAGCAAGATCCAGGGAGTGAGCGCCGGGGAGGAGTGCTCACTCCCACTCCCACCTCATGCCGATGATCCCGGGTGGCACGTCATATGCCACAAGATGGGTCCCGTGGGTGTTGCCTATCCATACCTCCCGCACCCCCTGGTCAGGCGCGCTCACCCCGCGTTTTTCAAATCGATAGCACCTTGCTGGTACGGCATTGGCGTCGAACTGCACCTGCAGGACATATTCCCCGACGGGACCGGCGAAGCCGCGGAAGTAGACATCGGTGGGCTCCACCGACTCGACGACGAACTCGTACTCCACGACCACGGTCTCGCCCTGCGACAGGACCCGGTCGAACACCAGCTCGGCCGCGAGCAGCCCACCGTCCACATCGGACCGAATGCGCCCCACCCGGCAGTTGCGGATCGCGTTGATGCGCAGATGCGGATGCGTCGTATCGTCCGTGCGAAACACCGCCACCCCGCGCGAAACCCGGTCGACGTTGGCCCGCAGCACCTGCCGCACGGTCAGGTTGGTCTCCTGCCGGTCGGGGCCGACGAAGTAGAGGTCGTGCAGGCTCAACCGGGTGATCTCGTAGTGCATCCGGTTGTCAAGCTCGTCGAGCATCTTGGACACGCTGACCGAGTCCTGGAACAGCCGGTCGAGGTCGATCGTGCCCGGCGGGTGCGACAGCCACCGCCCGCGCGGCCGGCGCGGGCCTAACTGCGAGATCAGGGACTCCGCGGGCAGCTCGAGGATGTCCTCGAGCAGGCGCACGGCCTTCAACGACTCGGGTCGCTCGGGACGGCTGCGCCCGCGCCGCCAATAGCTCAGCGTCGTGAGGCTTACCGAAATCCCTTGGGCGGCAAGGCGTTCCTGGATTTCCTCGAGCCGCAGCTGGCTGGCCTCGATCGCGAGGTGCAGCACGGCGGAGAACGGCCCGGTGCGCATGGCGTGTGCCAGGTCGCGGCGCAACGTTTCGACGCGTTGTGATTCGTTGCGGCCCGACCCCATATCCGGTGAGTATCGTCATCGCTTCCCGTTTCCGCCAGGTCCACTGACCGTTCGCGATCAGTTCTGTCGGTTATTGGGCCCAATCACTCACGAGCGCCGCCGGGGAAATGGGATATTTCACAGGCCGGTTACCCCAATACCTACTCGCAAGTAACGTCAAGGGGTATGCGACAGATCCTCGACGCGATCCTGCAGGATGACCTCGGTTCGCTAGCCGACGTCAAGATCCCAGACAGCTACCGGGGCGTGGTCGTCCGCGCCGAAGAGACCACCATGTTCGACGGTCTCGAGACCCGCGAGAAGGATCCACGAAAGTCGCTTCACGTGCAGGAGGTGCCGACCCCCGAGATCGGGCCGGGCGAGGCGCTGATCGCCGTCATGGCCAGCGCCATCAACTACAACACGGTGTGGACCTCGATTTTCGAACCCCTGTCCACGTTCAGCTTCCTGAAGCGCTACGGCAAACTGTCGCCCCTGACCGCGCGGCACGATCTGCCCTATCACGTGGTCGGTTCGGACGCGGCGGGCGTCGTGCTGCGCGTCGGCCCCGGCGTGACGAAGTGGAAGCCGGGCGACGAGATCGTGGCGCACTGCCTGAGCGTCGAGCTGGAGGACGCGGCCGGGCACGACGACACCATGCTCGATCCGCAGCAACGGATCTGGGGCTTCGAGACCAACTTCGGCGGCCTGGCCGAACTGGCCGTGGTGAAGGCCAACCAACTGATGCCCAAGCCCGCGCACCTGACTTGGGAGGAAGCCGCGTCGCCCGGCCTGGTGAACTCGACCGCCTACCGCCAACTGGTCTCACACAACGGCGCCGACATGAAGCAGGGCGACGTCGTGCTGATCTGGGGCGCGAGCGGCGGGCTCGGCTCGTATGCGACCCAGATGGCACTCAACGGCGGCGCCATCCCGGTGTGCATGGTGTCCAGCCCGGACAAGGCCGAGCTGTGCCGCAGGATGGGAGCGGAGCTCATCATCGATCGCGCGGCCGAGGGATATCGGTTCTGGGCCGACGAACACACCCAGGACCCCAAGGAGTGGAAGCGGTTCGGCGCGCGCATCCGCGAGCTGACCGGCGGCGACGACCCGGACATCGTCTTCGAGCACCCGGGGCGGGAGACCTTTGGCGCCAGCGTGTTCGTGGCCAAACGCGGTGGCACGATCGTCACCTGCGCGTCCACAAGCGGTTACGACCATCAATATGACAACCGGTACCTCTGGATGTCACTCAAACGGATTATCGGAAGCCACTTCGCCAATTATCGGGAGGCGTGGGAGGCCAATCGGCTCATCGATCTCGGTCGCATCCATCCAACTCTATCTCGGACGTTTTCGCTGGATCAGACGGGCCAGGCCGCCTACGAGGTGCATCGCAATGCCCACCAGGGCAAAGTCGGCGTTCTGTGCCTAGCGCCCACCGCCGGACTCGGCGCCAGAGATCAGGAAAAGCGGGCACGCCATCTGGGTGCGATCAATAGATTTAGCGGCATCTAGTGATCGGCACATTTTCCCGCCGCAAAAAGGCCCCTACGCTATTGCAAAAGACCCGGGTGCATCTGGGAGTATGTGCCAATGCCCCAGCAAGCTTCCCCCAACAGCATGGACTTCTTTGAAGGTGCAGTGAGCACACAGCAGGATTTCAGCATCGTCCTGCGTGGCTACGACCGTCCGCAGGTCGATGCCGCGCTTCAGCGCTTGACCACCAACCTTGCCCAGGCCGAACAGGCGCGCAACGAGGCCGAGCAGCGCATGAACGACGCACAGCGTCGACTGCGCCAAGCCGAGCAGCGCATGTCCGCCGTGGAGCAAAAGCTGACCGACGCGAGCAAGCAGCTCGAGGAGAACAGCCGGCCGACCCTTTCGGGTCTTGGCACGCGGGTCGAGCAGATCCTGCGGCTGGCCGAAGAACAGGCCAATGACCACCGTGGCGAGGCAAAGCGAGAGGCGGAGGGCATCCTCTCGGCCGCTCGCCTCGAGGCTCGCGAGATCACCGACAAAGCACGTGCCGAGGCGGCTGCCATGAAGGCGACCGCCGAGCGGGAGGCGGGCAACCTGCGCACGGCCGCCGAGCGCGAGGCCGCAGAGGTGCGGGTGCAGGCCCGCCGCGAGGCCGACACGCTGCGCGCCGACGCCGACCGCGAGACCAAGCAGCTGCGCACGTCCACCGCGCATGAGGTGGCCGAGCTCAAGGCGACGGTCGAGCGTGAGGTCGCGACGCTGCGGGCGACCGCCGAGCGCGAGATCACCCAGCTTCGCGCCAAGGCCGCCCGCGAGGCGGAGGAGAAGCGCGCCGAGGCATCGAAGATGCTCGCCGACGCTCGCGACAAGCGCGACAAGGACCTGCAGGCCCTGGCGCTCGAGCTGGCCGAGCGCCGGGAGAAGTCCGAGCGCGAGGAGACCCAGCGCCACTCCGCCGCCGTCGCCGCCACGCAGAAGCTGGTCGGCGAGGCCGAGGAGCGGGCGCGTGCGGCCGAGGACCGGGCCAAGGAGATCGAGCAGCGCGCCGAGGCGCGCCGGGTCGAGTCCGAGCGCACCGCGACCGACACGGTCGAAAAGGCACGTCAGGCCGCCGACAAGTCGGTCAACGAGGCCAGGGCCGAGGCGCACCGCCTGGTCAGCGAGGCCCGCAACGAGGCCGAGCTCACCACGGGCGCCGCGCGCCGCGAGGTCGAGGAGCTCACAAGGCAGAAGGACGCGGTCACCGCACAGCTGGGCCAGATGCTCTCCGGCCTGGCGGGCATCGTTCCGTCGCTCCCGGCCCCCGACAAGGCCAAGGCCAAGGAGTGAGCTGACGAGCTGCTGAGCGGCAATAGAGGAAAAAGTCCTGGTTGACCCGACCCCCAAGTCAGGTAAGCCAGGACTTTCTGTGTGAAGATGGTGGCCATGTCGCACGGCGGAGACCTGTTTGCACTCGGTGAAGGCGTTGCCTCCGAACCCAGCTTTGACGTGGCCCTACGTGGCTATGACAAACGTCAGGTGGAAAACTACGTCGCCAGAGCCGAGTCCGACATAGCCACGCTGCAGGCCGAGCGCGATCAGGCGTTCGCTCAGGTGCAGGCGTTGGCCGGTCAGGTGCAGCAGCTGCAGGTCGAGCTCTCCGACGCGGCGCGCCGGGCGATACCGTCGCGCGTGTCGTTCCGGCACCTGGGTGGGCGTGTCGAGCAGATCCTGCTGCTCGCCGAGGAGCAGGCGACCGAGATCGTCGGCCAGGCCCAGCAGGAGATCGCCGACCAGCGGGCCGAGGCCGAGCGCCTGCTGGCCGATGCGCGCGACCGCACCTCGCTGGCCGTCAAAGACTTCGACCTCGCGCTCGCCTCCCGCCGCAAGGAGGAGTTGGCGGTCGACGAGAAGCGGCGCTCCGATCTGGAGGCCGAGACGCAGCGGGTCCGCGCCGAGGCGCGCGAGCTGATGGCGCACGCCCAGCAGGAGGCGCAGGCGCTGCGCACGGCCGCGGCCAACGAGGCGGCGGGCCGGCGGGTGCAGGCCGAGCGCGACATCGCCGCGGCCAAGGCCGAGTCCGACCAGCGGGCGGCCGCGCTGCACACCGAGGCCGAGCAGCGGCTCAATGCGGCCAAGATGGAGGCGCAGCGGCTCGCGGCCGAGGCCCGTTCCGAGTCGGAGCAGCGGCTGGCGGCCAGCGCGGCCGAGATCCAGCAGCAGCTCGCGGCGGCCTCGGAGCAGGCGGCGCAGATCCTGTCGGCCGCGCAGGCCGAGGCGACGCAGGCCAAACATCAGGCCGAGCAGGCGCTGGGCGCCGCGAGGCAGCAGGCGGAGCAGCAGCTCGCGGCCGCGCAGCAGCAGGCCGATCAGCAACTCTCGGCGGCCGCGCAGCAGTCCGGCCAGCAGGTGACCGAGGCGGAGCAGCGGCTTGCCGCGGCCACGCAGGAGTCCGAGCAGCGGCTGGGTGAGGCACGGCAACACGCCGAGCAGGCCCTGGCGGCAGCCCGGCAGGAGGCGGAGCAGACGCTCGCGGGTGCCAGGGCGCAGGCCGAGCAGCTGACGACCGAGGAGCGGGCACAAGCGGCACAGGCCAAACAGGACGCCGAGCAGGCGCTCGCCGCGGCCAGGCAGCATGCCGAGGAGATCGTGGCGGCTGCCAGGCAGCAAGCGGAGCAGGCCGTGGCGGGCGCGCAGGCCGAGGCCGCGCAGGCCAAGCAGCAGGCGGAGCAGATGGTCGAGGCGGCCCACTCCGAGCTGGGCAAGGCCAAGTCGCTGCGCGAGGGCGAGGATGTGGCGGCGGCGCAGGCGCAGGAGCGGCTCGCGCAGTCCCGCGACGAGATCCTGCAGCTGGAGCAGCGCCTGGTCGAGCTGAAGCAGCAGCTCTCGGCCGAGCTCGAGCGGCTTTCCCGGGCGCAGCGCGAGGCCGAGGACGCGGAGCGGCGCAAGGTCGAGGCGCAGAAGGCGGCGCACCAGTCAGAGTCGCACCAGACCGAGTCCAAAGTGGACAGCGCCGACGAGGTCACCCAGACGATTCACGCCGACCAGCAGCACGGCTGAGGCCGACCCCGACCCCGCGACTGAGCCTGACCGATCGCCGCGCGGCCAAAGTGGCTCACGGCACGGCCGAAGTCTGCTGGTCACCGCACAGCCAAAGCCGGCCAGTGGTGGCACGGCGGGAGCCGGCCGTCATCCGCAAAGCTGAAGCCGGCCGCGCCTTGGCGAGCCGGGCTCACGGGCTGCCCGCTCAACCCTGTCACGCCCGGAGCGGGGAAAGCGCTTGCCCGCGCTCCAGGCACGACAACGGGATTGAGTTACCGAGACGTTGACGCCATTCATCGCCGGTCACCGGCTCGGCCGGCCGGTTGACCAGCCGCGTAGTTGGGGTTAGCCGCGTAGTTGGGTGGGGCGCAGGCGGGTGCCGGTGGCGAGGTAGGCCAGAAGGGCGTCGGCGATGCGGTCGCCCGCCTTGCCGTCCCACAGCTCGGGGCATCGCTTCGCGGGTGGGTCGGTCATCACCCGCGTGGCGGTTTCCACGATCCGCTGCGGGTCAAGGCCCACCAGGATGTTGGTGCCCTCGGTGATGGTGATGGGCCGTTCGGTCTCCTCGCGCAGGGTCAGGCACGGCACGCCCAGCGCAGTCGTCTCCTCCTGCACGCCGCCCGAATCGGTCAGCACCATGCGCGCCCCCGCCTGCAGAGCGATGAAGTCGAGATAGCCCGCGGGCGGGGTGAGGATGAGACCGTCCGGGCGCCGGCCGTCAAGCCGTGCAGCAGTGCGCGGGTGCACGGGCATGAGCAACGGGAGTGACGCCGAGATCTGGGCCAGCGCGCCGAGGATCGAGCCGAGCGTGGCCGGGTCATCCACATTGGATGGTCGGTGCAGCGTGACCAACCCGTATCCGCCGGGGGTGAGGCCGTGCCGGTCGAGCACGTCCGAGGCGAGCGCCCGGTCCAGGTTCGTGAGCAGGGTGTCGATCATGACGTTGCCCGCGAGATAGATCTGATCCTCGTGGTATCCCTCCGCGCGCAGGTTGTCCACGGCATCCGGCGAGGCGGCGAGAAGCAGGTCGCTGACGCGGTCGGCCACCACCCGGTTGATCTCCTCGGGCATGCCCCAGTTGCGGCTGCGCAGCCCCGCCTCGACGTGCGCGACGACCGCGCCCGCCTTGGCCCCGACCAGTGCGCAGGCCATGGTGGAGTTGACGTCGCCGACGACCACGACCGCGTCCGGCCGGACCCGGTCGACCAGCGGCTCGAAGGCCGCCATCACACGCCCGGTCTGCTCGGCGTGGCTGCCCGAGCCGGTGCCCAGGTGGTAGTCGGGCTGGCGAAGGCCGAGGTCGCGGAAGAAGACGTCGTTCATCCCCTCGTCGTAGTGCTGTCCGGTGTGGACGAGGGCGACGTCGGCGCCGCGGGCCTCGAGCGCGGCCATGACCGGCTTGATCTTCATGAAGTTGGGCCGGGCCGCGGCGATGCACATGATGAGCGGCATGTCAGATCACCTCGACGCGGTCGCCGGTGAGCCGGCGGCGGGTGTCCAGAATGTACGTCGCGTGCGTCCGGATCAGCTCGTAGTCGAACGCGTCGTGGTCGGCCAGGAGGATCACGGCGTCGGCCGCCGCCAGCTCCTCGGCGCTGAGCTCCACGCGCACGACGCCCTCCATGCCGTGCACCGCCTCGACCACGTGCGGGTCGGCCGCGCGCACGTCGGCGCCGAGCTGGGTGAGCAGCTGGGCGACCCGCACGGCCGGCGATTCACGGGCATCGCCGGTGTTTTTCTTGTATGCCAAGCCCAGCAGCAGCACCCGCGTGCCGGCCACCGACCGCCGGCGCCGGTTGAGCGCGTCACCGAGCCGCCGCACCACATAGTCGGGCATGTGGTTGTTGATGTCGTTGGCGAGCTCCACGAAACGGAAGCTCTGCCCGAGCGCCCGCTGCACGCGCCACGACAGATAGGCGGGGTCGATCGGCAGGCAGTGCCCGCCGACGCCCGGCCCGGGCGTGAAGCGCATGAAGCCGAACGGCTTGCTCGAAGCCGCGTCGATGGCCTGCCACACGTCGACGTCGAGGTCGTGCGCCAGCATCGCGATCTCGTTGATGAGTGCGATGTTGACGCTGCGGAAAGTGTTTTCGATGAGTTTGGCCAGCTCGGCCTCGCGCGGCGAGGTCACGGTCACCGTGGTCTCGACGATCCCGTCGTAGAACTCCTTGACCTTCTTCAGCGAGTGCTCGTCGATCCCGGACACGATCTTGGGCGTGTTGACCAGGCCCCACGCCGGGTTGCCCGGGTCGATCCGTTCGGGGCTGAAGCCCAGGTAGAAGTCGATGCCGGCGGTGAGGCCGGAGCCCTTTTCCAGGATCGGCCCGACGATCTCCTGCGTCGTGCCCGGATAGGTCGTGGACTCCAGCACGACGATGGCGCCTGGCCGAAGGTACCGGCTGAAAAGATCTGCCGAAGCCTCCACATAGGACAGGTCGGGTATCCCGTCGCGTAGCGGCGTCGGCACGGTGATCAGAGCGATGTCGAACCCGGCGCAGTCCGCCTCGTCCATCGTCGCCCGGTATCGCCCGGAATCCAGCGCCGCCCGCAGCCGCTCCGCGGTGATGTCCTCCACAAAGGACTCACCGGCGGCCAGGCGCGACACCCTGCCCGCGTCCACGTCGTAGCCCACGACGTCATGTCCACACTCGGCCGCTCGCATGGCTAACGGCAGCCCAACATATCCCTGTCCGGCGATGACGACGCGCACCAGGCTCTCCCTTTTAGTTTTTCTATTTCGAGGTGCGCCGGCGTTCGCGGGCGACCATGGCGACGAAGGCGATGTTGGTCTTGAGGTAGCGCTTGCCCAGCCGGCGCGGCTCCTGGACGGCCCGGTAGAGCCACTCCATGCCCACCCGCTGCCAGGCGCGCGGCGCGCGCTTCACGACACCTGCCAGCACGTCGAACGAACCGCCCACGCCGTGCACGACCCGCGCGCCGCTGCGCGCGCCGAACTCGGCGACGAAGAGCTCCTTCTTGGGCGAGGTCATGCCGAGGAACAGCAGTTGCGCCTTGCTCTCCCGGATGGCGTCGGCGATCACGGCCGAATCGCCTGGCGCGTAATAACCGTCGTGGTATCCGGCGATGTTGAGCAGCGGGTGCTTCGCGCGCAGCCGGCCGACCATCTCCTCAAGCACTTCGGCCTTGGCGCCGAGGAAGTATACGGACAGCCCGCGCCGCTCCGCCTCCTCGAGCAGCCGGGTGAACAGGTCGATGCCCGCGACCCGTTCGGGCAGCGGGGCTTTGAGCACCCGGCTGGCCCACACCACCGACTGTCCATCCGCGACCAGCAGCCCGCAGCCAGACACCGCCTCGCGCAGCGATTCGTCGCGCCCCATGTTGACTATCTTCGCCGCGTTGACGACGCCCACCTCGAGCAGCTCGTCGCGCTCCACGGCGGCCAGGCAGCGTTGCACGGTCTCGTCGAGGGTCAGCGCGTCGAGCTGGAGCCCGAACAGCTCCACATTGGACGGCCTGCGCTGCGCCGGCACTTTCATTGCAACCCACCCAGCCACGTGAAAAGGAGCCAGCCAAACTCGTAGGGACGGCACTCGCGGTCGATGGCGCGCGGCGGGTAGACCGTGTCGATCCCCGGAAGCTTCCAACCCGGCACGGCACGCGTGGTGACCGTGTTCAGCGCGCGCACCACCTTGCGCGGATCACCACGGAAGACCTTGCGCCAGGTGACGCCCTCATCGTCGTGGATCATCGACTCGGCGTCGGCACCGAGCTCGCTCGGGCCCTCCATCCACGCCAGGCCACGACGGATCGGCTCGGAGTAGTCGCTGCCGCCGGCCTCGGTCAGATCGAGCAGCGCCATCGGCGCCATCGCGTGCTGGTGCACCGAATAGACCGGGAAGCCCTCGACGACCTTGCCCGAGCGGGCGTCATAGTGCCACCACCACTGCCCGTCGTCGCCCTGCAGGCGGCAGATCTGCTCGGCGGTGGTGCGCGCGGCCGCGAACGCGGCGGTGTCGCCGCCCGGGGTCGCGTGGTGCAGCCGGGCCAGCGCCTGGATCGGGTAGACCTGGTCGGCGAAGCAGGCGACGTGGTTGCGCAGCGGGCGGACCAGGCCGGGGCCGGTGGTGTGCGGGAAGACCGGGCTGCCCGGCACGATGCTGCCCAGCAGGCGGGCGCGCGCCTCACCGAGGTGCGCCTCGACGTCTGCCAGGCGGCGGGCGGCGGCCAGGGCCGACACCACCCACGCGGACTCCACGACATATTGCGGCGCCGACGGGCGGTCGAGCTTGCGCAGACGACCCAATGCCAAGGGCAGCAACGGATGCCCGCTCTGCGCGGCAGCCCACGCGACGAGCGCCGCGTCGCCTAGGTTGGTGTTTTCGCCCACGCGATCGAGCAACCGTGTGACGAAGTCGATCAGGGTGTGCCCGGCGAGCACGGTCTTTTGCTCGGGCTCGGGAAGGAATTGCGCGCCCAGCGCGACGATCGCGCTGTAACGCAGGCTCGTGCCACGCAGCTCGACGGTGAGGCTGCCCGGGTGGCCGACATAGGCGCGAGTGAATGCGAATTCATCGGCCTCTTCACGGTACATCCTTGGAAGCCCTTGCACAGCCACACGCAACAGCCTTTCGACCAGCGCCGTGGTGCGGGCGTCGAGGATGGAAAACCGTTCCATCGCAACACTCATGCAGCAGCCTTTCCAAGCCTTAAGCGAGAAGCGCCGACGACCCCCACACACGGCGCGCCGCCAGAGTAGCGATGACCGGGTGCTGCACAGAAGCCGAAATAATGACGGGTAGCCGACACGTGAGATCATCGGATTCGCTTGCGCGGCAATATCTGACCGGATCCGCAAACTTAAGGAGTGAGTCATGCGCGCCATGCCGTCCGCAGACGTGGATGAACGGGCCACAATTGGCACCGGTACGACGATCTGGCACCTCGCACAGGTCCGTGAGGACGCGACGATCGGGCACAACTGCATCATCGGGCGGGGTGCCTACGTCGGGCCGGGCGTCCAGATCGGCGACAACGTCAAGCTACAGAACTATGCCCTTGTGTATGAGCCCGCAAGGCTGGGCGACGGCGTTTTCGTCGGTCCTGCCGCGGTTTTGACCAATGATGAGTACCCGCGAGCCGTCACGCCCGAGGGAAAACTCAAGCGGGGTGATGATTGGCACATGGTCGCGGTGGTCGTCGGCGAGGGCACGGCGATCGGCGCGCGGGCCGTTTGTGTGGCGCCCGTCACGATCGGCCGGTGGGCGCTGATCGCGGCCGGTGCCGTGGTGGTCAAGGATGTTCCGGACTTCGCGCTCATCGCGGGCGTGCCGGGCCGCCGCATCGGCTGGGTCGGCCGGGCCGGGGTTCCGTTGCAGGGCAAGGGGAATGGGCTGTTCGTCTGCCCGAGCACCGGCGCCGAATACCGCGAAACGGACGGACAGCTGACCGAGCTGTAGCTCGCTACAGCTCGCTCTCCAGGCGCAAGCGGCGGCGGCGCGCCGATCTATCCCAAAACAGCGCGACCGTCGTGGTGATGATGAAGCCGGCCAGGCCCGTGCCCGCCAGCGCGCGGGTCTTCGAGTGCGGCACCAGCGAGGCGCTAGGCGCGGCGAGCACGCCGATCGTGATGCGCTCCGCCTGCGCGACGTTTCGCTCGTCCTGCAGGCGGACCAGTTCGTCGGCGAAGACCGAGATGATCGTGTCCAGCGCGCGCATCGCCGTGCGCTCGTCGGGCCCGCTCGCCTTGGCCATGACCCAGGCGATGAGATATTCGGGCGTCTGCACCGTGCCGCTGTTGCGCGGCGCCAGCGAATAGTTGCTGGTCACGCCGGCATTGCGCAGCTGCGTCCGGCCCGAGCCGCTCATCAGCCGCTGCGCCACCACGGCGCCGGTGACGGCCAGCGACGGCCGCAGGCCCGTGAGCTGGTTGGGGATGTTGGGCAGCTGCGGCGGGAGGATGGCGAACACCTCAAAGGCCTCGTATCGAGGAGGCGGGTCGGCGGCCCACAGCCCGACGCCGGCGGTCAACCCCAGCCCGACGAGCATGATGATCCACTGCCGACGCAGTGCCGCCAGCAATTCCGTCAGGTACACCGTGCCCTTGCCTCCGTCGTGCTGATGTTTCGTGCTTTGCGTCTATCATGCGACGGCGAGCCTCGTCACGGGCAAAGACCCTAGTCACACGCGGAAACCCGACACAATCAGACGATGCCCGGCCTGTACCCTCGGCAGTACTTTATGCATGGTGTCACGGGTGGCAATCCGCTATCCGGGGTTTGTTGTCGGCTTGTTGACACCAAGCTCGGCCTGATCTCGGATCATCTACGCAACGGCGGCAATGGAGTTATAAATGGACCTCGCTGAGATCCTCCGGGTTTTGCGGAGCCGGTGGTACATAGTGCTGCCGATGATGCTTTTGACCGGAGGTCTGGCGGTTCTGGCCAACATATACGTTCCCACCAAGTATGAGTCCCAGAGCACGATAAGCCTGCTTAGCGCCGAACGGGCCACCACCAACGTGACCAAGGGCAACGCCAACCCGTTCCTGACCTTCGACAGCTCACTGGTCGCCACCGCCGACTTCCTGTCGCGCAGCCTGACGTCCAACGAGTCCAAAGCCGAGCTGGCCGCGCTAGGCGTCAAGGACGAATACACCGCCGGGCTGGCAGACAACGCGCAGGGCCCGTTCATCACGCTCACCGTCACCGGCACCAACCCCAAGCAGGTGCTCGCCTCGACCGAGCTGCTGGCCGATTTCGCCGGACGCAAGCTGAAGGAGATCCAGGCGGGCAGCGGCGTGAAGGACGAAGACATGGTGCGGCTCATCGAGATCACGCCGGCGCAGACGCCCGAGGCGCAGATGAAGGACAAACTGGAGATCGTGATCGGGGCTGCGGGCGCCGGCACGGTGCTGGCCTTCGCGCTCACCTTCATCGTCGAGGGCCTCGCCCGATCGCGCCGCCGCTGGCCGGCCGGCATGCCCCAACCCGTGCCCGCCGCCATCACGGCCTCCGCCGCGCCGCCTCGCAAGGCCGG
Organism: Allorhizocola sp.; assembly: GCA_044869915.1. Taxonomy (GTDB): domain Bacteria; phylum Actinomycetota; class Actinomycetes; order Mycobacteriales; family Micromonosporaceae; genus Allorhizocola. The sequence goes on from JBIOYB010000035.1 coordinate 37,389, forward strand.
CGAGGCCGAGCAGAGCCAGACCACGATGATCATACCGGTGCACGACCAGACCATCACGCTGCCGCGCATCCCGCCGCCGGTCGAGTTCCACGAGCCGACCGCGGTCGCCGTGACCAGGACGGTCGGGGAAGGCAAGACCAAGAGCAAGGCGAAGCAGGCAGACCCGGTGAGCGGTCCGTCCACTGAGGACACTATGCCGACCATTCCTGAGCCGTTGGCACGGGGCCACAACGGCTCGACCAAGACCCCGGCATCGGGCAAGGGATCGCTGTGGTCGACCGTGTATCGGTCAAATGGCAAGACAGGCCCCCGCGATGCCGACGCGGCCACCGGAGACTAGCCCCTCGCCCCATGCCACCCTCGCCGGCGAGCGCTCCAGCGGAGCGGTCTGGCGAGTCGTGGCCCGGGCCCGGGTCGTCCAGCGAGCCAAGGGCGGGCTCGACGTCGCCACCGTCCTGAGCATCTATGTCGTGCTGCTCCTGCTCGTGCCGTCCCGGCTCGTGCTGCCCGGGCTGGGCTCGTTCGGCACACCGGCCAACCTGTTCGCGCTCCTGATGCTCATGTGGTTCGGCGCCGGCTGGCTCATGCGCCGCGGCTTCGAGCCGCTGCCCGGCATCGGCGTGCCCCGGTTCGCCGTGGGATTCCTCGGGATCGCGATCCTACTGTCCTATGTGGCCCTTGCCCGGCGGGGCGGCACAGGCATGGAGGTCAACGCCGGCGATCGCGGCCTCATCCAGCTCATGGCGTGGGTGTCCCTGGTGCTGCTCGCCTCGTCCGTGCGATCCATGGACCGGTTCGAGAAGCTGCTGCGGCTGATCATCCGGTGCGCCTCGATCGCGGCCCTGATCGGGATCATCGAGTTTTTCCTGCGCCGCGACATCCTCGCCTGGATACAGATCCCCGGCATGGACGCCACGGCGGTCTCGCTCGGCAACATGGTGCGCGGCAGCTTCACCCGGCCACACTCGACGGCGATCCACCCGCTGGAGTTCGCCACCAGCCTCGCCGTGATCCTGCCGTTCGCGATCTATCAGGCGTTCCACCGCACCGACACCGGCAAGCTGCAGCGGTGGATGCCGGTCGCGCTGATCAGCCTCGCCTGCCTGACGACCGTGTCGCGCACGGCCGTCATCGGCCTGGCCGTCGGGCTGCTGGTGCTCATCCCGACATGGAGCTCGCAGCGCCGCTGGCCCACCGTCGGGCTGCTGATCGTCGGGATCGGCGCGGTGAAGGTGGCCATACCGGGTCTGCTGCACACGATCTACGAGATGTTCTCGACCATCTTCAGCGGCGGCGACACCAGCACCAACGCACGCACCGGCAACTACACCGACATCTTCAACTACGCGTCGCAAAGCCCATTTGCGGGGCGGGGTTTCGGCACGTTCATTCCTTCGCTGTACCGATACACGGACAACATGTATCTGCTCGGCCTCGTGGAGATGGGCGCGATCGGGGTGCTCGCGATCCTCGTGCTGTACTTCGCGATGCTGCACTGCGGGGGCAGTGGCCGGCGCCGCTTCACCGATCCGCGCATGCGCGAGCTGGGCCAGTCGTTCACGGCCAGCTCCGTGGTGCTGCTGGTCTGCACCGCGACGTTTGACACGCTCAGCTTCCCGCAGGTCTCCGGCCTGCTGTTCATGCTGCTCGGGCTCGCCGGGGTCTACCTCGGCATGGCCAAGCGGCACGAGGCGATGATGCTTGCGCAAAACCAGCCATCGTTGCCCTCTGCCCCCACTGTTCTGCTGATGGAGTCCGCCCGATGACGGGTCTAAACCGTAAGGTCGCGGTCGCCGCGCGCTGGAGCCTGCTCAACACCATGGTGGTGCGGATCGGCAACTTCGCCCTGGGCATCATCCTGGCTCGCTTCCTGCTCGGGCCGCACGAGTGGGGTCTCTACGCGGTCGGCGCCGTCGTGCTGGCGGTGTTGCTGTCCGCCAACGAGATGGGCGTGAGCCTGGCGCTGATCCGTTGGGAGGGCGACATCCGGCGCTTCGCGCCTACCGTGCTGACCCTGACCACGGCCTCGAGCGCATTGATATACGCGGTGCTGTGGCTGGCCGCACCGACCGTGGCCACCCTGCTCGGCTCGGTGGAGGCGACCAACCTGTTGCGGGTGCTGTGCTTCGCGGTCGTCCTCGACGGCATCGCGCGCGTGCCCAACGCCAAGCTCACGCGCGACTTCGCGCAGGGCAAGCGGATGGCCATCGACCTGACGACGTTCCTGGTCGGCACGGCCGTCACGCTGGGCCTGGCCGCCAACGGCAGCGGGGCGATGAGCTTCGCCTGGGGATCGCTGGCCGGCACGGCCACGGCCCTAATCGGCGCGATCATCTTCGCCCCCGGCATGCTGCGCTTCGGCTGGGACGGGGAGCAGGCGAAACAGTTGCTGCGCTTCGGATTGCCGCTGGCCGGCACGAGCCTGGTCGTGCTCGCGATGACCAATGTGGACTCGATGGTCGTCGGCGCCACGCTCGGGCCGGTCGCGCTTGGCTTCTACCAGATCGCCGTCAACATGTCGGGCTGGCCCGTGCGCACCATCTCGGAGGCCACGCGCAGGGTCTCGTTCGCGGGCTTCTCCCGGCTAGCCGAAAATCCGGCTGACCTGGCGGCTGGTTACTGCAAAGCGCTCGGGCTCCTCCTGTCGATCGCCGTGCCCGTGTGCGCGCTGCTGGGCACGCTGGCCGAACCGGTCGTGCACACCATCTACGGCGACAAGTGGATCCCGGCCGCGGCCGCGCTGAGCTTCCTGGCCGTGCTCGGGCTGATCCGGATCGTCAACGAGCTGACCTACGACTGCCTGATCGCGGCGGGCAAGCGCAAGTCGCTGCTGGTGCTGCACATGTGGTGGCTCTTGGCGCTCGTGCCCACGCTGTTGTTCATGGCCAAGGGATACGGCATCGCGGGTGTCGCGGTCGGGCATGTGCTGGTGGGCGGGTTCCTGGTCGCGCCGGTGTTTGTGTTCATCCTCGCCCGGGTCGGCATCGCACCGCGTGCCGTGCTGCGGGTCGCGTGGCGGCCGCTGCTCGGCGGGGCCGCCATGGTCGCGGTCGCCTGGTTCGCGTACCCCATAATGCCCCAAGGTTTTATCGGTCTTGTGGGTGCGTCGCTGGCGGCGCTGCTTGCCTATGTCCCGTTCGCCCTTCCCATGATTCGTCGAGCAATGGAGAGAAGTGAAGATGCTGCGGCCTATCAAACGACAGCTGCGTAGCTCGTTCGGTCTTTGGCCGATGTACGAGGTGCGCAACAAGGTTGTGCTCGCGCACACCGCGGTCGGGTTGACGCGCTTCGAAAACGGTGAGGTCGCACGGCGCCTCGCCGAGACGAGCGGCCGCCGTCCAAAGGCGACGGTCGCGGTCATCCTGCTGACGTGCCGCCGGCCCGACGGGCTGCTGGCGGCGCTCGACTCGGTGCTCAAGCAGACCTTCGACGACTTCGTGGTGATGGTGGTCGACGATGGCGGCCCGCTGGCCGAGCTGCCGCAGGACCCGCGCGTGCACGCCATCACGCTGTCGCGCAACATTCACTGCCTCGGGGTCAGCCGCAACATCGGCATGCGGCTCACGGAGTCGGAGTTTGTGGCGTTCCTCGACGACGACAACACTTGGCGCGAAGACCATTTGGAGGTCGCGCTGACCCGGCTGCGGCAACCGGGCGCGCCCGACGCCGTTTACACGGCGATGCGCCGGATCACGCCGGACGGCGAGCTGCACGACATCCTGTCCATCCCGTTCGACCGCAAACTGGCGTCGGAGAACAGCTTCCTGGACTCCAACCCGTTCGTCGCCCGGCGCGGCAGGGATCTCATGTTCAGCCGGTTGCGCCGCACGCGCACGACCGCGCCCAAGGAAGACTGGGAGATGATTTACCGTTTCAGCCGGCGGCATCGGATAGAGCACATCCCCGAGCCGACGGTCAATTATCTGGTGAACCCGACCAGCTTCTGGACCACCTGGAAGCAGGCTTAGCGACGTGTCGCGCCGCGTTTGCGCACGAGCGGGAGGAAGACCTCGTCCACAATCTCGATGAGGACCTCGTCGGGCGCGGTGGGCACGCCTCGCGTGACAAACTCGTTGCGCAGCAAGACGATCGCGACGGTCGCGACCCGTGGATGCAGCGACTCGGGGGACGCTTCCCCCCGGGCGACTGCGCGTCCCAGGATGACCAGCCAGGTGGCGGCCGTCGTGTCGGTGGACTGATCGGCCAGCTGCGCCAGAAGATTGGCGGCGCCGCCGGCCGCGGCCAGAAGCTCGCGCAAAATCATGCCGAGCGGGGAGCTCAAGTGCCGGTTGGCCCGGCGAAGCATCTCGAGGACGTCGTCACGCAGATCGCCGGTGTCGGGTGGCTGGATCGTCGTGGTCAACTGGCGATAGGCGGCCATCCCGAGCGCGAGGCGATCCGGCCAGCGGCGATAGATCGCATTTTTGTTGGTGCCGGCGCGTTTGGCGACCGCGTCCATCGTCAGCCCCGCAAATCCCGACTCGGTGAGCGTGTCCGCCGCGGCGCGCAGGATCGCCTCCTCCAGCGCCGCGCCTCGTCGCCGCGTCTGCATGGTACCGATCGTACCCTCCGCTCGTGGTTGACTTCCCATCGGCCCGGCCCTTAGGGTACTTCTCGTACCTTATTTTGATGGATGGGGAGGACACCGACATGCGAGCCAAGGGCATCAGTTACGACACCGGCTTCGTCTACAACGGATCGGTCGGCCACAAGCACTTCGACCCGGAGACGGCCAAGCGCGAGCTACGCATCATCCGCGATGACCTGCACTGCGACACTGTCCGCATCATGGGCGGCGACCCGGACAGGCTGGAGCTAGCGGCGGGATATGCGGCCGACCTGGGTCTGGAGGTCTGGTTCTCCCCCTACCCGCTCGAGCTGACCACCGAGGAGACACTGGCGCTGTTCGCCGACTGCGCCGAGCGTGCCGAGCGGATCCGGCAGCGGGGAGCCGAGGTCGTGTTCGTCACCGGCGCCGAGCTGAGCCTGATGAACAAGGGCTTTCTGCCCGGCGACAGCGCACTCGACCGGGTCACCGAGCTGTTGCAGGCGGATCGGCGGCGCGAAAGGGTCATGGAGGTCAGCGCACGGATCAACGAGTTCCTCGGCAAGGCCGTGGCAGTCGTGCGCGAGCGCTTCGGCGGCAAGGTGACCTACGCTTCCATACAGCTGGAGCGGGTCGACTGGACACCCTTCGACTTCATTTCCGTGGACCTGTATCGTTCCGCCGACGTCGCCGACCGCTTCGCCGAAGGCGTCCGTGTCCTTGCCGCGCAAGACAAGCCGGTCGCCATCACGGAGTTCGGCTCGGCCACCTTCCACGGTGCGGGTGACATGGGTGCACGCGGTCTGGAGATCGTCGAATACGACAAGGACACCCGGGCACCCATCCGGCTGAACGGTCAGCCCGCCCGGGATGAGGACGGACAGGCCGCATACGTGCGCGAGCTGTTGGAGATGTTCGACGCCGGGGGCATCGACAGCGCCTTCGTATTCACCTTCGCGCTCTACGATTTCCCGCACCGTCCGGATGGCGACCCCAGCGAGGACCTGGATCTGGCCAGCTACGGCATCGTCAAAGTCTTCGACGACGACCGCAACGGACAGACCCATCCCGACATGCGATGGGAGCCCAAGGCCGCATTCGCCGCCGTCGCCGAGCACTATCGGAGGCACTCATAGCGCCTGCGTCAGTCCTTGTCGATGCCGTGCTCCTCGATGCCGTCGGCGTACGAGTCGGCCGTTTCGCTTTCGCTAAGCCCGCTCCCTCGAGAGCCGGCTCTGGTTACGCCGCTGCCTGATCATGCACGTTTGCCAGCGTCACACCGATCGCGGCGACCAGATCGGCCTCGACCTTCATGCCACGAAGCACGTCAACAAAGAAATCGGAAACGTCGAAATACTGGTCCTCGATACGCAGCCACGATCCCGTCCTCCGGTGCTCCGCCCAAACCGTCCACGATGTTCATCGGTCTTTCCCTTCCCGCAGTGCCTTTACAGCCAAACATTTCTTCATCAGGCAACCTACGAGACGCACGGTACGATCGACGAGATATTTGCAGAAATTTGCAGATTGACGTAGTGCTACTTTTGCATAAGATGACAAGTGCCAGCGCTGCAAATTGCGGCAAGGTTCACTCAGGAGGCTGGAATGAAACTCAATTTGGTCGCCAAGGACCCCGACTCTGTGCCTGATGGATCACCAACGCTTTACCGCACCGACCGGCAGACATGGGTGATTCAGGGTTGGGTGGTCGCCGACGCCGATGCACTCGCAGCCATGGACATCCCGGAAGGCGAAACATGCGTGGAGATTCCCGACCGAATGATTCCGTTGTTCCAAAAGCACCCGTGATGCGCTCGGTGAGCTCCAGCGATCTCCGCGAGTTATGTTTGGGCATCAAGAAGTCGTTCGTCCATCTGGAAACCCGCGACGCCTACGGCACCGAAGTGGAGTTGCCGCACCTGGCCAAGTGGCGGCAAGGGGAACCAGACGACTATGCCTGGCTGAGCTGGTGGCTGGAGATGCTTCGTGGGCACCGTCTCAAAGGCCGCACCTGCCGCCGCGCTCGAGTTGTGTCCGAGCCAGTCAGTGACTATCAACGATGGGTCCTCAGCCATGTTGAGTTATTTATCGAGGCAGGCGAGGATATTCGATACATACCCCGCCCATGGCTGACAACGGTCTCGCTTCCTGGTAGCGGCGACTTCTACGTGTTCGATGATGAGCTGGTCCTATTCCTGCACTACGCGGGAAACGGCATCAATTCGTCCTACGAGGTCACTGATGATCGGCAGGTCATCAGGCGCTGCAAAGACGCGTTCGAGGCCGTCTGGGACCTGGCCCCACCATTCCGTGATTACCGACCCAGGTAGCCCTGTCGCCCAGGCGCGCAAGGAACTCGGTGCACGACTACGGCAGTTACGCAAAGCAGCGGGACTGAGCGGTCAGATGATCGCTGAGGCGACCGGCCAGCACTTCACGCGGATCAGTCGGATCGAAAACGGTGTCCAGGCGCCCACCGAGCCTAATATTCG
>JBIOYB010000036.1:0-3484 GCA_044869915.1 Allorhizocola sp.
GCCAGCCAGCGCCGGGGTTCGGCCCAGAACTCCTCCAGCGTGGTCATGACCGCGACCTGCCGGTCGGCGTCGGTGAGCGTGCCGACGAGGATCGATCCGTCGGTGTGGCGCAGTCCCACGATGCGCACTGACATGTGTCGTGTCTCCTTTCGGTCCGGAGGCTAGGCCGGCAGCGCGGCGTAGGTCGTGTCGAGGTATTCGGCGATGCCTTCGAGGCCGCCTTCGCGGCCGAGCCCGGACTGCTTGATGCCGCCGAACGGCGCGGCGGCGTTGGAAACGACGCCAAGGTTGACGGCGACCATGCCTGTGGCGAGGCTGCCGACCATGCGCAGCGCGCGGTCCAGATCCCGGGTGTAGACGTAGCTGACCAGCCCGTATGGGGTGTCGTTGGCCGTATCCACCGCCTGTTGCTCGTCGCGGAAGGTGGTGATCGGTGCAAGCGGTCCGAAGATCTCCTCGCCGAGCAGCGCCGATCCGGGCGCGATATTGCTCAGCACGGTGGGCTGGACAAACCGGCCTTTCGCCGGTGTGCCGCCGGTCTCAAGCACCGCGCCTCGGTCGAGGGCGTCGGTCACCAGCCGTTCGAACTTGTCCACCGCGGCGTCGTCGATGAGCGGCCCGACCTGTGAGCCGTCGGCCCAGCCTGGCGCGACGGTCAGTGCGCCCATGCGTTCGGCCAGGCGGCGGGTGAATACGGGGGCGAGCGGTTCGGCGATGAGGAACCGGTTGGCGGCGGTGCAGGCCTGGCCGATGTTGCGCATCTTGGCCAGCAGAGCGCCTTCGACGGCGGCGTCGAGGTCGGCGTCGGCGCACACGATGAAGGGCGCGTTGCCGCCCAGCTCCATCGACGTGCGCATGACCTGTGTGGCGCATTGGGCCAGCAGGAGTTTGCCGACTTCGGTTGATCCGGTGAAGGACAGCTTGCGGGCGAGCCCGGAGGCGATCACGGCGCCGACGACTTCGCCGGGGCGGGAGGTGGTGACGACGTTGACCGCTCCGGCCGGCGCGCCGCACTCCTGGATGATCTGTGCGAGCAGCAGGCTGGTCAGCGGTGTCTGCTCGGCCGGTTTGAGCACGGACGGGCAGCCGGCGGCGAGCGCCGGGGCGACTTTGCGGGCGCCCATGGCGAGCGGGAAATTCCACGGCGTGACCAGCAGGCAGGGGCCGACCGGTTTGCGCTGCACCAGGATGCGGGTCGTCCCGGTCGGCGACAGGCGGTAGTCTCCGCCGATGCGCGGGGCCTCATCGGCGAACCAGCCGAAGAAGTCGGCTGCATAGCCGACCTCACCGCGGGATTCAGCGATCGGCTTGCCCATTTCCAGCGTGATGAGCAGGGCCAGCTCGTCGACGCGGGCGTGCAGCGCGGCTTCGACGCGGCGCAGCAGCGCGGCGCGCTGGGCCGGTGGCGTGGCGGCCAGGGCGGGTTGCGCGTCCGCGGCGGCCTGGATGGCCCGCAGCGCGTCGTGCGGGCCGGCGTCGGCGACCTCGATCAGCGGCTCACCGGTGGCGGGGTTGTCGACCGGGAACGTCGCGCCCCCGGTCGCGGGCCGCCAGCTGCCCGCGATGAGCAGCGTGGACGGGACGGCGGGCAGGGCCGGGGCGTTCACAGCACCGCCACCGCACCGACGGGGCATCCCGACGCGCCCGTGATGGGCAGCGCGGGCGCGGTGAACAAAAACTCGTATTTGCTGTAGCCGGCGCAGGCGGCCGCGAGGCCCGCGAAGTCGAAGATCTCGCCGATGGCCAGTCCCATGTGTACCAGCGCCACGACATGGAACGGCTGGAAGCAGTCAATTTCGTTGGGGCGCACCTCGACACCCCAGGTGTCCGACGCAACCGCGGCGATCTCCCGTTCGTGCAACCACGGCGCGGTGTGCAGCGACACCCCGGGGGCGGGGCCGCCGGCGTAGTCGCCCCACGCATGCCGGCGTGCTTCGAGGAAGCCGGTGCGGATGAGCACCGCGTCGCCTCGTTCGATGGCCACGCCTTGGGCCGCCGCGGTGGCCTCCAGCTCCTCGACGGAAATCGCATAACCGGGCTCGAGGGCATCGACGCCCAGGTGCCGGGCCACGTCGAGCAGCACGCCGCGCATCACGAACCTGCCGGCGTAGTTTTCCACGCCGTTGCGGGCCGCGCCGCTGGAGGAGACCAGGCCCGCGGAGTATCCGTTGTACATCTTGCCTTTCCAGAAGATGTGCGACAGCGAGTCCCACTGGGTGCCGGCTTGGTTGGGCACGATGAGAATGTCGTCGGAGCGCCCATATCCCTTGGCGGGGCCGAATCCGGCGGGCAGGATGTCCTGCGCGCCGGCGAGGTGGTCCGCGCCGGTCGCCGTCATCACGTTGCGGGGGTTGGCGCGCAGGCTGCCGGTCTGGGGGCCGCGCTGGTCGTAGGGCAGCGAACAGGACACGGTCACGCCGTGCTCGACGAGGCCCGCCGCGCGCCGCACCTGGGCAGGCCCGACGTGGTTCATGGTGCCGAGCGAGTCGTCCTCGCCCCAGCGCCCCCAGTTGGTGCACTGCTTGATGTAGCGCTCGAGGACGTCCGCGCCGCGAAAATCGGACATCTCACCCTCCAATGTGGTCAGGAAACGGTCGATGACGTGGCGAAGACACCGACCAGGCGGGGGCCGAAGGTGTCGATGGCATGGCCGGAAACTGGTCCGCCGTCGCGGGTGCGCAGCACCAGCAAATAGCGGTATCGGAAAAGCTCCCCGGTGGGCGCGTTGGTGATCGTGCGTATGTCCAGCCCGAGCGGGGCAAGGCGAGCCAGGATCTCGCCGAGTTCGGCGCTGCCGTCGACGCGGACCGCCAGATGGTCGGCGCCCGGTTGTATGTCCAATGTGGAGGCGAGCGCCCACCATCCGGCGGTGCTGCCGCCGTCGACGTCGCGCTCGATGATCTCCAAGCCGAGTGCCCGCGCCGCCGCCTCGGTGGCGATCACCGCCATCGAGCCGTCGCCGTCGAGGACCTCACGTGCCGCGGCCACCGAGTTTTGCTGGTGGATGTCGACCTGCGCATGGGGCAGCCGTTCGGCGAGGAAACGGCGGCACTGGCGGATCGAGCCGTGCCCGCCGACGCGCGTGATGCCGGCCAGCCAGCTGCCGGGCTTGCCCAGCAACGCGCAGTGGTATGGCACCACGATCTCGTCGGCGATGAACAGCTTCTCGCCGGCGAGGAGGCGTGCGGCGGTCTCGGTGCACGCCGTGTGTGACGTCTCGGAGGTCAGCACCCCGTAGTCGATCCGGCCGTCAAGCACGGCTTCGACGACGCCGTCCATGGTCGGGAAGTACACCGGCCCAGCGAGCTCGGGCCGGTGCTCGAGCAGCGCCGATGTCGCCTGCCCCGCGAACGTGAGCTCGCTGCCCAGCGTGCCGATCGTGCGCGCCGGGCGTTGTCCGCTGTCGCTCACAGCTCATCCCTTCCTGGGTACTGGATAGTGTATTCACTTTACAGGACTATAGCACCGCGGCTGAGATCGGCAA
>JBIOYB010000037.1:0-10810 GCA_044869915.1 Allorhizocola sp.
CATGCGCCATCGCGCACTCCCCCAACTCGCGCTGCCCCCGTGCGGGTAGCGATTGGACACTCAGGACCACGAACACTAACGACCGCAGACATACACGTCAATGGCTTGACGTAACCACAGCATGACCGGCCGTAACCTCACTGCGTCAGAGGATTTAAGGCCCGTGACCTGCACTTCCTCGAACGCCATGTGGATCGCGGCGCTTGCCCGCAGGTGTACGCAGACGTCTGCAGACAAGCCGACGATCAGTGTGAACACCGCCGCTTACATTTCAGTTGCTCGACGAACATCGATACAAGGAGCAACAGACTCGGGACGAGGCCGGCTCGACGAGTGCTCGTGCCTGGTGTGCATCCTCGACCCGCTCAAGTCCTCCCCGGGCGCGTTCTCGTCCGCCCCGTAGGACGGTGGCCACGGCGGCCAGACCCAATATGAGCCCAGCGCTTGCAGCGCGACATAAACGATCCTCATAGCGGGATGTTCCCGTGAGCGCCGCGCACGGACGCGGGGGCGATGAGGGCCTCGGCGAGGCGGCGGCGGGTCTCGTCGGGCTTGATGATGTCGTCGACGACGCCGATTTCGAGCGCGCGGTCGACACCGCCCGCGACGCGCTGCTGCTCCTCGATGAGGTTGGCGCGCAAGGCCTCGCGGGTCTCGACCGGTTCGGCGGCGAGCTTGCGCCGGTGCAGGATGCCGACCGCGGCGGAGGCGCCCATCACGGCGACCTCGGCGGTGGGCCAGGCGTAAACCGCAGTCGCGCCAAGGGAACGTGAGTTCATCGCGATGTAGGCGCCGCCGTAGGCCTTGCGGGTCACCAGGGTCACCCGCGGCACGACCGCTTCGGCGAAGGCGTGCAACAGTTTCGCGCCGCGGCGCACCACGCCGTCGCGCTCCTGCCCGACGCCCGGCAGATAGCCTGGCACGTCGACGACCACGATCAGCGGTACGCCGAGCGAGTCGCACATGCGCACGAAGCGGGCCGCCTTCTCGGCGCTGGCGGAGTCCAGGCAGCCGCCCAACCGCAGCGGGTTGTTGGCGATGACGCCCACGGTGCGCCCGGCGAGGCGGCCGAGCGTCGTGACCATGTTGGGCGCCCATTTGGCGTGCAGCTCCACGCCCGGCTCGTCGAGCAGGCCCTTGATGAGCGGCTTCACGTCGTACGCCTGGTTGGCCCGCTCGGGCAGCAGCGAGCCGAGGTCGGTGTCCTCCATGACCAGCAGGTCCTGGCGCAGCCGGCCCTGGTGGCCGAGCAGCGAGGCCAGCCGGCGCGCGGTGGCCATCGCGGCCTCGTTGTCCTTGGCGACCACGTGTGCCACGCCGGACTGCTTGCCGTGGACGCCGGGTCCGCCGAGCTCGGCCATGTCGACCTGTTCGCCGGTCACGCTGCGTACAACCTCGGGTCCGGTCACGAAGATGCGCCCCGAGTCGCTCATGATGACGATGTCGGTGAGCGCCGGCCCATACGCCGCCCCGCCGGCCGCGGGCCCGAGCACGACCGAGATCTGCGCGACCCGGCCGGAGGCGCGCACGATCGCGGCGAAGACCTGCCCGACACCGTCCAAAGCCGACACGCCCTCGGGCAGGCGCGCGCCGCCGGAGTGCCACAGCCCGATGACGGGCAGCCGGTCCTCCACCGCGATGTCGATGGCCTCGACGATGCGCAGGCAGCCCTCGACACCCATCGCGCCGCCCTTGATGGACGAGTCGGTGCAGAACGCGATCGACGGGGTGCCCTCGGCCACGCCGCGCCCGGCGAGCACGCCACAATCGTTGGCCGGGCCAAGGATGCGCAAACTGCCGGGGTCGAACAGGTCGCGCAACCGCTCCAACGGGCTGACCGTCGTCATAGCGCCTCTCCTAAACGATTCGTGCGGGCCAGGTGCGACACACGAGGTCCCCGTCCACATCGGCCGGGCTCGCGACCGCGGCGTAGCGTCCCTCGCCCGCGTCGACCGTGCGCACGCGCCACGAGCGGGCGCCGGTGCGGCCCGCGCAGTGCACGACGACCTCGCCACCGAACTCCGGATGGGTGTCCACATTGGTCAGTCCACTGAACGACAGCGCGCCGGCCGCTTTGAACACGGCCTCCTTGCGCGTCCAGCAGCGGAAGAACAGTTCGCTGCGCTCGGCCTTGTCGTGCTGGGCGAGCGTGCGCCGTTCGGTGCCCGACAGCGCGAGCTCCTGCAGCGCCTCGATGTCCACCGGGCGTTCCTGCGCTATGTCGGCGCCGAGCGGATACGCGCCGAGGGCAAGCATCCAATGTGGACCGGAGTGGGACAGGCTGAACCACAGCGGGTCGCCAGGCGAATGCACGACCGGCCCGCCGGCGGACGAAGACAGGCGCAGGGCGACCGGCGGCGCGCACAGATACCGGCCGAGGATCCGCCGCACGGCCGCGTGCGCCCCGGCGTAATAGGCCCCGGCGATGGGCGGGAGCCGCCGCCACCGGGCGTGCTCGTCCTCGGACAGCAGGGCCCAGTCGGCGTAGGCCGTGTGCCGGGTCGCCGTGCCCTGCCACACGTGAACCTGGGTCAACATGACGCCCAGCGTGTGCGTGCTGCCTTGATATGCGGTTGAGAGCGCTTCAAGCCCACTTCCAGACGGTCTGGCCAGCCTTTCGTGGGAACAAAACATAGGAGGAGACTCGATGAGCACGACTCAATTCACCATTGAAGATCTTAAGAAGATCATGCGCGAGTGCGCCGGCGAGGACGACTCGATCAGCCTCGAGGGCGACTTCCTCGACACGCCGTTCCAGGACCTCGGCTACGACTCGCTCGCCCTGCTCGAGACGGCCGCGCTGATCAAGCGGCAGTATGGCGTGACCGTGTCCGATGAGGATCTTCACGGTATCGACACCCCTCGCGCCTTCCTGGAGAAGGTCAACTCAGTCCTGGTTTAGGAGACAACAGATGACGACCAGAGTCGCCTTTGTCACCGGGGCCACCAGCGGCATCGGTCTGGCCTGCGCGCAAACCCTCGGCGCGGCCGGGTTTGCCGTCTTCGGTGTGGCGCGCAGCGCGGAAAACGTCGCGTCCGTGACCAAACAGCTGCGCGAGGACGGCATCGCCATCGACGGTGCGGTCTGCGACGTGGCGAGCACTTCGTCCGTACAAGATGCGGTGGGTAAGGCTCTTGAAGTTTATGGCCGTATCGACGTCCTGGTGAACAATGCCGGCAAGAGCGGCGGCGGCGAGATACACAAACTTGACGAATCGTTGTGGCTCAGCGTCATCGAGACCAACCTCAACAGCGTGTTCCGCGTGACCCACGAGGTGGTCAAGCGCGGCGGCATGCTCGAGCGGGGCTGGGGCCGCATCATCAACATCGCGTCGACGGGCGGCAAGCAGGGCGTGATCTACGCTTCGCCCTACTCCGCGTCCAAGCACGGCGTCGTGGGCTTCACCAAGGCGGTCGGGCTGGAGCTGGCCAAGACCGGCGTGACGGTCAACGCGGTGTGCCCGGGTTATGTCGAGACGCCCATGGCCACGCGCGTGCGTCAGGGCTACGCCATGCACTGGGGCGTCACCGAGGAGATCGTGCTCGACCGGTTCGAGGCGAAGATTCCGCTGGGGCGCTACTCGACGCCCGAGGAGGTGGCCGGACTGGTCGCCTATCTGACCACCGACACCGCCGCGTCCATCACCGCGCAGGCGCTGAACGTCTGCGGTGGTCTCGGAAACTACTAGGAGCTCACCCATGGGCAACACCGTCACTCCAAATAGGACGCACGTCACGACTCACATCATCACGGTGAACGCGCCGGCGCCGACCATCTACGGGCTGATCTCCGACGTGACCCAGTGGCCGTACATCTTCTCGCCCACCGTGCACGTCCAGACCACCCACATCGACGCGCACAACGAGCGGCTGCGGCTGTGGGCCTTCGCCAACGGCCAGGTGCGCACGTGGGTGTCGCGGCGCACGCTCGACCCGGAAAACCTGCGCATCCGGTTCCACCAGGTGATCACGTCACCGCCGGTGGAGTCGATGGGCGGCGAGTGGGTGCTCGAGCCGCTGGCCGACGGCAGCACCCGGGTCGTGCTGCTGCACGACTTCACGATCATCGACGACGACCCGGACGACCGGACGTTCGTGACCAAGGCCGTGGACACCAACAGCAACGCCGAACTGGCCGCGCTCAAGCGGGCGGCCGAGCTGGGCGACTACTTCAACGTGCTGGTGCTCACGTTCAGCGACACGGTCACGATCAGCGTGCCGGTCGCGCCCGTCTACGACTTCCTCTACCGGGCCGACCTGTGGCCGCAGCGCCTACCGCACGTCGCGCGGCTCGACCTGGCCGAGGACGTGCCCAACATCCAGGCGATGGTCATGGACACCAAGAGCGTGGACGGGTCGATCCACACCACGAAGTCGGTCCGCGTCTGCTCGCCCAACAAGGCGATCGTGTACAAGCAGACCGAGACCCCGGAAATCATGGCCGCACACACCGGGCGATGGGACGTGCGCCAGGTGGACGACCACGTGGAGCTCACTTCCACGCACACGGTCCTGATCCGGCCGGAGGCGGTGTCCAAGGTGCTCGGCCCGGACGGGACGGTGCTGCAGGCCCGCGAAAAGATCCAGCACGCGCTGAGCACCAACAGCATGACCACGATGCAGCACGCCAAGGCCTACGCCGAGGCGGTTTGACCATGACAACGCTCATACCCACCCAGCCGGACGCGGCTACGTTCCGGGCCGCCATGGCGTGCTTCCCCACCGGTGTCGCGCTGCTGACCCAGGGCAGCGGACCGGACACCACCGTGATGACGCTCAACGCGTTCACGTCGGTGTCGCTGCAGCCACTGCTGATCCTGGTCAGCGTGCGCAGCGGCGGCAAGATCCGCACGCTGGTGTCGCGCCGGCGCAGCTTCGGCGTCAACATCCTCGCCTCCGACCAGCGAGACCTGTCGATCGAGTTCGCCAGGTCGGACCGGCCGGTGGGCGAGGCCGCGATGGCCCGGCTGGGCGCCGTCGAGGGGGTCACCGGCAACGCGGTGATCCCCGCGGCCGTGGCGTCCATCGAGTGCCGGCTGCACGCCGAGTACCCGGGTGGCGACCACATCCTGCTGCTCGGCCGGGTGGTCGCGATACACAGCGAAGATCCCACACGGGCGCCGCTGCTCTACCACCGCAGCCGGTACGCCAGTCTCCTTTAGGAGTACCTCCCCATGGCACACATCACCTACAAGCAGGCCGACGGGACGGCCACCGTCGTGGACGTCCCGGTGGGCTGCAGCGTCATGCGCGGCGCGATCGACAACGGCATCGGCGGGATCCTCGCCGAGTGCGGCGGCGGCGCCATCTGCGCCACCTGCCACGTGTATGTGGAGCAGTCTTCGGCCGGGCCCTTGCCGGCGATGGACGAGCTCGAGGACGAACTGCTGCAGGCGACGGCAAGCCCGAGGCTCGGGGGCAGCAGGCTCTCCTGCCAGCTTCCGGCGACCGAGGGATTGATTATTTTGGTACCGGAGAAGCAGCTCTGATGGCCGTCGGACGGATAGTGGTCGTGGGCGGCGGGCAGGCCGGCTTCCAGGCGTGCGCGTCGTTGCGCGACAACGGGTTTGAGGGCGAGCTGAGGCTGGTGTGCGAGGAGCGCACGCTGCCTTACGAACGGCCCCCGCTGTCCAAGGGTTACCTGCGCGCCGACGCCGACCTCGCGCTGCGGCCCGAGTCGTTCTACGAGGACAAGCGCATCGAGCTGATCGCCGACCGGGTGATCGGCATCGACCGGCAGGCGCGCGCGGCAAGGCTCGAGGGTGGGCGGGCGCTGGCGTACGACCGGCTCGTGCTCGCCACGGGCGCGCGGGCGCGCACGCTGCCGATCCCGGGAGCGCGCGGGGCCAACGTGTTCCCGCTGCGCACGGTCGCCGACGCCGACGCGCTGCGCAAGCGGCTGGAGGCCGGCGCGCACGTGGTCGTGATCGGCGCGGGGTTCATCGGGCTCGAGGTGGCCACGCAGGCGCAGGAGCTCGGGTGCGACACGACCGTGGTGGAGGTGCTGCCGCACGCGATGGCGCGAGTGGTCACGCCGCAGACGTCCGACCGGCTGGTCGAGACGCACCGGTCGCTGGGCACACGCATCCTGCTTGGCCGGCGGGTGGTCGCGATCTCGTCCGACGAGGTGATCCTCGAGGATGGCACGCGATTGCGGGCGGACGTGGTCGTGCTGGGCGTGGGTGTCGTGCCCAACGCGGAGCTCGCCTACCGCGCCGAACTGTCCACATCGGACGGTGTGCTGGCGGACGAGCACCTGCGCACCAGCGATCCGCTGATCTACGCGATCGGCGACTGCGCGCGCTTCCCCAGCCGGCACGCCCGCACCCTGATCCGGCTCGAATCGGTGCAGAACGCGGTCGATCAGGCACGCCATGTGGCCGCTTGCCTTGCGGGGCAGCAGCCGCAGCCGTACGCGGCCGTGCCCTGGTTCTGGAGCGACCAGTGCGGGCTCAAGCTCCAGATCTCGGGCATCTCGCTCGGCCACGACCAGACGGTCGTCAAGGGCGACCCGGCGGAAGGCCGATTCTCGGTCTTCTGCTTCCGCTCCGGCGAACTGGTCGCGGTCGAATCGGTCAACCGGCCGGCCGACCACGTCATCTCGCGCCGGCTGCTCGGGCGCACGCCGACCCTCAGCCCGCAAGACGTGGCCCACCCCGATTTCGATCTCAAGAAAGGACCTCCTTCATGAGTGCTACTCCCCCTGACGTCCGCAAGTCGGTGCGGGTCAACGTGCCCATCGAACGGGCATGGGCGATCTTCACCGAGCGGCCCATCGAGTGGTGGCCCGACTCGCACGTGCTGGTCAAGTCGCCGCGGGAACAGATCACCTTCGAGCCGTTCGTGGGCGGGCGCTACTACGAGCGGGCCGTGGACGGCAGCGAGGCCCAATGGGGCGTGATGCTGGAGTGGAACCCACCCAAACGGCTCGCCATGACCTGGCGCATCAACGGGCGCTGGCAGATGATCGACAACGACGAGGCGGCCAGCGAGATCGAGGTCAACTTCACCGAGGTCGCGCCGGGCGTCACCGAGGTCGAGTTGGCACACGTCAAGCTGTGGAAGCACGGCCCCGACGGCGAGTCCATCCATCGTGCCCTCGACGGGCCCAGCCCGGGCGAGACGCTGGCCAAATACGCCAAGGCGGTCGAGAAGCACCTGCGGCTCAATCTGTCCAAAGTGGAGCTCGACTACGAGGTGCGCGCGTTCTACGCGCGGCAGATGCGTCTGCTGGACAGTCTGCAGATCGTGAAGTATGCGCAGACCTTCACCGAGGACGGCGCGATCGAGCACGCCCACCGCGGGGAGAAGGCGGTCGGGCGCGAAACAATGATCGCGGGGATGCGGGCGGCGCTTCCGCGGTACAAAGGAATAGTGGTCAGGCACTGGTTCGACCACCTCGTCATCGACCGCGGCGAAGACGGCGCCGTCAACGTCACGTATTACACGCTTGTCACCCGGACCGACGTGGACGGCAACGTCACATTCGAACCGACGTTCACGGTCGACGATGTCTTGGTGTGGGTCGACGGTGAGCTGCAAACCAAATACCGCTACATAACCCGCGACACACCCGCGCTATGAGGACGGGCGCCGGCGAACGCGAGCCGGCGTCCGATTTCATTCACCCGGTTTTCATTCAGCCGGTTGAAAGAGCGGCCCAAATGCGTAAGGATCCTAACCGAGAGCTGGGAGAAACGACGGGGAGGAATCGATAGTTGACGATCAGGGTGATGCTCGCCGAGGACATGCACATGGTGCGCGGCGCGCTCGTGGCACTACTCAACCTGGAGGAAGACCTCGACGTCGTCGCCGATGTCGCCTCCGGCGATGACATCCTGCCCACCGCCCTGAAGCACTCCCCCGACGTCGCCGTCATTGACATCGATCTCCCTGGCACCGACGGGCTCACCGCGGCCGGCAAACTCCACGAGGCCCTGCCCAGCTGCCGCACCCTGATCCTGACCAGCCTCGGCCGGCCCGGCACCCTGCGCCGCGCCCTGTCCACCCGGGTCGGCGGCTTCCTGCTCAAAGATGCGCCCTCCCGCGAGCTCGCCGACGCCATCCGCCGCGTGGCCGCGGGCCAGCGCGTCATCGACAGCCAGCTGGCCCTGGCCGCCTGGGACACCGCCGAGTGTCCACTCACGACACGCGAGCTCGACGTGCTCCGCTTGGCCGCAAGCGGCGCCGAGGCCCCCGAGATCGCCTCCCGCCTCTTCCTGTCCACCGGCACCGTGCGCAACTATCTTTCGACCATCGCGAGCAAACTCCACGCCCGCAACCGCGTCGACGCCATCCGCATCGCCACCGACGCCGGCTGGCTGTAATTTCCGCAGCGGCTTCGCCTGAACGGAGCCAACCCCCACCGCAGCGGGCATGGCCGGACCGGCTCCCACGAAGGCCGATAGCGCCCCGCAAGCCGGCTAACGTGCAAACACGCATCCGAGGGCCGGGCCCCGCTATGCGGTCGCCGCAACCCCAGCGCGGATCGCAAACTCCCGCACTCCCGACAGACCCGTCCGCGGTCCGAGCGAGAGCAGGTTGACGGTGATCCTGTGTGCCCACGGCCGCAACCGCACCTCCTGCGGCGCTAGCCGCTCGGCTGCCAGCATCGCCTGGAAGGTCTCGGCGGGGCGGCCCCGACCCCATAGCGCGATTGCCGTGTCCTCCCAATAGCGGACTTGCCGCTCCGTCTCGGGTAGCAGACCGAGCCGGATCGAACGTGCCAAGTCGACCGCCTGACCGAAATCCCCAACAGCACGAGCCACCGAGATGCCGTACAGGTCAATGTCGGTGGATGAGAACGGCGACCTTGGACATTCGGCTGCCACCTCCCGTGCGTGCTCCAAATATCCATAGGCTTGCGCCCTCCGGTCGGCCAACGCCGCCGTGTATGCGGCGGAGCACAACATTCGGGCGTAGAACCCGGCATCCCATGCCGTTTCAAGGTCGTTTGCCCGGCGCAGCTGTTCAGCCGCATCCGAAAGCATGCGCACGGCCATGTCCTTGTGCCTCGATCGGCGCAGCGAGACAGCCATGCGCCACTGTGCCCGCGCAAGCGCTCTCGGGTCGCCGGACGCGGTCGCGGCCTGCATCGCCCGGTCGGCCAACACCCACGAGACTTCGGGCTCGTGGAGCTTTATCGCCAGCTGGTTGCCTAACACATAGGCATCCGACAGCAGCGAGTCGAACAGGCCGCGTTCGTCATAGCCGGCGTGGCTCCGCGACACCACCGCCACCTTGATCAGATTGGGAACCTTCGCCGCCAACTCCGACCAGCGACACGCTGTGAAATCCTGTCGCACAGCCGATAGAACAGACGTCAACGCCTGCCTGGACAACGGCTGTGCCTGCCGGCTGACGCCGAAGAGCACCGAGTCCAGCCCGGCCAGCATGGTCGAGGCGTGGGAGGTCAGCGTGGGCAGCACGAACGCGCTGGATGCCAGGCCGGAAAACACGCGTCTGCGCTGCATGGCCTCAGCAGCCCCAGCCTGATCCGGGCTCAAGCCGAGCATCTGCGGCGGGATGCCCATCTTCTGCGACACGAGACGCAGAAGATTCACATCGACCAGACGCTGCTGACTCGTCTCGTAACGCGACACCGACACGTAGGAACATCCCAAGATTGTGCCAGCATCACGCTGCGAGAGCCCTCTGGCGCGGCGTGCCATCCGCAACAGTGTACCGAATTCACCGGCTTCTGAAGCTGCGCGCGCCGCGGGACTCTCCCACCATGCCGATCCCATGGCCTTAACCTGCCGCCCGTTTACCCATCCCGCAAGTGTCGTTACATCATCGGTAAATCACCTTCTCATACTCAGTCGCATAAGGAAACCTCGATATATAGAGACGCCGGGAGGGCATCGGAAGGCACGAGCGAGGAGGAGACATGAGCATTACCACGGTCTTGGAGCCGGTCACCATCGGTCAGGCACGGTGCGAGCTGGCGAAGTTCCTCGTCATCGCGAAGCTGGCCAGCACAGCGCCCGGCATGTTCTCGCAATACATCGACGCCATCTGGCGTCATATGGCGGGCACGGATCCAGCGGCGTACGCGGCCCTCTGCCGCCATGCCGTGGATCACCTGGTCGAGCACTTGCCGGTCAATGGCGCCGGCGCGATTGCCTGGATCGCCCAATACCACGTGCTGTTCGGGACGCTGCCTCCGGTCTGGTTCGCTGATACGGGAGGCAACGTCGATCGGAACGCGTATCGCCGCTACCTGAACACCCGCAAGGTGGACGGCCGCTGGAACAGCACGCCTGTCCTGGTCCGATCCGGAGTTCGGCTACCAGGCTGTTCCGCGAGCAGAAGCGGAGGACATCCTCGAGCGGACCGAACGCCCGGCTGCAAGCAGGCGGGCGGCCGAGGCCATCTCGAGGCGTGATCCGGTTGGGTTCCAGGCATTTCTGAGACCCTCCATCCGAGCCCGCCAGGAGGTAGGAGGGAGCCATCGGAATGGCCAAGATCACTTATGTCCACCTGAGCGGTACCGTCACGGTTATCGATGTCCCGGCCAACAACTCGGTCATGCGCGGCGCCGTCCTCAACGGCGTCGACGGGATCGTGGGCGAATGCGGCGGCGGCGCGATGTGCGGCACCTGCCACGTGTACGTGGACGAAAGCTGCGGTGTGGCCCTGCCGCCCATGAAGGACGTGGAAGACGAGCTGCTGTACGGCACGGCGAGTCCACGTCGCGAAAACAGCCGGCTCAGTTGCCAGCTGAAGGCCGACGAGCTGGAGGGCCTGGTGGTCCACCTGCCCGAGAAGCAGGTCTGAGCGGATTTTGATCATCAAGGAGGATTCGATG
>JBIOYB010000038.1:0-24505 GCA_044869915.1 Allorhizocola sp.
CATGCGCCATCGCGCACTCCCCCAACTCGCGCTGCCCCCGTGCGGGTAGCGATTGGACACTCAGGACCACGAACACTAACGACCGCAGACATACACGTCAATGGCTTGACGTAACCACAGCATGACCAGCAGTAACCTCAGCGAGCAGCACGATGTCGGGCCGCTGCCCACGCATTCCCGATCGCGATATGGATCACCGCAGCCGTCTGCAGACATCTGCAGACAACCAGCGATCAGTCTGAACCCTCCCGCTTACATCTCAATTGCGCGATGAACATCGATGCAAGGAGCCACAGACCGCGGACGAGGCCAGCTCGACGAATGCTCTTGCCTGGTACGCATCTTCCGTCGCCCATCCCGCCCGGCGGCGGGCGGAAGCCGTGACCGACGGCACCCGACGCTACTCACGCATGCGAATGGATCTCGCCGGCCGACCTACTATTCGTGAGGGAGGCGCAGCGGGGAGTCGGTCATGGTCGTGGAGTTCCGGGTGCTCGGGGAGGTCGAGGCGCGCGTCCAAGGCAGGGTGGTCGACATCGGCCACGCCCGGCAGCGGGGCGTGCTGGCGGCGCTGCTGGTCGACGCCAACCGGACGGTGCCGGTCGATGTCCTCCTGGATCGGGTCTGGGCCGATCAGCTGCCGCAGCGCGCCCGCAACGCGCTGTCGGGCTACATTTCCCGCCTTCGCCGGCTGCTGTCGGCGACTGGCGACGTGGCGATCGCGCGGCAGCCGGGCGGCGGCTACCGCCTGTCGGCCGATCCGATGGCGATCGACCTGCATCGCTTCCATCACCTGATCGAGCTGGCCCGCACGGCCGCCGGCGAGGACGAGGCGGTGGCACTGTTCGAGCAGGCGTTCGGGCTGTGGCGGGGCGACCCGTTTGGCAGCCTGCAGACCCCGTGGCTCGATCGCCTGCGCGTGTCGCTCGACGCGCAGCGGCTGGCCGCCGAGCTCGACCGCAACGACCTTGCCCTGCGCCGGGGCGGGCATGCCGTGCTGGCAGACGAGCTGGCCGCGCGCTCCGTCGCCCATCCGTCCGACGAGCGCCTCGCCGGGCAGCTCGTGCTCGCGCTCTATCGCTGCGGCCGGCAGTCCGAGGCACTGCACCACTACGAGCGGCTCCGGCATCGGCTGGCCCAGGAGTTGGGCGCCGACCCGAGCCCGCCGCTGCAACAGCTACACCATCAGATCCTGACCGGCGACCTAAAAGATGACATGGCTAAAAAGCCGGTGCCGCGGCAGCTGCCTGCGCCGCCACGATTGTTCACCGGCCGGGCCGCCGAGCTTGCCGCGCTCGACAGTCGACTGTCCGTTTCGGCCTTGTCCGGCACGGCGGGCGTCGGCAAGACCGCCCTCGCGCTGCACTGGGCGCATCGGGTGGCCGAGACGTTCCCCGACGGGCAGCTGTTTGTGAACCTGCGCGGCTTCGACCCCAGCGGCTCGGTGATGGCCGCGGCCGACGCGGTCCGGGTTTTCCTTGACGCGCTGGGCGTGCCCGCCCCACACATCCCGGCCGGCCTGGATGCGCAGATAGGCCTATACCGGAGCCTCTTGGCGGGCAAGCGGATGCTCATCGTGCTCGACAACGCCCGCGACGCCGAGCACGTGCGCCCGCTGCTGCCAGGCACGCCCGGCTGCGTCGTCGTGGTCACCAGCCGTGATGAGCTGACCGGGCTGCTGGCCGCCGACGGCGCCCAGCCCGTCACGCTGGACCTGCTCACCCCCGCCGAGGCCCATGACATGCTCGCGCACCGGCTCGGCCCGCAGCGCGTCACGGCCGAGCCGGATGCCGTCACCGAAATCGTGGACCGCTGCGCGCGGCTGCCCCTCGCCCTGACAATCATGGCCGCGCGGGCCGCCAACCGCCCCCGCTTCCCTCTCGCCGCGCTCGCCGATGAGCTGCGTGACACCGGCAATGCGCTCGACGCGCTCCGGGACGTGCGCGCGGTCTTCTCGTGGTCATACCGCGCGCGCTCAGTGATCCGGCCGCGCGCCTGTTCCGGTTGCTGGGCCTGCATCCCGGCCCCGATATCGGCGCGCCCGCCGCGGCCAGTCTCGCGGGGGTGCCCGCCGTGCGGGTGCGTTCGCGGCTGTGCGAGCTGACCGGCGTACACCTTATGGCGGAAGACATCCCGGGCCGGTTCACCTTTCACGACCTGTTGCGCGCCTATGCCATCGAGCAAAACCAGGCCCACGACGGCGAGGCCGACCGCCAGGCGGCGATCCACCGGCTGCTCGACCACTATCTCAACACGGCCTGCGCGGCCGCCACAGTGCTTGCGCCCCAGCGCGATCCGATCGTCCCGCCGCCCCCGCAACCCGGTGTCGGCATCGCGGATCCGCCCGGCTACGACCAGGCGCTGGCTTGGTTCGCCGCCGAGCACCAAGTCCTGTTGCGCGCCATCGAGCTGGCCGACCGGGCCGGCTTCGACGGCCACGTGTTGCAGCTGGCGTGGACGCTGACCGTGTTCCTCGATCGCCGCGGGCACTGGCACGACATGGTGACCGCCGGGCTCGCCGCCCTGACCGCCGCCCACCGGCTCGACGATCGGCTGGAGCAGGCCCGTTCCCACCGCTATCTCGCCCGCGCCTATCTCCGGCTCGATCGCCTCGACGACGCGCAGGCCCACCTGATCCGCGCGCTCGAGCTCTGCGGCACGTCCGCCGACCGGGTGGGCCTGGCCGACACGCATCTGCGGTTGAGCCAGGTGCTCGAGCGGCGCGGCCGATACGCGGCCGCGCTCACCCACGCCGTCGAGACGCTGCGCCTGTTCCGCGCCACAGGCCGGCGCCCCGGGCAGGGCGTCGCGCATCATGCGTTCGGTTGGTATCAAACGCTTCTCGGCGAGCACACGCAGGCCCTCGCGTCGTGCGGCAGGGCGCTTCCGTTGCTGCGCAAACTCGGCGACCGGCTGGGGCAGGCGGACACGTGGCACACCATCGGCTACGCCCGGCAGCATCTCGGCCATCGCCGTCAGGCCATCGCCTCCTATCGCCGCGCGATCCGGCTCTACCGGGCTCTCGGCGACCGCTACGACGAGGCGGCCACGCTCACCTATCTGGGCAACGCGCACGAGGCGTTCGGAGCGCCCGAGCAGGCCCGGACGGCGTGGCGGCGGGCCCTGACCATGCTGGACGAGCTCAACCACCCGGAGTCGGAGCGGGTGCGCGCGAAGCTGGCCTGCCGAGCCCAGTCCTAAGTGGACCGCGAGGAAGACGAAGACCAGCTCAACCACCCGGAGCCGGAGCCGGTCCACGCGAAGCCGGCCCGCTGAACTCCAGTCCTAAGTGGACCGCGAGGAAGGCGAAGATGTCCGCCGACAGCTCGTTTGCCCGTGACAGGGCGCGCAGGCTGTGCCCGACGTCGCCCTCGCAGCGCAGCAGCACCGGATGGTCGCCCGACGTGGCGTGCTGCAGGGCGGCGCAGAGCTTACGCGCGTGCAGCGGATCGACCCGGGTGTCGCCGTCGAACACCGTGAAAAGCACTGCGGGGTAGGCGATCCCGGGCCGCACGCGATGGTAGGGCGAATAGGACAGCAGCCAGTCGAGGTGCTCCGGATCAGCGGCCGTGCCATACTCCCGCCGCCACGACGGCCCGAGCCCGGACAGCTCATAGCGCACCATGTCCAGCAATGGCGCCAGGCTCACCACGGCCGCGTATTTCTCCGGATGCCGGGTCAGCGCGACGCCCGCCAGCAGCCCGCCGTTGGAGCCGCCATACACACCGAGTTGCCCCGGCGTGGTCCAGCCGTCCGCGACCAGGCAGTCCGCGGCCGCGGCGAAGTCGGCGAAGCTCTTGTGGCGAAGGCCCAGCACCGCGGCCCGATGCCAGTCCTCGCCCTGCTCGCCCCCGCCCCGGATGCTCGCGATCGCATACACGCCACCGGCCTCGACCCAGGCGGCGATCATCGGCAGGTAGTCGGGTGGCAGCGAGACCCCGAAACCGCCATATCCCGCAAGGATCGTCGGCCGTGGCCGGTCGGGCACGGGCCCGCCCGACACGATGAACATGCGCACCAGCGTGTCGTCGCCCGAACGGTACACGATCTGCTGGGTATGCATCGGCGGGACCTCGGGCCGCACCTGCGGCAACCACAGGCCCACCTCGCCGGTCAGCGCGTCATACCGATACACCGCCCGCGGCGTGGAGAAGTCGGAGTAGTCGAACCAAAGCTCGTGCCCGCCATCGACGCGATCCACGATGTGCGTGACGATGCCGCGCCCGGGCAGCGGCACAATGCCCACCTGCCGCCCGTCGGCCATGTCGTGCAGCGTGATCTGGCTGACCGCGTGCCGGTTGCGCAGCACGGCCGCCAGCGGGCGCGCCAGACGCGGCCCGTCGAGGACCGCGACGTCGGCCAGCACGGCGGTCGGATCCTCGGCCACGAGATCCTTCCAATCCCCACTGTCGAGATCGGATAGTGCCGCGACAGCGAGCCGGCCGTTGGCACCACCGCGATCGGTGAGCAGCAGCACGGGGTCGCCGGGGCCGGTGCCGGGCCGGATGTAGGGCACGGTCCTGACGTCGAGGCCCTGCTGGACCACACGCAGATCCGGCTTCTGCGGCCCGGTTTCGGACAGGTCGGCCAGCCAGACGTCGGTGCCGTGCGCCGTGCCGGCCGTGGCGGTGACGCGCAGCCACCGCCCGTCGGCGGACACGTTGACGGTGTAGAAGTCGGCGGGATCCCGGCCCTCACCGAAGATCAGCACATCCTGGGCCGGGTCCGCCCCCACCCGATGCAGATAGACGCGGCGGTGATAGTGGTGGTCGGGCCGCAGACGCCGTACGTAGTAGTAATCGGTCCCACCCGGCAGCCACGCAACCGGTGTCTTGCGCACCCGGTCGATCGGGCCGTCGATCACCTCGCCGGTCGTCACGTCGAGCACGCGCAGCAGCGACTGTTCGGTGCCACCGCCCGCCAATTGGTAGGCGACCAAACGACCCTCGATCGACGGGTGCCAGGCCTCGAGCGTGGTCGTGCCCGTGGGATCGATTTCCATCGGCGCGATCAGCGCGCGCTGCGTGCCGCCGGCCTCGAGCACGGTGAGCACGGCGTGCTCCTGCCCGGCCGCGCGATTGGCGAAGAAGACCCGGTCGCGGCGCGGCCGCGGCAGGGTCATCGTGTCGCTGCGGGAAAGCTCGGCGATGCGCGCGCCTATCTCCTGCCGGCCGGGCCAGCTGTCGCGCTCGCGCCGGTAGAGCTCGCTTTGGGCCGCGCTCCACGCGCGGGTCCGCGGGTCGGCCCGATCCTCCAGCCACCGATACGGGTCGGCGATCGCGCGGCCGTGCAGGAGCTCGACGAGGTCCAGCCGTTCGGTGGGCGGGTATTCCGGACGCGTCATCGGGGCAGCCCCAGCCGCAGCGGCGCCGGCGGGGCCAGCGTTTTGAGGTGCTCGGCCAGATACTCCTCCACCGGATGCTCGCGCATCGTCTGCATGAGACAGTCACTGAGCAGCTCCGCGCGCCGGCCCAGCGCCTCATCGCTGTCGCGCGGCAGGTCCTCGCGGAACGGCTCGGCCCGCCGCATGAGCGTGGTCAGCCAGCCCAGATAGGTCATGCCCGTCCGGCGCTGGAAGCCGAAGCTCACGTGCAGGCTGGTGCCGCCCATGCCGTGCACGCCGTGCCACCATCCGCGCGGCAGATAGAGCACGTCGCCGGGTTCGAGCACGCCCGACCACACCGGCTCGTCGGGCCGCGTGTTGTCGGCGTCGGTCTCCGCGTCCAGCGGCGACTTGTTGCCCAGACCGTAGACGTCCCAATGTTTTTTGCCCTCCACCTGTACCACGAGGACGTCGAGCACGTCCCAGTGCGGCGCGAAGGCTGGCGCGCTGCCGCACGTCGCGTAGGCGTGCGCCTGCACCGGCTCGTCCACGTATCCGGACAGCTCGAACGCCGCATCCCAGATGGGCGGGTGCATCTCGTCGACGCTGTCCACGACGAGCGTCGCGCCGTTGTCCAAAATGGACCGCAACCGGTCGGCGTCGACGATCGCGACCGTCTTGCGCTTCGGCGAGGACTTGTTGTCCATGTACTTCGCCGGGTTGATCGGCCGGCCCGCGGTCTCGACGACCCGCAGGTGCGGCGGGCCCAGCCGCTGGATGAGCATCAGGTCGCCCAGGCCGTCCCAGGTGATCAGCGATTCGGCCGCGGCGACCGGAACCTTGCCGTGCAGGCGTTGCCGGCCCAGCACGGACTGCAGGTCGGCCCGGCCGCCCCACTGCTCAACGAGCGGATCGAAGAACGTCATGACGCTCCTCCTTCTCTGGCTTCTCGGAGTCAAGAGTGCGAATGATGGGCATGCAAACGACCGTGGCCGCCACCGCGAGCACACCGAGCACGGCCCAGGTGCGGGTCTCGCCTATGGCGCCCAACAGGATGCCGGTGAGCAGCGGGCCGAGCGCCGGCAGCCCCGACATCAGCAGATCCGCGGTCGTGGTGACCCGGCCGAGCAGATGTTCCGGCGCGCCAAGGAAAAGCAGCTTGCCGGTCACGATCGCGGACGGCGCGGTCATCAGGTATTGGGCCGCCAGCACCGCACCGATGACCCACGGCGGCGGCCCGGTCATGAGCACCGCGGCGGTCACGGCCCAGCCCGCGCCGAGGGCGAGGAAGACCTGCGGGACCGGCAGCCGCCGCAGGATCGCGGGACCGGCCAGGGCGCCGCACAGCGCGCCGACGCCGACGCAGGCGAGCAGGAGGCCGATCGTGCCGCCGGACAGGCCCCGCCGTTCGGCACCGACGATCACCGCCAGCAAAGCGGAGACGGCGATCAGGTTGAGCACGCCGCCGAAGGCGACCAGCGTGCGTAGCTGCCGGTGCCCCACAAACCAGCGGATGCCGGCCGACAGCCGCCGATCTCGCGCGGGCGCCGACCCGTTCGAAGGATCAGGCCGCAACGGCGTGGTGATTCGAGAGATGAGCAAAGCCGATATGAGGTACGAGAATGAGTCCGCGAGAAACGGTACGAGCCGGTGCACGGTAAAAAGCCAGCCGCCGAGGGCCGGCCCGATCAGCGACGCGGCCCGCGATCGCGCCTGACTGCGCGCGATCGCGGCGGTGAGCTGGTGCTCAGGCACCAGGCGGCGCAGTGACGCGGCGGCCGAAGGCCAAAACAGTGAGCCCGCCGTGCCCTCGACGATCGCGACGAGCAGCAGATGGGGGTAGGTCGGGCCGCCGCCGAGGAGCGCCGCCAGCGGGATGCTGCCGAGCGCGAACGCCCGCACCAGATCACTGCCGATCATGAGCCTGCGGCGGTCCCACCGGTCGACGATCACGCCCGCCGGAAGGCGGAAAAGTGTCCGCGCGACAAGGGAACCGGTCGCTATCCCGCCCGCCTGCGCGGCCGAGCCGCCCAGGGCCAGCACGAGCAGTGGGAAGGCCACGATCGACATCTGGGTGCCCAGATCGGAGCCGACCTGGCCGAGCCAGTACCGGCGGAAGTCCACGTTGTCCCGTAGCGGTCCGGAGCCGGCCATGGCGTTATCCCGCGGCCCGGGTGCGCAGACCCAACCGCCCGATGGAGTGCAGGTAGTCGAGGATCCGCGTGTCGACCGCGTCGCGCAAGCGTGCGGCCCCGGCCGGGTCGGCGTCGAGTGCCTCCTGTCCACATGCGACCCATCGCCCGCGCGTCTGGTCGGCCGGCAGGTAACCGGTCTCCGCCGTGCCCACCTCCCAGCCGGGTTTGCCCGCCGATTCCCAGCAGCTGTAGAGCACGCCGTCGGCATTGGCCACCGCGCCCAGCAGTCCGTCGCGGTAGGTGCAGGTCCGGCACGGTGTGATCGGTTTCGGACGGCTGATCCGGAAACCGATCTCACTGGCCCGCACAGTCCACCCGACCACGTCGTCGACGAGCGCCTCCTCGGCCGCGCGGACCGTGCCGGTGAAGCCGACCCCGGCGTCGTGCACGAGCGCGAACCTGATGTAGCAGCGGGACGCGTCGACGCGGTCCGCGATCTGTTCGACCATCTCCATGAGGCCGTCGCGGTTGCGCTGGCTCACGTTGATCCGAAAGTTCCAGCGGATGCCGGTCGTCTCGGTGGCGCCCGCCAGGTTGGTGAGGATGTCGTCGAAGGTCCCGCCGCCGGAGCGGCGCACGCGCGAGGCGTCGTGGTCGGCACGGTTGCCGTCGAACGTGATCTGCACGGTGGTCAGGCCGAGGCCGGCGAGCTGTCCGGCGAGCGCGGGCGTGAGCAGGGTCCCGTTGGTGGTCAGCTGGGCCGACACGAGCCCATAGCCGGCCGCGAGCTCGAGCATGTCGCGGCAGCCGTCCGGGTTGAGCAGGGGCTCGCCGCCAAACAGGTGCACGTCGAGCTCCTTGAGCCCGGACTCGGTCATCTTGGCGCCGACGAACTCGAGGATCCGGCGCGCGGTGTCGCGCTGCAGCGACGACGCGGCGATGCGCGGCGGGCGCGGGCCGCCGGCCGGATCGGGCTCGGTGTTCTGGAAGCAGTAGGCGCAGCCGAGGTTGCACGCGGTCGCGGTGAGGACGGTCAGCGAGTACGGCGGGCGCGGCCTGGGATCGTTGACGCCGGCGGCGCGCAGCCGCTCGTCCACGTCCGGGCGCAGCCGGCCGGTGTCGTCCACGGCCGACGGGCCGAGCAGCATCAGCTTGCGTTCGGCCAGATACCACCAGCCGTGCTCACCGCGCAGCAGGCGCGGTTTGGCGACTGTGACGGACTCTGTGACGGTCTGTGTGTCGGGCACCCGTGTCTCCCCTCATGTTTCGTGCGAGGCGGCCGGAGGAGTCCGGCCGCCTCGGGTCGGCTGCCGCGTGAGATCAGACCTCGGCCAGGCCGGGGCAGCTGTGCGGCGTCGCCTCGTTGTCATCCCAGTCGCTGTAGGCCAGGACGTCGTCGGACATGAACTCCATGGGAGCCTCCTTCGTTGGCAGGGTTGCCAGGTGCCACCAACTGTTGAAGATCGAGTTTCGGCAATGTTTCGACGTTCGTGAAATCGGCAGCCCACAGACTGTTTGAACTCCGCCGGAACTGGCCCGCGCGGCGCGGCGACTGGTGTTTTGCGGCCCGCTTCCGCGCGCCGTTCCCCCGTCTAGACCGAGACCTCAGAGGACACGAGATGAGACTCACAGGCAGAAACGGGCTGCGCGTGGCGACAGTCCTGGCCGCGACGGCGGCCATCATCGGCGCGGCGGCGCTTCCGGCGGCGGCGCACGTGACGGTCAACCCGCGCGAGGCGACCGCGGGCGGCTACGCCAAGCTCACCTTCCGGGTGCCCAACGAGAGCGACACCGCGTCGACGGTGAAGCTGGAGGTGGCCTTCCCGCAGGACGCGCCGTTTGCCAGCGTCTCGGTCAGGCCCGTGCCCGGCTGGACGGTCACGACGGAGACGCGCAAGCTCACGACGCCGATCAAGGCGCACGACTCGGAGATCACCGAGGCGGTGTCGCGGATCGTGTGGACCGCCGACGCGGCGGCCGCGATCAAGCCGGGCCAGTTTCAGGAGTTCGACGTGTCCGCCGGGCCGCTGCCAGAGGTACAGCAAATAATATTTAAATCTTTGCAAACCTATTCGGACGGCAACATCGTCCGCTGGATCGAGGAGCCCAAGGACGGAGCGCAGCTGGAGCGCCCGGCGCCCGTGCTGAAGGTGCTGCCCAAGACCGCGCCCGTCGCGGCGGCCAACACGACCACCACGTCCACGGACGACAGCAACGCAAATGGCTGGGCGATCGGCCTCGGCGGCGCCGCGCTGCTCGTCGCGCTGGCCGCGCTCGGCCTGGCGCTGCGACGCAAACCCAGCTAGCGAAGGGCTGATCCTTGCCGGCTGTGGTCGGAGCGCTAGACGGCGCGAAGATGACGGCCGGTGCCCGGCTGCGGCCCGGCCAGCGCGGCGGCGAGGTCGTCGCGGGCGCGGGCGACCCTTGACCGGACGGTGCCGATCGGGCAGCCGATCACCTCCGCGGCGTCCTGATAGGACAGTCCGAGAAGCTGTGTGGCGACAAAGGCCTCGCGCCGGTCGGGGTCGAGCCCGGCGATCAGCCGCTCGAGCAGGACCTGCTCGTCGAACCGCGGCGCCGACCCCGCCTGCGCGGCGTCGGCGGCCGCGGCCCAATCCTGCACGGGTGCGACCTGCGGGCGCCGGGAATGGCTGCGCAGGTGGTCGAGCACGGTGTGGCGGGCGATCGACAGCAGCCATGTGCGCGCCGAGGAACGCCCCTCAAACGAGGGCAGGGCCCTCATGGCGCGCACAAACGTGTCCTGCGCCAGATCGTCGGCCTCCTCCGGGCTGGTGAGGCTCGCCACAAACCGGATCACGTCGCGCTGGACGGCCGTCACGAACGCGGCCACAGCCTGCCGATCCCCGTCGCGGGCGGCCAGGGCGAGCAGTGTGAGGTGCTCGTCGTTGGCGGCATACGCGGACATGACAGCAGCCTAGCTGGAACCAGCCGCCCCGTCTTGGCGACAATGTGTCTATGGGTGCCGCGATGGGCTGCGAGGATATCCGGGTCGAGCTGTCGGCCCGGCTGGACGGCGAGGACGATCCCGCGCTGCGGGAGACCGTCGACGCGCACCTGGCCGGGTGCGCCGAGTGCGCCGCCTGGTGGGAGCGCGCGGGCGCGGTCACGCGGCTCGCCCGCACCGCCGCCGCCCTGCCCGGTCCCGGCCTGAGCGCCGAGGCGATGAACGCGATCCTCGAGGCGGTGCCCACTGCGAGCAAGGCCGTCCTCTGGTTGCGGCACGCCCTGCTCGCGGTCGGGCTGGGCCAATTTTTCCTTGGCGTGGCCCAGATTTCGGCCTATGCCACCAGCCTCGCCGATCATGGGCATGGCGACACCGTGGGCTCCGTCACCTCGGGCCACCTGTGGCACGAGTCCGCGGCGTGGAATGTAGCCATCGGCGCGGCCATGGCCTGGCTGGCCTGGCGGCGCACCCGGCCGACCGGGCTCATCCCGGTCTTGACCGCGTTCGTGGCGGTGCTCGGCCTGCTGACCGCCAACGACGCCCTCGCCGGCCGGGTCGACGGCGCGCGCGTCCTGTCGCACTCGCTCGTGTTGGCGGGATACGTGCTGCTGCTCGTGATGAACCTGCCCCGGCTGCGCGACACGCCGCCACCCCAACGCGCCCAAAACCCAAGCGGCGGCTGGACCCTGACGGGCAAGGGCGACGAGGACGACGGTCTCGCGGCCACCATCTACCCCTTCCCCGTCCGCGCCTCCGTGGCTCCCACCCAACGCCGCCGGCGGGCCGCGTAACGCCTTCACGCCTCGCCACCGCCGCCCGCGCAATCGTCACACTGCTTGCCCCGCCATGCCTGTACGCCCTCCTTGACCGCGACGCCGGCGATGACGAGGGCCGCCAGCGAGTCGGCCCACGCCCAGCCGAGCCACGCGTTGAGCCCGAGGCCGAGGAGAAGGACCGCCGAAAGGTAAGTGCAGAGCAATGTCTGTGTGGAATCCGCGACGACCGTTGCCGTTTCGCCCACACCAGCAGCGGCATCACGATCAGCGACACGGCCGCCAGCGCGATGCCCACGGTGGACGGCGCCGCCTCGCCGGGGCCCAGCATCGCCCGCGCAGCCGAGAACGTGACCCAGGCGGCAAGCGCGAAGAACGAGACCGCGATCAGTTTGAGGGCCAGCCGCTCGCGCGCCTCCGGCACGCGCGAGTGGAACTGCCAGATCACCACGAGCGCGCTGGACACCTCGATGAAGGAGTCCAGCCCAAACCCGATCAGCGCCGCGGACGAGGCGGCCGTGCCCACGGCGATCGCCACGACGCCTTCGAGCAGGTTGTATCCGGCGGTCGCGTAGGCCAGTTGCTGGCTGCGCCGGTTGAGCCGGGCGCGCCGTTGCGCTGTCAGTGAGTGCATCGATAACCGATCCCATGTTCAAATTGCAATGAATTCACTGAACGCTGTACCGTATCGCCGTGACCGAAGAACACCATCACCATTCGCATAGCCATGCGGTAGACCCCCACGCGGATCGGCGCTGGCTCAGCGTCGCACTGACGGTGATCTTTGCATTCATGGCCGTCGAAGTAATCGTAGGTGTGCTGGCGCAATCCCTTGCGCTGATATCGGATGCGGCGCACATGCTCACCGACGCGTTCGCCATCGTGCTGGCGCTGATCGCCATGCGGCTGGCCGCGCGGCCGGCCGGCGGCGCATACACCTTCGGCCTCAAGCGGGCCGAGATCTTCTCGGCGCAGATCAACGGCGTCAGCCTGCTGCTCCTGGCGGCCTGGCTCGGCTACGAAGCGGTGCGGCGCCTGTTTGACCCGCCCGAGGTCACCGGCTGGATGGTGATCGTGACCGGCCTCGTGGGCCTGGGCGTCAACCTGGTCGCGGCATGGGCGATGAGCAAGGCCAACCGGTCGAGCCTCAACATCCAGGGCGCCTATCAGCACGTGCTCATGGACGCGCTCGCCTCCGTGGCCGCGGTCGCGGCCGGCACCGTGGTCATGCTGACCGGCTTCCAGCGGGCGGACCCGATCGCCACGCTCATCGTCGTCGGGCTGATGGTCAAGGGCGGCTGGGCCCTCGTCCGCGACTCGGGCCGCATCCTGCTCAACGCCGCGCCGGCCGGGGCCGACACCGGCGCGCTGGCCGCCGACCTGCTCGCGCAGCCCGGCGTGGTGGAGATCCACGATCTGCACCTGTGGGTCATCACCTCCGGACAGCCCGCCCTGTCCGCCCACGTGCTCGTCGAACCGGGCGTCGACTGCCACTCCACCCGCGTGGCCCTCGAGCGATCGTTGACCGAACGGCACGACATCACCCACACCACGCTGCAGGTCGACCACGCCGACGCCCTTGCGCCCTCCGGACCGCACTGCGACGACGCGCACGGCCCGGTCCACCGCCGCGCGACCGACGCGAGTACAGCGAAACCTGTATAGAGTTGGCGTCATGCAGGCGCTGACTCATGGGGAGGTCCTGGCGCGCTTCGGCCACGCCATCTCCGACCCCACCCGCTCACGGCTGATGCTGGCCCTGCGGGAGGCGCCCGCCTACCCGACCGACCTGGCGGACATGCTCGGCGTCACCCGGCAAAACCTGTCCAATCATCTGGCCTGCCTGCGTGGCTGCGGGCTCGTCGTGGCCGTGCCCGAGGGCCGGCGCAGCCGCTACGAGCTCGCCGACCCGCGCCTCGCGCACGCCCTGGGCGATCTGCTCAGCCTGGTCCTGACGGTCGACCCGTCCGCCTGCGCGACCGCCGGCACGCTTTCTACGAGCGCGTCCAGTTGATGATGCCGAGGCACATTTCGTCGGCCGTGCCCTCGCCCCACACCACATAACGCGGCTCGAGCGTGCGCAGCGCGGGCACGAGCTTGCGGAGCCCGGCGTCGTGGGTGCAGGTGACCCGCAGGGTGTCGCCCGGTTTGACGGCGACGGGCTGGGGCAGGGCGCGCGCGGACTGGTCGTCGAAGTTGAAGACCGGGACGTCCAGCAGTGTTTTTGCCTTTTGCGTCCCGGGATTGAGCTCCACCTTGATGGACCGGCCCAGCAGGTGCATGTGGCCGGCGACAGCGCGCACGAGGCCGGCCTCGCGGATCGGGAAGGAGCACGACTGCACCGGGCCGGACCGGGTCTCGCCCTTGTTGCACATGAGGCTCAGCCCGGCAACGGTCAGCCCGGCCTGCACCCCGAAGCGCGTGTTGACGTCGAGGACGGCCTGCTGCCGGTCGCACAGCGGGCCGGACTCGCCGGGCGCGCACGGCAGCTCGACCGGAGCGGGCAACAGTCTGGTCTGCAACGGTTTGAGCTTGCTCCCGCCGTCGTGGAACCGCAGCCGCACGCCCGACTGGTCGGTGCCCTTGGTGCCGAGCAGGTTGTAGTGCACCTGCATCACGATCTGGCTGCCGGCCGCCATCTCGTAACCGACGTCGTCGGCGAGCACGGCCTCGCCCGCGCCCGGCGCCCAGGCCCCGATCCATGCCGCGCCCACGCCGCCCGCGAGCTGGCGCAGCGGCTGATCGGAGACGATCCCGGCGCCGCCGAAGCATGTCCAGCCGTCGCCGTCGGTCTTGGCGTCGAGGTCGCGCGCCTCGGCGACGTCGCCCGCCGGCACCCGGAAGAAGATGGCGTGGTGCACGATGGCCGCGTTGTCGGGCAGGAACTGCGAGCCGGTGAGGAAGGTGCGCCGGGCCAGACCGGGGTCGATCAGGAAGCAGCGATATTCGTCGGTGCCGCGCTCGGGCGAGGGGGTGAACGGCCGGGCCAGGCTCAGCTCGACGAACCGCTCGCCGGTGCGCAGCGGCCGCGGTGGCGGCGCGCTGGCGCGGGTGTGGCCGGAGTGCCCCTCAAGCCCTTGCGCCGCTTGCGGTTGGGCGGGCTGCTCCACGCGCGGGGAAGGCGAACATGCGGACACCAGGACGGCGGCGAGCAATGTCGCGGCGGCGCGGGCCAGGCTCATGCCACCGAACCTATCTCGCCCGCGGCGGCGGCGCCTGCACGCCGATCTTCCCGAGCAGGGCCAGCGCCTCGTTCTGGTCCTCCAGCGACCCCAGCTCCCACGCGAGCGCGAGGCTTCGCTGCAGCACGCTGCGGGCCGCGGCCATGCGCCCGCTGTCCAGATAGGCCTGCCCGAGCCGGCGCAGCTCCATTGTTTCCCCGTGCCGGTCACCGATCTCCCGGCAGATCGTGATCGCCTGCGCCAGCTCCTTGGCGGCCGCTTCCGGCCGGCCGGAGCGCTGGTACAGCCAGCCGAGGTTGCCCAGCGCGATGGCCTCGCCGCGCCGGTAGCCGAACTCGCGGCTCATGCCGAGGCTTTGCCGCAGATATTGGTCGGCCTCGGCGAAACGGTCGGGTTGGTAGCCCGCGGCCACGCCCATGCTGCACAGCGCGAATGACTGACCGAATCGGTCGTCAAGAGCTTTGAAGATCTCAAACGCTTGGGTGTACGCGGTCTGCGCCTCCGGCAGCCGGCCCGCCATCCGGTGTACGGCGCCGATGAGGTGCAGCACCTGCGCCTCGCCCTGCAGGTCGCCGATCTCGCCGCAGATCACCCGTGCCCTGCCGAGCGCGGCCATGGCCTCGGCCTCCCGGCCCAGCCTGCGGAGTGCGCTGCCGGCCGCGCGCAGCACCGCCGCCTGCCCCGGCCGGTCGCCCAGTGCATCCATTATGGACAGTGCCGGATCCAGATGGGCGAGCGCGTCATCGAACCGGTCCAGGTTGAGGTGCAGCTCGCCCAGGCCGCGCCGCATGTATGCCTCGCCCGTGCGGTCGCCCGCGTCGACGCACGCCTTCAGCGCCGCCTCGTGCGTGATCCGCCAATCCTCCAGGTATTCGCGGAGCTCGAAGAAGCGCGTCATGGTCACCGCGAGCTCCCACGCCAGCCCGGCCTCCCCGGCTCCGGCTGCCAGCCGCACGGCCGCGGTCAGCCCGGCGCGCTCGGCCTCGCACCACCCCGCCGGGTCGTGCAGCAGCCGATCGATCTCGTCCCGTGGCCAGCCGGACCATCTCGGCGCGGTGAGCGTGGCGGCGCGCCGATATCCGCCCGGCATCCGCTCATATGCCATGTCGGCCAGCGTCAGCCAGGCCCCGCAGAGCCGCCGCAGTCCACTTTGGTCGGACGGCGCCCGTTCCCGCGCAAGGTCTTTAACCAGATCATGCATTTGGTACCGGTCCGACTCCGCGTCCACGAGCCGCGCCTCGACCAGCCGTTCCAGCGACTCCTCGCCCGCGGCCGCCGGCACGTCGAGAAGTGGCCCGGCCGCCCACGCCGGAAGGTGACCGGCGTCGACCGTGCCGAGCAACCCAAAAAGCTTGCGCTCCAACGGTTCAAGTGCGTCGACGCTCAGCGCCACGCTGGCCCGCACCGCGAGGTCGCCGGTCGACAGCGCGTCGAGCCGCCCGCTCTCGCCTGCCAGCTGCGTGGCCAGGCGGGACACCGGCCAGTGCGGCCGCGCGGCCAGGCGTGCCGCCGCGACCCGGATCGCCAGCGGCAGGTATCCGCAACGCTCGGCCACGACCAGGCAGTCATCCAGCGCGCCCGCGACGCGCTCCGGCCCG
Source organism: Allorhizocola sp. (assembly GCA_044869915.1). Lineage (GTDB taxonomy): Bacteria > Actinomycetota > Actinomycetes > Mycobacteriales > Micromonosporaceae > Allorhizocola. Next base: position 15,977 of record JBIOYB010000038.1, read on the forward strand.
ATCGCCATCCGCATCAGGTCGAGCGCCTCGCCTGGCTCGAACACGCCGAGATCCACCTCTTGCGCGCCAATCAGTGCGGCCATCCTGCGCCTGCTGGTCACGATGACCGCGCAGTCGGGATCGGCGGGCAGCAGGTGCCGCAACTGCGCCTCGCCCGCGGCGTTGTCGAGCACGACGAGCACGCGCCGGCCGGCCGTGCGGGCGCGGAACAGGGCCGCCCGCTCGTCCACATCGGAGGGGATGCCGCGGGCGTCCTCGCCCAGCGCGCGCAGGAATCGGGCCAGCACCTCGCCCGGGTCGAGCGGACAGTCGACCCCGCGCAGCTCCGCGAACAGTTGCCCGTCGGCGAACCGCTGCCGCACAAGGTGCGCGATGTGTACGGCGAGGCTGGTCTTGCCGGTCCCGGCGGCGCCCGAGATGGCCAGGATGGTGGGGGCACGGGCTTGCGCCGGGCCGGTCAGCTTGGCGGCGAGCTTGCTCGCGAGCTCGGTGCGGGCGACGAAGTCGGGGATGTCCATGGGCAGCATGGCCGGGCGGGGCAACTGCGGCGGGTCGAGCTCCGCCTCGCCGCGTGAGTCCAATGTGGAGTCACCGGACAGGATGAGCCGGTTGAGCCGCTGCAGCCCGGGCCCGGGCTCGAGGCCGAGCTCCTCCACCGAGACGGCGCGGGCCTGCCGGAAGGCGTCGAGAGCGTCGGCGCGCCGGCCCGTGCGATAGAGCGCGAGCATCAGGCGCTCGCGCAACTCCTCGCGCAGGGGCTCCTCCGCGACGCGGTGGCGTAGCAGCGGTACCAAATCGGCATGCTGACCCAGCGCGAGCCGCACGTCGAAATGCTGCCGCTCGGCGGCCACACGCTGCTCGGAAAGCTCCGCGAGCGCGGCCTGGAAGCCGCTGCCCACCGGATCGCCCGGCATCTGGACGTCGGCGAAGGGCGCGCCCCGCCACAGCGCGAGCGCCCGATCGTATCCGGCCGCGGCCTCGTCGAGCCGCCCGCGCCGCACCAGCTCGGCCGCGTCCGCGGCGGCAGCCGCGAACCACTGCGCGTCCAACTCGGACAGTCCCGCGGCCAGCTCGTATCCGCCCGGATGCGTGACGATCGCGGCCTCGCCCACCAGCCCGCGCAGCCGCCAGACCACCGTCTGGATCTGGCCTATCGCCGTGTCGGGCGGATCGTCGGCCCACAGCGCACGCAGCAGCCGGTCGGTGTGGGTGATCCGGCGCCCGTTGGCCAGCAGCATGGCCAACACAGCTCGCTGCCGGCGGCTGCGCAAGGCTGCCGGCCGCCCGTTGACGACTATCGAAAGTGGACCAAGAACACGGAAGGTCACCATCTCGGGGCCGACAGTATCATCGCCAAATCGAAATCGATACCAAATATCTTCGAGCGCGGGCGGTCCCGTTTTGGCCGTGTCATCCTCGCCGGCTGCCCGGTCACAGCGCCTCGCCGGCGGTCGCACGCCTGGTGACGCACCACCGCACGACGGTGCTCGCCGCACTGCCCGCCGTCCCCGGCTGGTCGCACACCTCGTGACGCACCACCGCGCGACAGTGCTCGCCGCACTGCCTGGCCGTCCCCGGCCGTCCAGAAGCCAGCGCGGCACCAGGCACCGCCTGGTCGTGGACCGACAGCCAACGGGTCTGCCCGCCGGTGCCCCGGCGTGGGCGTTCAGTGACACTCATCGTCGACGCGGAACCCCTGCGAAGTTGATCTGCGGAAGGACCACCTTCATCCCGGGTTCTGCGTCTTCTCGTTGCACCACAACGGTTTCGGCGTGTCACCCGGCCGCGGCGGACTCCGACCACACAGCGTCATCCGACGATGCCGGAATCACTGAGTCCTATCGCTGGCTCGCGTGGCCCCGCAGCGCGGCGCGGGAAACGTCGGTCATGTGGACCCGTCGCAACTGGACGTCCTGCGGCCGCCCGGGTCCAGGCAGCTAGCCCCGGACTCCGCTGCGCGTGAGCCCGGAGGGCCGGCGCGGACGGTCAGGGACTATCTATCGAGGAACACGGTCACGGTGACGCGGCCGCGATCGTCCCGCCGGGCTACCGCGTGTCCTGAGCGGTCGGCGCCGTCCAGGTGCAGCGCCAGCGGGCCGCCCGTGCCCAGGAAGTTGCGCCACCACGTCTTGGCGTCGGGGAAACGGACGCCAATGGTGATCTCGTCGCCCGTGCGCCGGTAACCCACGGGCGTGCTGAACGTGCGCCCGGAGCGCCGTCCGACGTAGGTGATGACCACGATGTGCCTGCCCACCAGCCGGCCCCACCGCGGCGAGTCGGCCAACGCGGCCACCCGGGCGTTGACTACACCAACCACCCGCTCCACCAACGTTGCACGCCGCACGGCCCGCCTCCTCGCCAAGGAGACCGATCTTCGCCGAACATCTGCGGGCAGTCAACTCTTGTCAGGGCAGCGAGCGTCACGCCGGGAATCCTCGCCAGACCGCAGGCACGGCGCGCAGGCTTGCCGCGGTCGGCGTCTGCTGCGCGCGCGTCACGCCAGGCGACGCCCGTGATTACGTTCGCGCCTCCGGTGTCCTGGCCGGTCCGAGACGGGTGTCCGCGCGTCCGCGTCGGTGCAGGTCATCGACTATGGCCCCGAGCGGAATCGGGAGCGCGCCTTACGCTGCGTGCCAAGCACAGGCGCGGGTCACTGTCACACGAGCAGCGCCTCGAGCTCCGGAAGTCGGCCGAACATGTCGGGCAGGCCGCGCACGCCGTTGCGCACGGACTCGTGCGACAGCGCGAGGTCAGGGCCGGTGCTCGCCTCGACACCGGCGAGGCACCGCAGGATGTTCCACCTCGTGTGCCCCAGCCAGCCGCCGATCATGAACACAAACCAGCTTGGACCCGACTGCGGCAGCGCTGCGCCCCCCGCGACATAGCCGTCGAGGACCGAGCGGAAGATGGCGGGCAAGATGTCGTCGAAGCCAGGTCCCTTCGCGAGGCTCAGCGCGGTCGAGCCGAGCTCACTGGACAGGTCGAGCATCCCCGAGAGCTCCCAGTCGAGCACCACCGGCCGACCCTGCCGAGCGAGCAGGTTCCACGGTTGGATGTCCTTATGGGTCAGCACGACGGGGCCTGGCCGTTCGCAGGTGTCGACGAAGTGGGCAATCGCGAGGAACGTCTCGACGTGAGAGGCGAGTTCGTCGGCCCACGGCTGACCGGTCGCCGCCGCCCGCGCGGCGAGCTCGGGCCAGTCCCGTGACGTCGGGTCCTCGATCGGCACATGGGTCCACGCGACGTCGAGCGCGTGGAGGCGCGCGAGGATCTCACCGATCTCAAAAGCGTACGCCGCCGACACCGGTGCTTCGGGCACCTTTTCTCCCTCGACCCATCGGTGAACGAGCGTGTAGTGGCTGGCCGAGATCGGCTCTGGCATCGGGATGCCGGCGGCGAAGGCCGCCCGCTCGAACCTGAACACGTCCTCGACGCGATAGGTCCAGCGGCGGTCGACGAGGTTCAACTCCTTCACCGCGAACGACCCTTGGTCGGTGTCGAGCCGGTACATCCGGTTGGCGAACCCGCCGTGGACGCGGATCATCGGCCCGATCGGCGCGCCGAGATGCGAAAGGTTCACCCACGCACTCTAGGGACCGGCAGTTCATCGATGCACCGGACTTTCCCGCGATCGATGCATGCTCAGTTCAGGTGATGACATACGGTCGTTTTCGGTGAGGCCTGTCCGCCTGCTGAGGATGGGCCGGCTCCAGGCGGTTGGTTGAAGAAAGCTTTAGCGGGACGCCCCTATCTGGCGTGCCCACGTCGGGGTGGTGTCTCGGGTCTCCTCCTGCGCCGCACGAGGACTGCGACGCCGGCCGCCGGCCCAGCTATGACGCCGGCCGCCGTCCCAGCTATGAGGAGAACACCACCGCTGACGATGCTCGACACGCGGCCGGGCCACGGGATGATTGCGGGCATCATGAACATGCCGACGTAGAACGGTGAAAGAACGGCCCCGGTGGGGACAACCAGACGCGCTAGCAGTCCCCACCGATCGACCCGGCGCGCAGCAGCTCCGAGCACAGCCCGACCACTTACCAAACGCGCCTTAGGCCCGGCCCAGGCGGGCTGCCGCGGGGGCGCGAGCTCAGGCGCGGGTGCGCGCGGCCAGCCAGCCCGCCATCGCGCGGACACCGTGGCCGATGGCCCGCTCGTCCGGGGTGAAGGTGCCCAGGTGCGGATAGCTGGTGTCGATGTGCGCCCCGGGGGTGCGCACGCCCAGGAAGGTGAACGTGCCGGGGATCAGGCCGAGGAACAGCGCGAAGTCCTCACCGTTGAACGGGACCGCGGCATGCAGCGTCGCCACCCGGTCGCGGCCGAGCGTCCGCTGCAGGTAACGCTTGAGTGCCAGGCCTTCGCGCTCGGGACAGACCATGGCGGGGAACGGCTCGCTCGGGAAGGCCACCGACGCCTCGCCAGACGCACTCGCGAGACGGCCGATGTGCCCGCGGATCTCGACGTAACGATCCTCCGGCCAGCAGCGGTAGAACACCCGGACCTCGGCCCCGCCCTCACGCTCGAGTGCTTGCGCCCTGATGAACACGAACTCGGCCAGCGGGCCATCCGGCGTCTGGAGGTCCAGCACGAACCGCTCGCGCTGCTCGGGGGTGAAGGGGAACGACACGGTGCCGAGCGCCTCGATCTCGGCGGCGAGCCGCTGCGCCCGCGCCATCGCCTCGGGACCCGTCAGGGTCACGGCGCCGCGGTCGAGGCCGGGAAGCCCGAACCCTGGCATGACGACGAACTGGCCGACCGGGAAAGGGCCGCAGTGCATGGCATGGATCTCCGCCGGGCGGGTCTGGGCGAACACGCCGTCGGCGAGCATCGCGGCGGCACCGGCAAGGGTCTCCTCGGCGGGCTGGAAGACGAACATCACGCTGCCGGCAAGCCGGTGCCGCAGGCGTGCCAGGACCTGCGCGACACCCACGCCCACGGTCGTGTGCAGGTCGTGTCCACATAGGTGGGCCGCTTCCGGGCCGCCGCCCATCTGGTCGCTCGGCGGCACCGCGTCCATGTCGGCCCGGTAGGCGACCGTCCGGCCGGGATGGGCGCCGGTGAGCACTCCCACGACCCCGTGCCCGCCAACGCCGGTGGTGACGTCGAGCCCGGCCGCGCGAAGCCGCTGCGCGACCACGCCGGCCGTGCGCTCCTCCTGGCCCGCGGTCTCTGGGTGCCGATGGATGTCGCGGCGCAGCTCGATCAGGTCACGGTCAAGCCGGCACGCCACCGTGTCCACCAGTGCCGGGTCGATCGGTCTGGCTGCCGCGGCACCGTTGTCGGCGTGCGCCGCCCAGGCCGGAGCCAGCCCGGCTCCCGCCACGCCGATCACTGCGCCACCAAGCAAAGCGCGCCGGCTGACGGCACGGTTTTCCGAGTCTGACATGGTCCCTCCCCGATGAGTGCGGATGCCGCTCGCGCAGATCCGTCGATTTCGAGGTTGCCGCACTCAACCATGGGAACGCGCTAGCGCTAGCACCCCAATCGAAGGTGGGGCTGGCACTACCCTCCACTTTGGACCAACGCTAGCGGGCCTGACTGTCGTTGTCCCACCGGAAGGTGCGCGTGGCGATCAGGGCGAGCACGGCGGCGCTGCCGAGCGCCGCGAGCCAGGCGACCCATGCCGGTTGCCGCGCCGGGACGCCGATCAGGTCGTGCTGGATGGCGTTGCCGATGAGGCCGGGCGGCAGCACGCTCAGGATGTCGCCGGCCGCCTCGGGCAGCCGCTCGAACGGCAGGAACAGGCCCGCCAGCGCCAAAATGGCCAGCAGCGCAAACGTGAGCGTGTTGGTGGCCGCCTCGGCGGTGGGCAGCAGCGATCCGAGCAGGAAACCCAGCGAGGCCAACAGGATCAGGGCGGCCAGGCAGGTGACGAACAGGCTGCCGATGCGCGCGACCGGCAGGTAGCCCAATGCCGCCGCGATGGCCGCGATGACGGCGGTCTGCGCCATCGCGAGGGCCAGTCGCGCCGGGGCCTGCGCGAGCATGATGGTCAGCCGCGACACGGGTGTGGTGCTCAGCAGCCGCAGCGTGCCGCGCTCGCGCCAGGCCACCAGCGGCACAGCGACACCGTAGAACGCGACCGACGCCAGCGCGACCAGCAGCCCTGTGGCGAGGAAGAACCGCTCGAGCTCCAGCCCGCGATCCGGCCGGTCGGGCATGAACGCCGCCATGCCCAGAAACATCCCGAGCAGACAGAACGGAAACAGCGCCACGTAAAACAGGGTCTTGCGGTCGCGCCACAGCTCCAGGGTGCTCGCCCTGCTCATCGCGACCAACGTGCGCCAGCGCATCACTTCTCTCCCGTCAGTGCCCGGCCGGTCAGGACCCGGAAAACGTCATCAAGGCTCGGCGCGCGCACGGCCACATCCCGCGCCGGCGGCGACGCGGCGAGCAGCGCGGCGGTTACGGCCTCCGGCCGGACCGTGCGCACGTGCACCCGCCCGCCGCGGAGGTCGACGCCGTCGACCCCGGCCACCGACGCCAGGTCACGGACGCCGTGGGCATCCCGCGCATAGCTGACAACCTGTTGCGGCGCATGCCTTGCAGTCAGCTCGGCGGGCGAACCCTGCGCGATCACCCGGCCGCGATCGATGATGACGACGTGCTCGCAGAGCGCCTCGGCCTCCTCCATGGAGTTGGTCGACAGCAGCACGGTGCCGCCGGTGTCGCGGAAGGCCAGCACCGCCTCCCACAGATCGGCGCGCGCGTTGGGGTCGAGGCCCACCGAGGGCTCGTCGAGCACGAGCAGCCGCGGCCGCGCGACCAATGCCGTCGCGACGAGCAGCCGCCGCTCCTGGCCGCCGGAAAGGCGCCGCACCAACGTGTCGCGGCTGCCGGCGAGCCCGACCGCGCGCACCACCTCGTCGACCGGTGCCGGGTGCTCATAAAGCGACGCCCACAGCCGCAGCGTCTCGCGCACGGTGAGGTGGCCGAACAGCGCCGCTCGCTGCGGCTGCACGGCGACGGCCCGCCGCAGGGCGGCCCGCTGGGCCATCGGATCCATGCCCAGCACGCGAACCCGGCCCGAGGTCGGCGCGCGCAGACCGACCAGCGTCTCTATCGTCGTCGTCTTGCCCGCGCCGTTGGGGCCGAGCAGACCGAAGATGACGCCCGCCGCGACCACCAGGTCGAGCCCGTCAACGGCCGCCCTATCGCCGTAGTGCTTGACCAGCCCTTGGACCTCAACCGCCGTCGTGGTCATGCTTTCTCCTTTATGGTACGCGGTGAGGCCGCAGCGATTTCCTGGAGCACCGCGACGTGGGAGCCAAAAGCCGTGCGCCCCTTAGTGGTCAGCGAAAGCCACGTGCGCGGGCGCTTGCCGACGTAGCCCTTGCGGACCGCGACATAGCCCGCCTCCTCCAGCAGACTGACCTGTTTGGACAGCACTGAATCGGTCACCTCCACCAGGTCGCGCACGAACGCGAACTCGGCCTGCTCCGAGGCTGCCAGCGTGGCCATGATGGAGAAGCGCACCGGCGAATGGATGATCTCGTCCAGCCGGTGGCGCGGATGGTTGCCCCCCACGCCGCTCACCGCCGCAGCACCGCCCAGGCGCCCACGAGGCACGGCAGCGCCGGGATCACTCCCAGCGCCCACCGCCACGGCGCGTCGTGGAGAACCGTCGTGTTGAGCAGCAGCGTCGCCGCCACGAGCGCGAAGTAAAGCGTCATCAACAGGATCCGCAGCCGGCGCATGCCTCGCCACATCACCGGCTGGCTGCGCGCCCACCACGCGAGCGCGGCGACGAAGCCCGTCCAGCCCAGCGCGAGCATCACGACGATCGAGGTCGACGCGGGCGCCGCGAGGTTGACGGCCGCGTAGTAGACGATCGTGCCCAGGCCCAGCAGGAGCAGCTGCCTGCGATACCACCGGGAGCGGTCGCGCACCACCCGCCCGACCCGGTCGAGCTCCTCAAGCTCCTCGAGCGCGCTGCGGGACATCGATCCACCATTCACTCTTGTAACAATGGACATTACTTTCCAACTTGTCAAGTGAAAGAATTGTTGACCCCACCATCATCGATCAATTTAAATGACCACGCTGTGTCCACTTGCGACCCGGGAGGAGCCGCTTTGTTATCCCGCGCACGCTTCATCGCCGTCACCACCACGATGGCCGTCACACTCAGTCTGACCGCCGCGATCACCCCCGCACCCGCAGCACCCGCAGAGACCGGTCTCTGGATCGTCCGTCTGAAGGAGCCCTCGCTTGCCGCCAGCCAGGCGCAGTCGGGCCGGGTCGACGTCACCACCCCGGCCGCCCTCGCCTACCTCGACCGGCTCGCCGCCCAACAGGCCGAGGTCGCCAAGTCCCTCGGCGAACGGCTCCACCGCACGGTCGCCGTCGAGGCGGGCTATCGCCACGTCCTCAACGCGATCGTCATCCGCGCCAACGAGGCCGAGGCCAAGTCGCTGACCGAAGCACTCGGCGAAGTGCCCGGGGTGGCCGCGATCGAGCCCGACGTCGAATACGAGCTCACCACCGACGCCAGCCACGACCTCATCGGCTCGGGCGCGATCTGGGACG
>JBIOYB010000039.1:0-40462 GCA_044869915.1 Allorhizocola sp.
TCGCGCGCCGGCCGCGAAGGCCACCATCATGCTCACCGCGAGCCCGCCGAGCGTCAGCGGCATGACCCATCTTTTGGAGAAGAGAATTTTTTCTATCGGTACGGGGATGAGCGCCGGCGTTTCGGCATATGCCGCACCGGAGAGCGACTCGGCCGTCAACCGTCCGATGTGGGCGATGAACGGCCCGGGCATCGTGGTGGCGTAGCGGCTCCACAGGTCGTCCAGGTGCGTGTCGGTCCACACGCGAAGCTCCGGGCAGCTGTCGACGGCCCGTGCGAAGTCCTCGATCGCCCATCCGGGCACGGTCCGCACGACCCGTTCGGCGGCCTCGCAGCGCGGCATGCCGAGTTCACGCTCGAACGCGGCCCGGGTCTCGGGTTCGCCGAAGACGCTGATCCGCAGGCGATACATGAGCAGCCCGCGCTCGTGCGACAGCGACGGGTCGAAGCTCCACCGCACCTGCGTCTGCACGCTGTTGGGCCCGACCACGAAGTAGCTCCAGCCGGCCGCGAACGCGAGCACCAGCGCGGCCACCACCGGCCACGCCTGGCGCCGCCGCCAAGCGGACCACAGCAGCACGACCCCGATCGGCGCGGCCATCACGAATATCTCCGGCCGGGTGAACATCCACCACACGGCCACGGCGATCGTCGCGTCCAGGGCCCACCACGCGCGCGTGCGCAGCCACCACAGCAGCAGCGCGAGCGTGGCCACGCCGAGGCTGATGGACAGCGACTCGGACAGGATGGTGAAGTCCCAACTGGAGACCGTGCGCGTCAGTCCTAACAGGAGGATCGCGGCGATCGCGGCCGGCCGCGCGATCCGTTGCCGCATAAACGCGCCCACGGCCCAGGCGAGCAGCGCCCACGCCAGCGTGCCGACCGCACACTGGCCGACCGCGCGGCTGGGGTCGTCGGGGAACAGGACGTAGAACAGCGGCACGCCCCACGGCCTCGGCGCGTGGCCGACAAACGACACCAGCGCGCCGCGGTCCCACGCCGGGTCGCCGCGATAGGCGTAGGAGAACGAGTCGAACGACGTGAACACCTTGCCCTGCAGCACGATCGCGACCCGCCCGGCAACGAACAGTCCAAACAGGACGATCGCCGCCCAGTCGAACCGCAGCGCCGCCGGGGTGCGTGTGGCGGCGGCCGGCGGGTCCGCGGCCGGGGTGGGTGCGGCCGCCGGTTGCGGCCCGGCCGCGGTCATCGGGCGGCGCCCGCGGGCTCGGCGACGGGCGGCGCCGGCTCCGGTGAGGGCCGGGAGCGTGACGTCATCAGGTGGTGCAGCGCCAGGGCCGCGGCCATGCACGCGAACGGCAGCGCGGGCAGGCCGTAACGTGCCTCATACATGGCCACCAGCACGGGCGGGATCACCAGGCTGGCGGTCACGAGCGCGAGCAGGACGGCGTCACGCGCGTCGCGGCTGCCGCGCCGGTAGCGGATGGCCGCCAGGAGCGCGAGCAACAGCGCCAGCGACGTCACGATCGGCACCGTGCGCACGGTCTGGGAGTAGGCCTCGAGGAAGCGGCTCAGCCCGGTGGCGGCCGGCGCATCGGCCGAGTCGGCGTATTTGATCTGCCACGTGTCCTGGGTCAGCGCCGGGGTGCACGCGGTCGGGATGTTTTCACCGCGGATGGTGTCGGGCAGGCTCCAGCGCTCGCGCAGGCAGTCCGACTCCGGCCCCACGCTCTGGCCCGGCAGGAAGTGCGGTGCGAGCTCGTGCAGCACGACGCGCGCGTAGTCGCCGGGCTGCGCCGCGATGGCCTTGAGCGCGAACGTCCGCAGGATCTCGTTGTCGTCCTTCGGGACCTGCAGCGCCGGACCGTTCCACCCGTAGTAGTCGGCCCGGTCGTGGCGCTGCCCGAGCGGCTCGGCCGGGCACAGCCGGCGCTCGGCGTCGGTGAGCGTGAGCCGGTCGCAGTCGACGAAGCTCGCCACACGCGCGTAGAGCGCGCGGTTGGCGTAACTGCTGCCGAACGCCGACGGGCGGTCGCCGATCCACGCCTGCACGGCGGCGTAGGGCACGAGGAACGCGACCGTGAACGCCAGCACCCGCACCCAGCCGACGCGGCGCAGCACGAGATAGCCGAGCACGATGACGGTCATGGGTATGGTGCTGGGCCGGGTGAACCAAGCCAGCATCAGCGCGAACCCGGCCAGCCCGCACGCGATCAGGCCCGGGCGCTGCCCCCACAGCAGCAGCAGGACCGCGCCGAGGGCGAGCGCGACGAACAGCGTCTCACCGAGCACGTAGTGCTCCAGGGTCACCGGCAGCTCGTCGAACAGCAGGGGGGTAGTCGCGACGGCGGCGAGCCACACCGGTACCCGCCTGATCAAAAAGGCATAGACGGCGATGGCTATCAGCAGGCCGGTCAGGTGTTGCACCGCGGCGACCGCCGCGAAAGACCCGGCGAGCCTGAAGACCTTCAGCGCCACCGAGTAGCCCAGGCCGCCCGCGTCATACGGGTTGAGGCTCGCGCCGAAGCTGTTTTCGATGAACGCGCCGCTGTCGCCATAGAACCAGAACGCGGGCCGGTAGGCCACCATGACCAGCACACGCAGCGCAATCGCGGCCGCGAGCAGCACAACGATCGCCCAGTGCCGTCGCACTCCTGTCGCAGCCCTCGCCATCACGATGTTGAATCGTAGTCACCGTGTCCATCGCGTGTAGGTTGAGGGCGTGACAGGGCAACCCAACGATCCGCTCAAGCCGCCGGACAACTGGATGCAGCGGCGGCGCGACCGGATCTACGAGGAGATCCAGCGCAACCGCCGCGGCGAATACGTCGTGCCCACGTGGGTCCTGACCGCGATCCTGCTGGCCATCGTGGGTGGCTTCCTCGCGCTGCTCATCTTCACCTGAGCGGCGCCGGGTCCGGCTAACGCCCGTCGAAGCAGGAGACACCGCGCCCATAGACCGGGCACGTGCCGTCGGGCAGCTTCGTCGAGTGCGAAATCCAGATGGCGTTGGAGTCGGTGTTGGGCTTGTCGGTCGGCATCAGCCGGTCGACCGTCGCCGACCCCATGAACAGGAAGAGCATCAGCAGGGGCGCCAACATCAGGGGATAGGGCACCCGGGGCCCGAGCCCGAGGCCCATCCGGCCCGCCCCGGTCACCGCGATGATCCGCTCGTAGAGCGTCTTGAGCCGTTGCGTCGCATACAGAATCGCGAAACCGATGAGGACCAGCAGCAGGTACATGATGATCGCGGTCGTGCGCGGGTAGAGGCGCACCTGCCCGGTCTGAAACATGCGGCCGGCGAGGTAGAAGCGCAGCAGCCACGAGCCGGCGATGATGGCGACCGCGGTGATGACCGGCGTCCGGCGCCAGCCCAGCACCAGCGCCACCGCGAGCCCGGCCACCAGCAGCACACTGAACAGCCCGACGTTGCCCATCTCGCCCAGCGGAGGCCAGATCGGGCCGGCGTTGCCGCTGGAGTCGTTGCGCCACATGGCGATGTAGGCCGGATCCACGCGGGTGTCGAAGTATTGGTAGTCGTCGTTGACGCCGCCGGTGGGCGACAGTAGCCCGGCCAGATGCCGCCACGTGAGCGGGAGGAAGACGGCCGCCGCGACGCCCGCGATGATGAACGCGCGATCGGGCCGCGTGCGCCACGGCACGATGACCAGGAACGCGAGCAGCGTACCCGGCAGGGCCCACACAAACCAGCCGGAATAGGTGAGGAACAGCAGCGCGAACCCGGCACCGAAGGCCGCGCCGACCCAGGCCGCACGGCGCCGCGTCAGCTCGCCGCTCCTGCGCACCACCATCAGGAACTTGATCAGAATGGGGATCATCAGCAGCAGGATCAGCTGCGCGTACACCTTGAACGGCTCGATGAACGGGACCATCGTCACCACGCCGATGACCAGTGCCCACATCGGCTTGAGCAGCGTGCGCCAGCAGAAGTAGGCCAGCGGCCCGTACAGCGCCGTGCCGATGATCTCGTAGGGCTTGGTCACGATGGGGATCGGCTGCCCGGTCACCTCGGTCAGGGACCACAACAGATAGATGGGGATCGGCGGGTAGTGCGACGGGAACGAGTTGGTCTGGTCGTATTTGGCGATCCACTCCGCGATCCAGCCGAAGTCGCTGCCGCCGGCCAGGATGCCATACGGCGTGCCGTTGAGCGCGAAGAGCACGCCCGCCGCGACCAGGGCGCTGGCCAGCGCGGCGATGCCCGCGCACGCCATCTGCCGCACCCGCGCCCGCAGCAGGGGCGAACCCAGCCGCTCGACCAGAAGCGCGCCGCCGATGATGCCAAACCCGATGAGCATGAACCGAAGGTCGATCTTCGCCATGCCGCTCACCTGAGACGTCCGGTTCAGCGGATTTTGGTCGATCTGGCTGACCAACAGCAGCAGCACGGCGATGACACCCACCGCCGTGAACGCCTCCAGCAGCACACCGATCGTCCGCTGCCGCAGGGTCGGCTCGGCCTCCAGCGCCTCGTCGTCACGATCGGGCCAGGGCGCGGTCAATGCCGCGAACAACCTCGTGAACCACCTGGGAAGCCAGGACTTGCGCGGGGACGGGTCCGGTGAAACCTCGGCCACATCCTCGGTAACAGACGGCTGGAGCATTGTGGGGGTGTCCTTTAGCATCCGGTCAGCTGTGCTGCGGCGTAATTGCACCGGGCATTTGGTCGGCTGATTATGCCACGCGCTGTGCGAGCCCAGGGGGCACGTCGATTCATCAGGCAAATGGTCCACCGTGATAGCCTCGTGGCCTCGATAAAGGCGTGAAATCGGCCAACTCCTTGCTAGATGGGGGCTTGTGTGACCAGCGTGCTCGACGGTTCTCCGCAACAGACGGCAGCTGCCGGAGATGAGCCGGAATCCTCGCAGCGGTCGGCGGCGACAACCAGATGGCGGGCACTGATCCCGATCCTGCTCCTGCTCGGGTTCGCCGCACACGTCGCATGGCGGCTGTGGCTGCTGCGCGAGGTGCCCTACGTGGTGGCGCACGCCGATGAGGATCGATACCTGCTCTCGGCGCGGGCGCTCGCGGGCGGGCCCGGCGGCTTCGGCAACGACACCGAGGCCTTCCGCCGGCTCGGCTACCCGCTGCTGCTGGTGCCGATCTATTGGTACGTAGAGGATCCGTTCCGGGTCCTGCACATCGCGAAGATCATCGGCGCGGTGGCCAACGCGCTGGCCTTCCCGCTTGCCTACCTGTTCGCGCGGCGGTTCCTCGGCGCCGGCCAGTGGCCCGCGCTCGGCATGGCCTTCGTGGGCGCCGCATTGCCCGCGATCGTCTACTACAGCGAGTTCGCGCTGACCGACGTGCTGTTCGCGCCGATCGGGCTGGCGTGGCTGCTGCTCCTGCACGGGTGGCTCGCCGGGCGCACCGCGACCGGGCGCATGGCCGCCGCGATCGGTGCCGGCCTCGTGGTCGGATACGCCAACCTCGTGCATGTGCGCGGCCTGGTGATGCTCGGCGTGCACCTGGGCGTGGTGGTCGTGGTGCTGTGGGCCAAGCACGGGCGCAAGCTCTGGGCGCTCAGCTCCGCGGGCGTCGCCATCGCGACGATGGCCGTGGACTTCGTCGTCAAGGCCGACCTCGGCACGCGGGTGGAGCACGGCGGCGTCGAGCCGGAGGGGCAGATGACCACCGCGCTGACCACCGCGCTCGGGCTCGTGCGCGTGATCACCGACACGGCCGGGCAGTTCTGGTATCTGGCTGTGGCCACGGGCGGTCTCGGCGCGGTCGGTGTCGTCGTGGCGTGGCGCGCCGTGCGGCAACCGGGCGACTTCGCCAAGCGGGTCATGTACGGCACGATCCTGGCCACCACCACGCTGATCGGGTTGGCCAGCTCCGCGGCGCTTCCCGTCGACCAGCGCGTGAGCAACCACGCCTATTTCCGCTACATCGCCTTCCTCGCCCCCGCCTGGCTGATGATCGGCATCTGGGCGCTGGTCACCAAGCAGTTCGGCGACCGGCTCAAGCTCATGATGCGCGCCCTCGCCGTGATCGGCGTGGTGCAGTTCGTGTTGCTGGCGCGCATGGGGCCCGCCGAATGGTTCCACCCCTTCGACACCCCCGAAATCTCGTTCCTGTCCAACTCTTTCGGCGAGTTCCGGCCGTTCAAGGCCACGGTGCTCGCGGTGGTGTTCCTCGCCCTGTGGTTGATGCGCCGGTGGGCCATCCCGCTCGGGGTACTCGCGGTCGTGTGCGGCCTGTGCATGGTCGTCGTCAACGACAAGTCGATCAAGCCGATGATCGCGCAGGAATACATCCCCGGATCGCGCCTGGTGCAAGACCTCGGGGTCACGCGCAACGACGTTGTGGAGACCGTCGCGCAGGTCGATCTCGGGTCCCAGATGAACCATCAGCGTGAGGTCACGTGGATGGGTGTGCCCACCTTCGACGCCAAGACGGGCACGCCCAGCCCCGAGGCCACCGTCGTGATCGCACCGTGGTATCCGGACACGGGCGTCGAGGAAGACACCGAGAAGGACGACACCGAGCCGAAAATCAAGACCACGCACTGGGACGGCACGGCCATGGGGTGGACCCGCGTCTACACCTACCTCAACGGCAAGCGCCAGTGGGCACTGTGGCGGCGCACGAGCAGCCTGACGACTCCGTGAGGATCCGGGGTCGCGCTGACCCCGGGCCAGGAAGCGTTGAGGCATAACGGGATCCGCCGTCGCTTTCCCGGGCGGCGGCCCGCGCCGCCCGAGGCTTGGCCATCCCGGCCTCGCCGATGGCATCCAGCCGACGCCACCCCGTGGCATCCGAGGCACCAGACCAAACAGCCCAGCCTGATCGGGCAACACCGCGAAGTCAGCATCGGCTCACCATGACTCACCATGACTCACCATGACTCACCGTGGACTCACCGTGGCTCACCATCGGCGAGCGTCACCGCCGCCTTGTCCCGCCGCCTCGACCGCGACCCGGCCCGGATCATGACCGCGATCCCGTTGCCGCAACGGCCGTGGTGCCCCGCTGAACCCACTGCTCAAGCCGGCTGCTCAAGCCGGCCGTGTCAGCGACATCGGCCGGCCGGAGCACAAAATGTCAGCTGCCGGGGCGGCGCCACACGGCCCAGCCGCGGCCCCGGTCGACGCCGATCTGCTGCCAGCCATATTTTGAGCCGTCCCAGTCGACGCCCCAGCCCGTGTTGAGCTCGGCGATGACGATGGTGGCATCGGCCGGCGGCTCGGGCGTGACGCGGGGGTCGAAGGGCCGCACGGCCATCCAGTAGATCTCGCGCTGGTGGTTGGCCCACACGCCAAACTGTGCGCCGGACACGACCACCTCACCGGGCCGGACACCCGCCTCGGACACCAGTTTGGGGCCAGTCGCGTACTCCCACCCGGCGATCCCGGCCATCATCCGGTTGGCGTCCTGCGCCGCGACGACGCTGACCACGATCGCGGCCGCGATGACCGCCGGGGCCAGGAAAACGAACCGGCGCCCGGCGATGCTCAGCGCGAGGGTCAGGATCAGCGCGCCCAGAATCACGGCGGTGACGAAGGCGTACCGGAGGCGGCTCCAGTCATTGCTGAGAAACGACGGCTCCGGCGCGTCGATGGGGGCAAACAGCGTCGACGGCCGCGGCCGCGAATATGACTCGACGATGAAGCACGCGACCATGAGAAGAGTCGCCGCACCGGCGGTGACGCCGACGATGCGTTTGGTCGTCTGCCGCAGCGCCGCAAACGCGATCATCGCCCAGACCGGCGCGAGGAAGATGATGTAGCCGGGGAACGCGTGGTTGTTGGCCTTGCCGTCGTCGGGCAGGGCGGCCGAGGTGACGACGGCGATGACGACGGTCGCCAGGAGTGTGGTGCCCAGGATGATCGCCTGCGGCGACGGCGGGACGGCGCGTATTTTGCTCAGCAGGTGCACGGTGTAGATGAGACCGATCCCGGCCAGGCCCCAGGTGGCGATGGTGAGATACCAGATCTGGCCGGTCGCGTCGGACACCGTGCGCAACACCCCATCGACCGTGGTGAAGGCTGTCAACATGCGGTTATCGGGCTCGATCCCGCCGGTGGTCATCTTGCCGGCCAGGGCCGCCTTGAGCAGCGGATGGAGCGCCATCAACGCGGCCAGCACGCCGCCGGAGGCGGCAGCGGCGATCCACGTCGTGCGGCGGAAGAACAGCAGGCCCAGCGCGATGAGCACGTGCAGCGGCAGCAGGAGCAGCGCGCGCACGTGCACCACATACATCAGGCCGAGCAGCGCGGCCGAGCCCGCGGCGTGCCAGATCTGGGCTTTGCGGGTGTCGGCGGTGATCCAGCCGTGCAGCGTCAGCAGCCAGCCCAGCAGGATGGGCGTGAGCACCGCGTTGGGAAGCGCGAACGGCGCGAAGAACACCACGGCCGGAAGGGAAGCGGCGACGAACCCGGCGCCAAGGGCCCACCTGCGGTCCATCTCCAGGACGCGGCGGGCGAAGAGGTATGCCAGCGGGAACGTGAGCGCGTTGATGAGCGCGTTGAAGACCTGGACTATCCGGTACACCGTGAACGGGTCGGAGCTGAACCAGTAGGCGGGCGTGATCAGCAAGGCGTAGCCGGCGCGCCGGGTCGCCTCGGTGTCGCCACCGCCTCCTCCGGGGCCGCCCGCCAGCACCCGGGCGAACAGCAGGTATCGATCCTCGTCGCCGTGCACGATCGGGGTGTGCAGCGGGTAGGCCAGCCACATCCGCCACGCGACGTGGATCAGGTAGCCGGTCACGAGGGCAATGATGATCCATCGGTTGCGGCGCAGGCGTTTGCTGAGCGCTTCCTTCCCCGGGCTCGTGTCGGAGGCGGTGGGCTCCTGGCCGCCGATGGTCTCGTCCGCCCCGGCGGACGGGCGCGGGACCTGCGATTGCTGCCGGCTGGCCAGTGCCATCTTCGGCCTCCTGAACTGCGTGCTGGGGAAGGCAAAGCAGGTTTACCACCTGTGGAGTCGCTGTAGCGTAACGTACCGGTAACGCGGGCAGCGACACCCGGTTTACCCGCAACTCACCCGTCCGCGAGTTATGCCGCGTCGCCCCCGTGAGCAGGCTCGATCAGCGTGGCGGCGTGGCGGCCGGCCGCGGCCGCCGCCATGAAGTAGACGGGATCGTCGTCGATGTCGCGGCCCATCGTGGACAGCTTGGCGGGGGACTTGCGCAGCGCCTCGTCGAGCCCGTCGGTGGGCACGGTGACGAGCCGGTGCCGCTCCGCGAGTGGCCGCAGGGCGTCCAATGTGGACTGCCGGAGGCCGGCCGGTACGGCGATGTCGGCCGGGAGCAGCGCCACCCGCCCGTAGGCGGTGAGGCTGTGGTGTGACACGCCTCGGTGGCGCGGCCGCGGATCGACGTCCGAAAGGCGCAACGATCCGACCGGTCGCCCGCCGAGGGTGGCCGCGGCGTTGACCGCCTCACCCGCCGACACCCCGGAAAATCCCCATGCTGTACCGGTGCCGAGGTTGCCCGGCCCCTGGGAGACCACGGCGATGTCGGCGCCGAGCACGTGCCGCGCGGCCAACAGTCCACTGTGGACATTCACCGCCTCGAGGTCGCCGCCCCACGCCTGCCCCGTCGTCACCACACCCGCCAGCTCGTCGGCGAGGGCGTCCAGCGTGCGCGAAAACCCCGCCACGAGCGCGCCGCCGTCGGTCATCACGTAGACGACCCGCGCGCCCGGCGCGTCGGCGTGGATCCCGGCCAGGACGGCCGGCAACGCGGAGTGCAGGTCGGCGGTCACCACGGGCATGCCCGCGAGATGGGCCGCCCGCTCCATGATGGATCGGGCGGGGGAGGCCTCCTCGTCCACCGCGAGGTGGATCATCTGCAGTGGACTGTATCGGGCCTTGACGATGTGCCCTTTGGGCTCGCGGTCGGGCGGCAGCCGGTCGGGGATGGCGACCACGAACGCCATCCCGCCCGTGCCCAGCCCGAGCTCCAGCGCATTTGTGTTGAGCAGCACACGATCCCCGGCCAGCGGCTCTCCCACGAGCTCGGGGTAGGCGATAGCCGGTACCGCATCAATATCCCCTAAAGAAACCTCGAGTTGCACGGCGCCGCGCCATTCGCGGACCCGGCGCGCCACGATGCCTTCCCTCCACCGGATCATGTAGTCACTCTATTCGGTTACCACCTCGAGCGCTTGCGCTGCTAGCGTGGCTGCTGTGTCGCGCAGCCGAACTGAACGCCTGGTCAATCTGGTTATCTGCCTGCTGTCCACACGCCGTTACCTGACCGCGGCGCAGATCGCCGCGACCGTGCCCGGCTACGAGCACGACCAGAGCGACCCCAAGGAGCACGAGGCCTTCCAGCGCAAGTTCGAGCGGGACAAATCCGAGCTCCGCGCGCTCGGCGTGCCGCTGGAGACCGGCACGCCCAGCATCTTCGACACGGAGGTGGGTTATCGCATCGCCCACCGTGACTACGCCCTGCCGCCGATCCTGCTGGAGCCCGGCGAGGCGGCCGCGGTCGGCGTCGCCGCGCGGCTGTGGCGCCACGCGGGCATGGCCGCCGCGGCCTCATCCGGCCTGGCCAAGCTGCGCGCGGGCGGGCTGGAGCTCGACCCCGACGCGACCCTCGGCGTCGAGCCGGTCATCGCCGTCGACGCGGCGTTCGAGCCGCTGACCGCAGCCGCGCGGCTGCGCCGGCACGTGACCTTCGGCTACCGCGTGCCCGAGGAGGACCAGGCGCGCACCCGCCGCCTCCAACCGTGGGGCGTGGTGTGCTGGCGCGGCAAGTGGTATGTGGTCGGCCACGACATCGACCGCGAGGCGACGCGCTGCTTCCGCCTGTCGCGCATCACCACCGCCGTGCGCGCCTACGGGCGCGAAGAATCGTTCACGCCACCGCGCGACATCGATCTGATCGACCACGTGGCCAGCCGCAGCGGGCCCGTCGAGCGCACCAGCGTGGCCAAAGTCCTTGTGCGCCATGGGCGTGCGGCCGGCGTCCGCCGCTGGGCGCAGAGCATCAGCACGACCGGCGGCGGCGACCTCGAGGGCGCCATCGACGGCGACATCGTCGAGCTGCGCTACGCGTGTCCCGAGAGCTTCGCCGCGTGGCTGGTGGGCTACGGCGCCGACGTGACCGTGATCGAGCCCGACGAGGTACGCAAGTGCATCGTGGCGCGTCTGGAGGAGGTCGCGGCCCCTTCGCCATCACTGGCAGGTGTGGCCGGGTGACGATGTCCGCGGGCGACAGGTTGGCCCGGCTGCTCAACCTGGTGCCCTACCTGTTGGCGCGGCCCGGGATCCGGCTGGCCGAGGCGGCGTCCGATCTGGACGTCACCGAGGAGCAGCTGCGCGACGACCTGGAGCTGCTGTGGGTGTGCGGGCTGCCCGGCTACGGGCCCGGCGACCTGATCGACATGTCGTTCGACGGCGACCGGGTGACGGTCACCTACGACGCGGGCATCGACCGGCCGCTGCGCCTGACCCCCGACGAGGCCACCGCGCTCATCGTCGCGCTGCGCATGCTGCTGGAGACGCCCGGGGTGTCCGATCGCGAAACCATCGAGCGGGCGCTGGCCAAAATCGAGCAGGCGACCGCGTTCGACAGCACGCCGCCGATCGCCGTGCGGCTGCCCGGAGACGACGACCGCCTGGCCACGTTGCGCGCCACGGTTTCGCGGGGCCGGGCGCTGCGCATCAGCTACTACTCGGCGGCCCGCGACGTCACCACCGACCGGGTCGTCGACCCGATGCGGCTGCTGTCGGTGACCGGCCGGTCCTATCTGGAGGCCTGGTGCCGGCAGGCGCAGGGCGTGCGGATGTTCCGGGTGGACCGGATCGACTCGCTGGCCGAGCTCGACGAGCCCGCGGCCGCGCCGCCCGGCGTGGTCGGCGCGGACCTGAGCGAAGGCGTGTTCCAGCCCGACCCCCGCTCCCCGCTGATCACGCTGCGGGTGGGGCGCGGCAGCCGCTGGATCACCGAGTACTACCCGTGCGAGTCGGTCACCCGGCTAAGTGATCAGTGGGTGGTGGCCATGCGCGTGCACGACATGGACTGGGCGCGGCGATTCGTCCTCGGGCTCGGGCCGGACGTGTCCGTGGTGTCGCCCGAGGCACTGGCCGAATCGGTGCGGCAGAGCGCGCGCGCGGCACTGGCAAACTACGACTGACCAACTACGACTGACCAAGCGATCCGCGCGGGAAGGTTTCGGGGGTCTGAAGTCCGGGTCGGCGAGCCTACTGGCGAGGATGCGTCGGCTCGTCTAACCTGCCGCGGCAGCGCGCACACCGACCCCTATACTTCCGTGGTGCTTCGGATCGGGTTGTTAGTGGCCGTCAACCTGTTGCTATGGCTCGGCTGTGCCGGAGTCGGACTGTCGATCGTGTCGGCCCGTGCTGCCATAGCGTCCGCCGATGCGCGAGGGGCGAGCGACAGCGGTCAGGGCCGGCCCCCGTCGCCATGGTCGCGCATCGGCCTTGCCGCGTGCATCGGTCTTGCCGCGCTGCTGGCGTTGGGATCGGTGTCGACCGTCCTGGCGGTCCCGATGCTGCCCCTCACCTGGCTGTTCATCGGCTGTGGGCTGGCGCTGCTGGCGTGGCGGTTCGCCCCGGGGCTGTGGGCGCGGCT
Organism: Allorhizocola sp.; assembly: GCA_044869915.1. Taxonomy (GTDB): domain Bacteria; phylum Actinomycetota; class Actinomycetes; order Mycobacteriales; family Micromonosporaceae; genus Allorhizocola. The sequence continues at coordinate 12,529 of JBIOYB010000039.1, forward strand.
GCGGGCACGGCCCGGCAAGGGGCCCATGATCTGGTCAACTGTTGTCGTCGGCACCCTGGGCCTGATGCTCTTGGTCCAGGCGATCCTGGCGCTCGGCATGGTCTTTCCGAACCCGTGCGACGACTTGCTGGCCTACATCCCGATGGCGCAGCGCCTGGTGGACACCGGTCAGGTAATCGAGCCTTGGAGCTTTCGCCGTCTTCAGCACCTCGGTGGCCAGCCCTTTCTCCAGGCCTTTCCCATAGCGACGTTCGGCTATGGCGCGTTCGCCGTCACCGACACGCTGACCGCGAGCGCGTTCCTGGCGGGCCTGTTCGCCGCCGGCGGCTTCCGGCGCGTCTGGTCCCGGATGTGTTGCGTGGCGGTCATCCTCGCGGTGCCGATGCTGAGTGTGCCCAGAGGCAACAGCGCGACGGTTCTCCTGGCCGTGCCGTTGCTCACCGCCGGCTTTCTGGCCCTACGCGAGCTGCGGGCCGCCCTGACGGCGGGGGACGGTCCACTGGGCTACCGCTGGGCGGCCGCGGGCGGGTTGCTCCTGGCCGCCGGTGCCTCGTTGCGCGCCTACATCGTGCTCGCGGCCGGGGCCGTCCTCGTCATCGGCATTCTCACCGCGTCCAAGACCTCCTGGCGGGCACGCGTAAAGACCCTGTCCATCGGCGTGGCCACCGCGATCGGGGCGACGGCCGGCTGGGCTCTTGGGTCCTGGCAGTCATCGGGCACGCCCGCATTTCCCATCATCGGCGGCAACGTGAACCCGGACATCGCAAGCTCCCGCGACCCGGGGGCACGAGGCGTCCTCGACAACATCGAGCAAACGCTCACGCTTCTGCAGGTCGGCACCTACGGTCCCTACATCGTTGCCGTCCTGGCGGTGCTGGTGCTGGCCATCGCCACCCGCCGGTGGCTACCCGACGCCCGGCTGATCTACATCGTCGGCGGGGCCACGCTCGGCAACATCATCGTGCTGGCCACCTTCCTCACCCTGGCGGCAGATGGGGACTTCCCTCGCTACGTCTTCCCGATTGTGGCCGCGCCCGTGGTGTTCTACCTCCACGAGGCCATCCGAGGCACCGAGTCGATCGACGGCATCGGCAGAGCCGCATCGGTCCGGCCGCTGCTGCTACTGGCGCCGGCGCTGTTGGTGTTCGCGTTTGTCTTCGCGCCCAGCCTCACCCCATACGAGTCTGCCTACGCTGTGGTCCGACCGGGGCTAGGGGGGTTGTCCGCCGACGGAAAAAGTCATGGGGTGGAGGCCTGGGTCGCCTCGCCGGAGCTGCGATCGGACTATCGGCAGGCCTCCCAGCTGCTACGCGGGCATGGGCGGGCGATCGCCGCTGTCGACCGCCCGTATCTCCTCGACTACCGGACCGACGACATCGAAAGCCTCGACCTGGTGGGCTGGGCCGCACCCGGTGGAGACTTCCCGCTGTTCGGCAGCGCCCTGGACAAGATCCGGCTATTGCGCAGCCAAGGCTACGAGCAACTGCTCGCCACCGTCCCCGAGGAGCATGCCTGCACCAACCCTGGGTTCCTCCAGTACGTGGCGCAGAACTACCCCCGGCCGGGGCCTCTGCTGGCGAGCTACCACCGCGCCTGGGTCGACAGCCTTATCGAGATCGTGGAGAGGGCCCCGGGCGCGATACAGCGGGTCGGGACCCTGCTGCTGATCGACATGGCGGTAGCCGAGTCGGCACTCACCGAGTCGCCCTGACTTCTCCCAGCACCAACACGACCATCACCCGGCCGGGCCGGGGCCGACCGGAGAGCCCCCGAAAGACTTACGGCAGCGAGCACTAAGGTGTATCTGTGGTCGCCTGGATCGTCGCCGGCATCGTCGTGTCGGGAGTCGTCTACCTCGCGCTGGCGCTGGGCGCGCTGCGCAAGCGGGTGGCCGCGCTCCAGGCAGAGCAGGGCGGCCTGCGCGCGGCCGCGGTCCGGGCGCAGGAGCTGGCGCAAACAGCACAGGGATTGCAAGCGCACGCCGATTCCCTGCGCGTGCGCGCCGAGCTGGCCCAGGAATTGATCGCGAAGATGCGGCCCGAGCACGGCCGGTAGGGCGTATTGCCTGGTAGCGGGCCGGGCGGTCGGGGACATAGCCGACCTGTAGCCTAGTCGTGCGCGTTCGGGGCCGCCCGGATGGCCGCCGGAAGATGGAGATGGGGAGAACAGCCGTGACAGACATCGAGGGACTGACCCGCGACGTGGTGATCATTGGAGGTTGCGGCCGGGTCGGGCTTCCTCTGGGCATCGCCCTCGCGGCGCGCGGCCTGACGGTGACGCTTTACGACATCAACCAGGCTGCCGTGGATGTGGTCAACCGGGGCGAGCTTCCGTTCGCCGAGGAGGGCGCCGCGCGCCCGCTGCGCGAGGCCACCGGGGACGGGCGGCTCGTCGCCACGACCGACCCGGCGAGCGTCGGCCAGTCGGAAAACATCATCGTCATCGTGGGCACGCCGGTCGACGAGCACCTCAACCCCAACATCGGCGCCGTGCCGCAGGCCATCGAGCGCTGCGCGGAGCACCTGCGCCACGGTCAGCTGATCATCCTGCGCAGCACCGTCCACCCCGGGGTCACGGCGCTCACCGAGCGCATGCTCGCCAAGCGCGGCCTCAAAATCGATGTGGCGTTCTGCCCCGAGCGCATCGCCGAGGGCAAGGCGATGGTGGAGCTGTTCAGCCTCCCGCAGATCGTCGCCGCGCGCACCGACGAGGCCGCCGACCGCGCCGAGAAGGTGTTCCGCAATCTCACCAACCAGATCGTGCGGCTCCAGCCGGAGGAGGCCGAGCTCGCCAAGCTGTTCACCAACACGTGGCGTTACATCAAGTTCGCCGCGGCCAACCAGTTCTGGATGATGGCCAACGACGCCGGGCTCGACTTCGAGCGCATCCGCCACGCGATCGCGTTCGACTACCCGCGCGCTGCCGACCTGCCGGGCCCCGGGTTTGCCGCCGGGCCATGCCTGTTCAAGGACACGATGCAGCTGGCCGCGTTCAATAAAAACAACTTCGTGCTCGGGCACTCGTCGATGCTCATCAACGAAGGTCTCCCGCTCTACCTGGTGTCCCGCCTCGAGGCCGAGTATGACCTGTCCGAGATGACGGTCGGCGTCCTGGGCATGGCGTTCAAGGGCGGCAGCGACGACCCGCGGGAGAGCCTGTCCTACAAGCTGCGCAAGATCCTCATGTTGAAGACCAAGGAAACGCTGTGCAACGACCCCTACGTGGCCGATGACCGGTTCCTGCCCCTCGACGAGGTGATCGAGCGTTCCGACCTGCTGGTGGTCGCCGCGCCCCACCCCGAATATCGCGATCTGGCCACCGACAAGCCGGTCGCCGACATGTGGGGGATCACCGGCAGGGGAATGCGTATATGAGTCCCCAGGTCACGGTGGTCATCCCCGTTTACAACGAGGGAGAGGCGATCGTCGCGTGCCTGGAGCGCATCCTGCGCGACGTGCGCGTGTCGGCGGAAGTGCTTGTCGTGCATGACATGCCGGAGGACACGACCGTCCCGTTCGCGGAAAAGGTGGCGGCCAACGACCCGCGCGTGCGCACCGTGCTCAACACCTATGGCCGCGGCCCGGCCAACGCGATCCGGTTCGGCATCGACGCCGCGCAGTCGCCGATCGCCGTGGTCACGATGGCCGACGGGTCCGACGATCCGCGGCAGATCGATGAGCTTGCCCGCCTTGTGGACCGGGGCGTCGTGGTCGCGGCCGCCTCCCGCTACATGCCGGGCGGCCAGCAGGTGGGCGGGCCGAGGCTCAAGGGCATGATGTCGCGCCTGGCCGGGCGCACCCTGCGCCTGTTCGCCCGCGTGGGGACGAGGGACGCCACCAACAGCTTCAAGGCATACTCGACGGACTTCGTGCGCCAGGTGGGCATCGAGAGCCGCACGGGGTTTTCCATCGGCCTGGAGCTGACCGCCAAGGCGCACCGGCTGCGCCGCCCGGTCGCGGAGATACCGACCATCTGGCTTGACCGCACCCTCGGCGAGTCGCGCTTCGACCTCGTGGGGTTCGTGCCGGCCTATCTGAAGTGGTATGCGTTCGCCTTCGGCCGCAGGCTCACCCTCGACCAGCTGAAGCAGAAAACACAAGGGATTCAGACTCCGAGGGAGAAGATCGGAAAGTGACAAAGGTTCTCATCACCGGGTCCGCGGGCTTCATCGGCGGCTACGTCGTCGAAGACATGCTCAAGCGCGGCTACCAGGTCATTGGCCTAGACAACTACTCGAAATACGGGCCCGTGGCCAAGAGCTACGACAAGGATCCGAATTACACGTTCGTCGAGGGCGACGCCCGCGACGTCGAGCTGCTCGCGAGCCTGCTTTCCGACTGCGATCACTTCATCGCCGGCGCGGCGATGATCGGTGGCATCTCCTACTTCCACGCATACGCCTATGACCTGCTGGCCACCAACGAGCGCATCATGGCGGCGTCGTGCGACGCCGCGATCAAGGCGCACAAGGCGGGCAAGCTCAAGAAGATGACGTATGTGTCGTCGTCGATGGTGTTCGAGTCGACCGAGCACTGGCCGTCGAAGGAGGGCGACGAGCGTCGCGTGCCGCCGCCGCTGTCGTCCTACGGCTTCCAGAAGCTGGCGGTCGAGTATTACGCGCGCGCCGCCTGGGACCAATACAAGCTGCCCTACACCATCGTGCGCCCGTTCAACTGCGTGGGCATCGGCGAGGGCCGGGCGCTGGGCGAGGCCGAGGTGCTGTCGGGCAATGTGAAGCTCGCCATGTCGCACGTCGTGCCCGACCTCGTGCAAAAGGTCGTCAAGGGGCAGGACCCGCTGCACATCCTGGGCGACGGCGAGCAGGTGCGCCACTACACCTACGGCGGCGACCTCGCCCGCGGCATCGTCGAAACGCTGGAGCACCCCGGCGCGGCTAACGAGGACTTCAACCTGTCGACGGCCGAGTCGACCAACGTCAAGCAGCTGGCCGAGGTGATCTGGCGCAAGATCAAGGGCCCGGATGTGCCGCTGCGCCTGGTGTCCGACGACCCGTTCGACTACGACGTGCAAAAGCGCGTGCCCGACGTGGTCAAGGCGCGCGAGGTGCTCGGCTTCGAGGCCACCACGTCGCTGGAGGAGATGCTCGACGAGGTCATCCCGTGGGTGACCCAGGCCGTGCACGACGGCCGCCTCTGATCAACCCCTTCCACAACAGCGAAAAGGCCCGGCCTAGGCCGGGCCTTTTCCATGTGCCGCCTCGTCAGGCGTTGGCGGCGACCGGCAGCTCGGAGTCGATCCAGCGCTGCAGGTCGTCACCGCTTTCGAAGCTGACGATCAGGGCGTAGCGGGGCTTGTCGCCCTTGTGGTAAACGGCGTGCCACAGCCGCTGGGTGTCGACGACGAACTGTGCGCCGGACCGCAGCGGGATGTGCTTCTCGGAGGCTACGTCGTCCTTGCCCTCGCGGACGATCATGTAGCTGTCGGTGTCGTCGGTCAGGTTGAGCCACGCCCGCACGACCCACGGCTCGCTGTCGGGGTTGAGCCGGTTGTTGTCGTCCTGGTGCATGCAGTTGACCGCGAACTCATAGGACGAGCTCGGCTCGAGCTTGATCACGCGGACGCGGCCGTAGCGTGCGCCGATGGCCTCCGTCCACTTGACCAAGGTCGGGCACTTGGCAGCGTTTTCGGTCCAGATGCCATCCTTGTCCGACTTGCCATGGTCCCAGAAGCCGGCGCACTCCATGCCGCCCAGGGCCGAGGCGATGGGCGCGAAGTTGGTGTCGCCGCCACTCTTCCAGTCGACGTACTCCATCGACTCCCATTCGGCCGGGTCCAGCTCACCTTCGTAGTCGCGCAGCTGCACGAAGCCGTTCTCATCGAGGACCGGCAGCCGGGGGTGCGCCGTCTTGTGGCTGTTTGGCTGTGCCTGCTCCATCATGCGAGGGGCGTTCCTTTCGGTGTTGAGGGTGTGGCCGCGCGCGGGGGATTTGTGCCAGTTTGCGCGGCGGGCGGCCGGTGGCAAGCATTTCTTTGACCTAGACTATTCGTCAACCCGAAGTTACCTCATAGCGGGGGCGGTCAGGCCGGTGCAGATTCCTGCACGGCCGCTCGACGTGCGTTGACGCTGCCCTTCGTGACAGGCAACACTTCAGAGGCAGATGCTGACAACACTTGACTTTACTGTGGGGCGATCATGGGTGGCGTTCTTAAGCCGTGGCACATCCTCGTGCTGGTCGGTGTGCTGGTCCTCCTCTTCGGAGCGAAGAAGCTGCCGGATGCGGCGCGCTCGCTGGGCAGGTCCATGCGCATCCTCAAGGCCGAGACCAAGGGCCTGTCCGAGGACGGCAAGGACAAGGACAGCGTGGCCGAGAAGGCCGACGCCCAGGTGACCGAGCAGAAGCCGCTGGCCGACAACCAGCCTTCTCCGGCGCCGAAGGTCGACCCGATCCAGCGTCCCTGACGGCTAGCCGACTCGGGGCATTGACGTGAAGAACCCCCTGGCACGTCGGCGCGAGCCGAGCCAATTCGAGCGAGCTTCGGATGGCTCCATGACCCTCATGGAGCACATCCGCGAGCTGCGCAACCGCCTGTTCAAAGCGTCGTTGGGTGTCGCGGTCGGCCTGGTCGTCGGTTTCTGGCTGTCCTGGCCCGCCTTCCTCCTGTTGCGGGACCCTTACTGCGATCTGTTGATCGAGTCTGGGAAGATCACGTCGGTCAACGATTGCGATTTCATCCTGCTTGGCCCGGCCGATGCGTTCATCCTGCGGCTGAAGGTCGCGTTGTGGCTGGCGCTCATCGTCTCCGCACCGGTCTGGCTCTATCAGCTGTGGGCGTTCATCGCCCCCGGCCTGCACCGTCACGAGCGCAAGTGGGCGTACTGGTTCGTGGCCCTGGCGACCCCGCTGTTCGCGGCCGGCGCCACAATGGCTTATTTCGTGGCGGGCAAGGGTCTCGGCTTCCTGATGAACTCCGGGTTCACCGGGATCGTCGAGCTGGAGATCACCAAATACGTCTCGTTCATGACGGGGATGATCCTGCTCTTCGGCGTCTCGTTCGAGTTCCCGCTGGTGCTGCTCATGCTCAACTTCGCCGGTGTCCTTACCGGCAAGAGGATGCTGAAGTGGTGGCGGATCGCCGTGTTCGTGGCGTTCGCGTTCGCGGCCGTGACCACGCCCGACCCGGGCCCGTTCGGCATGACGCTGTTCGCGGCCGTGCTGAGCCTGCTCTACTTCATCACCGTGGGCATCTCGCTGCTCAACGACAAGCGCAAGGGTCGTGGCAAGGAGATCTACGAGGGTCTCAACGATGACGAGACATCCACATTGGAGGGCTACGAGCCGGAGCCGGTCGAGGCGGGTGCGCCCGTGGAGCCGAGCATCGCGCCGCTCGAGCGTCGCTATGATGACATGACCTAACAGCGGCAACACGGCACGAAGATGGGCGGTAATCGAAGCATGGGAGCCTCGACCGAGGGTGCCGACTACGCGCAGCGGCTGCACAGGATCGGCGATGTCTGGTGGAAGCGGCTGATCAATGTGCAGGCGCCCTACCGCGCGCACCTGCGCCGGCTGCAGCTGGGCTTCACGCTCGACGTGGGCTGCGGGATCGGCCGCAACCTGTCGCACATTGGCGGCAACGGCGTCGGGGTGGACCACAACGTCGAGGCGATCTCCTATGTGCGCTCGCTGGGGATCGCCGCGTTCACGGTGGAGGAGTTCCACTCCAGCGATTATGCCGTGCCCGGCCGGTTCGACTCGCTGCTCATCTCGCACGTGCTCGAGCACATGCCGCGCGACGCCGCCGTGAAGCTGGTCGAGGAATACAAGCCATATGTCAAGTCCGGCGGCAAGATCGTGTTCATCACGCCGCAGGAGCTCGGCTACGCCAGCGACGAGACCCACGTGGAGTTCGTGGGCTTCGCCGAGGCGGCCGACATCGCCCGGCAGGCCGGGATCACGGTGGAGAAGCAATACTCGTTCCCGCTGCCCCGGCTCACCGGGAAGGTGTTCAAGTACAACGAGTTTGTGCTGCTCGGTCGTGCGTGATCACCATATTGGCCAACCCAGCGGCAGGTAAGGGCAGGTTCGCCCACGATCTGCCCCGGGTCTTGGCGCGCCTGGAGGCGGTCCAGGAGGAGTTTGACGGCGACGCGGTCGTGGCCATCGGCGGCGACGGCACGGTGCACCAGGCGCTGCAGACCGTCGCCGGCACGGGGATCCCGCTGGGGATCGTCCCGACCGGCACGGGCAACGACATGGCCGCCTGCTTCGGGCTGCCGCCCACCCCGCTCGCGGCCATCGACGCGATCGCGGAAGCGTTGCGGCGCAAGCGGACCCGCTCGGTCGACCTGGCCCTGGTGGACACCGTGGACGGTCGCCGGGTGTGGTATGGGGGAGTGCTGGCGGCCGGCTTCGACGCGATCGTCAACGAGCGCGGCAACCGGATGCGCTGGCCGCGTGGGCCGCGCCGGTATGACCTGGCCATCATGCTCGAGTTGCTGAGGCTGCGTGCGCGCCGGTATCACCTGGTGATGGACGGCGAGGCGCGCAAGCTGGACGCCGTGCTGCTGGCGGTGGGCAACATCGCGCAATACGGCGGCGGCATGCGGATCTGCCCCGACGCCGACCCGACCGACGGCATGCTCGACGTGCTGTGGGCCGACCCGATCTCGCGCGCGACGCTGGTGCGCGTCAAACCGCGCATCTACCAAGGGACGCATGTGCGGCACCCGGCGGTGCACGCCACCCGCGTGCGTGAAATAACCATCAGCGAGATCGGCGCCGAGACGGACATCGTCTGTTACGCCGATGGCGAACGGCTCGGACCGCTGCCGGTGACGATCACCGTGCGGCCCAATGCGTTAACCCTTCTGGGCTAACGCGTAGGCCCGCATCAGCCCGTTGTGCCCGCCCGCCGGGGCGGAGGCCACGATCAGCGCGGAGCATCCGGCCGTCACCGCGCCCGCGTCGGCGGGGGTGTCGCCGACCATCAACGCCCGCTCGGGCTGCACGCCGAGCGCGCCGCACGCCCGCCAGAAGATCTTGGGGTCGGGCTTGATGCAGCCCACCTCGTAGGACAGCACGATCGCGTCGCACATTGTGCTCATGCCCCACGCGTCCAGCAGCGGCCGGATGTCGAAGCCGATGTTGCTCACGACGGCGATCTTGATGCCGGCCGCATAGAGCGCCTTCAGCGTCGGGAGCGCGTCGACGTAGGGCTGCCAGCACTGGGGCGTCTCGCAACGCTCGTAGATCGCCTCGGCCAGCCCCGGCACATCCGACGGGACGGTCGCCGCCAGGCCGATGAAACACTCGCGGTGCGCCCGCTTGTCAAGATCTCGATCCGCCCAAACTTCAGCCAATTGAGGCGGTATCCGGGACGGCTTGGCCACGCCGGGCAGCCCGCCCGCCGTCGCGATCCGGTCCGCCAGCGCCGTCGCCCGCCCGTGATCAAGAGAGACTCCGCAGTCGGCCGCCGCCGCTGTCACCCAGGCCACGGGGTCGATGGTCATAGCCAGGGTGCCGTGAAAATCGAACAAAACGGCTTCCAGCGCGGTGTCGAAACCGCCGTCCGGTGTCGGGCTATGCACTCGATGAGGATACCGACCTGCGAACGCTGGTCATGGTCGCCTAGCCTTGGCGGTATGACGAGGCGTGCAACAACCCCCTTGCTCACCGAGTTCGCGGGAGGCCTCGGCTTTCAGCTCGACCCCTTCCAGGAGCAGGCGTGCACCGCGCTGGAGGGCGGCAGCGGCGTGCTGGTGTGCGCGCCGACCGGGGCGGGCAAGACCGTCGTCGGCGAGTTCGCCGTGCATCTGGCGCTCAAGCAGGGCCGCAAGTGCTTCTACACCACGCCGATCAAGGCTCTGTCCAACCAGAAGTTCCACGACCTGATCGCCACGCACGGCGTGGAAAAGGTCGGGCTGCTCACCGGCGACAACTCGATCAATGGGGACGCCCCGGTCGTGGTGATGACGACCGAGGTGCTGCGCAACATGCTCTACGCGCGGTCGAGCACGCTCGAGGGTCTGTCCTATGTGGTCATGGACGAGGTGCACTATCTGGCCGACCGATTCCGTGGCGCCGTATGGGAAGAGGTCATCATCCACCTGCCCGAGTCGGTGATGCTGGTGTCGCTGTCGGCGACGGTGTCCAATGCGGAGGAGTTCGCCGACTGGCTCGTGACCGTGCGCGGGCACACCCAGGTCGTGGTGAGCGAGCACCGGCCGGTGCCGCTGTGGCAGCACATGCTCGTGGGCAAGCGCATGTTCGACCTGTTCCACGACGCCGACGCGGCCAAGGCGCACGAGGTGCACCCGGAGCTGCTGCGCTACACGCGCGAGGTGGCCCGCCGGGTCGAGCTGGGCACGCTCAAGCGCGCGGCCGGGCGCAAGCGCCAGGTCGCGCCCTATCGCTCCGACATCGTGGAGCGGCTCGACTCCGAGGGCCTGCTCCCGGCGATCCTGCTCATCTTCAGCCGGGCCGGGTGTGACGCGGCCGTGCAGCAGTGCCTGCAGGCGGGGCTGCGGCTGACCTCGCCCGATGAGCGGGTCGAGATCCGGCAGATCGTCGAGCGCCGGGTCACCAACATCCCGTCGGAGGATCTGCACGCGCTGGGCTACTGGGACTGGCTCGACGGGCTGGAGCGCGGCCTGGCCGCGCACCACGCCGGCATGCTCCCCATGTTCAAGGAGGTCGTGGAGGAGCTGTTCGTGCGCGGGCTGGTCAAGGCGGTTTTCGCCACGGAGACGCTCGCGCTGGGGATCAACATGCCGGCCCGCTGCGTGGTGCTCGAGCGGCTGGTGAAGTTCAACGGCGAGGCGCACGTCGATCTGACCCCGGGCGAATACACCCAGCTGACGGGGCGCGCGGGCCGGCGCGGTATCGATGTCGAGGGTCACGCGGTGGTGGTGTGGACGCCCGAGGTGGATCCGCGTCATGTGGCCGGCCTCGCGTCGACGCGCACCTATCCGCTGCGGTCCAGCTTCCGCCCGTCGTACAACATGGCGGTCAACCTGGTCGGCTCCGTGGGCGCGGAGGCGTCGCGGGAGCTGCTGGAGTCGTCGTTTGCCCAGTTTCAGGCGGACCGCTCGGTGGTCGGGCTGGCGCGGCAGGTCCAGCGCAACACCGACACATTAGTGTCCTACGACGCCGAAATGGAGTGTGACCACGGCGACTTCGCCGAATACTTCACCCTCCGCGTGAAGATCGGCGAGCGGGAGAAGGAGCTCGCGCGCGCCTCGCAATACGAGCGGCGCGTGTCGGTGGCCGCCTCGCTCGAAGAGCTCAAGGTGGGCGACGTCATCCAGATCACCGGCGGGCGCCGGGCCGGCCTCGCGGTCGTGCTCGACCCGGGGCACGTGGGCTTCGGCGAGCTGCGGCCGCTCGTGCTCACCGAGGACCGGTGGGCCGGGCGGGTGTCGGCGGGCGAGTTCAGCGGGCCGGTCAAATCCCTGGGGCGGTTGCGGGTCCCGCGCCACTTCAACCACCGCGCACCGGCCGAGCGCCGTGACCTGGCCGCCCGCCTGCGCTCCGCCGAGCTCGACCGCCCACCGGTCAAGCGCCGCCGCACCTCCTCGGCCGCGGGCGAGGACCGCGAGCTGGCCTCGCTGCGCAAGGCCATGCGGATGCACCCGTGCCACGCCTGCCCGGAGCGGGAGGAGCACGCCCGCTGGGCCGAGCGGCAGCATCGGCTCGCGCGCGACACGGAGGCGTTGCGGGATAAGGTGTCCAATCGCACCAACTCGCTGTCGCGCACGTTCGACAAGATCTGCGAGCTGCTGATGGAGCGCGGCTACCTCACGCCCGAGGGCGAGGTCACCGACCCGGGCCGGATGCTCGCCCGCCTGTGGACGGAGGCCGACCTGCTCGTGGCCGAGTGCATCCGCCAGGGCGTGTGGGAAGGGCTGCTGCCGCACGAGCTCGCGGGCGCGGCGTCGGTGGTGCTGTACGAGTCGCGGCGCGAGGGCGACGAGCCGGCGTCGATCCCGCGTGGTGCGGTGTCGACGGCCGTGGACGCGAGCCTGCGCATCTATCAGCAGCTGCTGCAGGATGAGCGCCGGCTGGGGCTGCAGCAGACGCGCGAGCCGGATCTGGGCTTCGTGTGGCCGATTTATCGTTGGGCCAGGGGCGAGCCGCTGGCCAAGGTGCTGGCGAGCGCGGCGGCCGCGACCGCGGTGGGCGACCTGCCGGCCGGTGACTTCGTGCGGTGGGCCCGCCAAGTGATCGACCTACTGGGACAGATCGCCGAGGCGCCGGGTGCCTCGTCGGAGCTGCGCAAGACCGCAAGGGATGCCATGGACTCCGTCAATCGGGGCATTCTCGCCTACAGTTCGGTCGGTTAGTCGCCAGCAACTTGCCGCTTGGTAGGTGAATGATTCATTCTGCGCAGGTGGCAGATGTTCATCATTTCAGCTTTGGGCTCCTGACCCCGGGCGTGGCATACGTCCTCTCCGTGCTGGGGTCGTTGCTTGGGCTCACGTGCACAACACGTGCCCGGGCGGCGCGCACCGGGGGACAGCGGGCTTGGTGGCTTCTTCTCGCCGCGTGGGCCATCGGGGGTACCGGCATATGGTCCATGCATTTCATGGCGATGTTGGGTTTCGCCGTCTCGGGTGTCCGCATCCGTTATGACGTCCCGTTGACGGTCGCCAGCGCCGTCCTCGCCATCGCCGTGGTCGCGGCCGGATTGTTCATCGCCGGGACGGGCACCAGGGGCCCGGCGAGGATCGTCCTAGGTGGACTGTTCACCGGGCTCGGGGTCGCGGGGATGCACTACACGGGCATGTTCGCCATGCGTCTGGACGGCACCATCTCGTACGACCCGAGCCTGGTCGCGGCGTCCGTGGTGATCGCGGTCGTCGCGGCGACCGTGGCGCTGTGGTTCACCGTGACGTTGACCCGCAGGCCGGTCATCTTCGGTGCGGCCTTCGTCATGGGCGTGGCCGTGACCGGCATGCACTACACAGGGATGGCGTCGATGTCGGTGCGGTTGACCGACCCGACGCTGGAGGTGTCGGGCGCGACCGCGATGTCGCTGCTCGTGCCGATCGCCTTGCTCGTCCTGATCGTCATCGGCCTGCTCCTGTTTGCCATCGGGGCGGGACCGTCCGATGACGACTTCGCCGGGCGCGCCTATCTCGAGGAACGCCGGGCGCAGCGCGAGGCTCAGGCGGCGTCGACCAACGCGTCCACGAGGCGGCGGCACGGCCCGGCTACATTCCAGCGCTCGGCCAACGAGAGCAACTCGTCGGGCTCCCGCGGCGACGCGGGCAAGGCCTCGTCGAGATGGGGCAGGGGCACGTCCACCGCGACCCGGACCACTTCGGGGGCGACCTTCAGATAGTCCTTGGCTCCGGCCAGCTTCCCGCGCAATCCCGGCGCGAAGTCACTGGCCGGATCGTCGACAGCCTGGACAATGGCGTCCAGGCTGCCGTAGCGGACGATGAGCCGGGCGGCGGTCTTCTCGCCGACGCCCGGCACACCCGGCAGGCCGTCGCTGGGGTCGCCGCGCAGCGCCGCGAAGTCCGCATAGGACGATGCCGGCACACCATATTTGGCCAGCACGGCCGCCTCGTCGCACGCCTCGAGCTTGGCCACGCCGCGCCCGCAGTAGAGCAGGGTCGTGTCCCGGTCGACCAGTTGGAACAGGTCGCGGTCGCCGGAGGCCACCTCGACCGGGGCCGGGCCGCGCTTGGCCAGCGTGCCCAGCACGTCGTCGGCCTCGTAGTCCTTGGCTCCCACCCAAGCGATGCCCACGGCGTCGAGCACCTCGAGGATGACCGGGATCTGCGGCACGAGCCCGTCGGGCACCTCCTCGCCGCCCTTGGGGGAGACCCTGTGTCGCTTATACGACGGGATCAGCTTGACCCGCCAAGCGGGTCTCCAATCGAAGTCGAGAGCGCATACGAGCCGGTCAGGGCGGCGCGTGCGGATGAGGGTCGCGATCATATCGAGGAATCCGCGTATGGCGTTGACCGGTTGGCCAGCGTCGGTCTGCGCGGCGGACTCGGGAATCCCATGGTAGGCCCGGAAATACAGGCTCGGCGCGTCCACTAGCAACATCGGCTTCACCTGAGGAACCCTAACGTCCCTAACGTTCGTTAAGCTATGGGGCATGGCTAGCGTTGCACGGCTCCTGCCCACCCCTGAGGCGCACGACCTGCTCGAGCTGACCGAGGAGCTCGCGGAGAAGGAGCTCGCGCCGAGGGTGGACGACCACGAGGCGCGGGGCGAGTTCCCGCGTGAGATCATCCGCACCCTGGGGCGTTCCGGGCTGCTCGGCCTGCCCTATGCGGAGGCCTATGGCGGTGCCGCCCAACCATACGAGGTCTATCTGCAGGTGCTTGAGATCCTCGCCACCCGGTGGGCGGCGGTGGCCGAGGCGATCAGCGTGCACACGCTGGCCTGCTACCCCGTGGCCTATCACGGCACGCCCGAGCAGAGGGAGCGCTGGCTGCCCGAGATGCTCGGCGGCGAGTTGCTCGGCGCCTATTGCCTTTCCGAGCCGGCCGGCGGGTCCGACGCGGCCAACCTGACCACGCGCGCGGTCAAGGATCGGGACCGCTATTTCATCAACGGCACCAAGGCATGGATCACCCACGCCGGCGTGGCCGACTTCTACAACGTCTTCTGCCGCACCGGCGGCCCCGGGCCGAAGGGCATCTCATGCCTGCTCGCGCCCGACACGACGGCCGGGCTGCACGTGCAAAACCGCGAGCGCACGATGGGGCTCAAGGCTTCGCCGGTGGCACAGATCGCGTTCGACGACGCGGTTGTCGACGCCGACCGGCTGATCGGGCAGGAGGGCGAGGGCTTCCGGATCGCCATGGGCGCACTGGATTCGGGCCGGCTGGGCATTGCCGCGTGCGCGGTGGGCCTGGCGCAGGGCGCGCTCGACTACGCCACGCTGTATGCGCGCGAGCGCACCCAGTTTGGCAAGCCCATCATCGACTTCCAAGGACTGGCGTTCATGCTGGCCGATGCCGGCACGCAGATCTCGGCGGCGCGGGCGCTCACGCTGCACGCCGCGCGGCTGCGCGATGCCGACAAGCCCTACTCCATCGAGGCCGCCAAGGCCAAACTGTTCGCCTCCGACATGGCCATGCGGGTCACGACCGACATGGTCCAGGTGCTGGGCGGCGCGGGCTATGTGGCCGATCACCCGGTCGAGCGCTACTTCCGTGAGGCCAAGGTGTTGCAGATCGTGGAGGGCACCAACCAGATCCAGCGCCTCGTGATCTCGAGAGCACTCGCGAAAGGCGATTAGGTGTTGCTAGGCCACTCGCGGGCGGGTCGGGCGCGGGCCCATGCGATCGGCGCGCATCGGCACCTCGCCCTTGCGCAGGCGGAAGGCCATGATGTATTCGGTGACGCCGCGGGCGAGGCACGCGGCGGCCGCCCACGCGATCAGCAGGATCACCTTGTTGCCGTAGCCGCCGGCCGCCCAGAAGGCGAGCATGATCTCGAGGATGCCGACGATCAGGCCTAGCCACCACATCTCGTTGTATGACTTGGTCACGAACGCCATCACGATGTCGATGGTGCCTTTGAACAGCAGGAACCATCCGATGAGCATGGCCATGGCCCAGAATGTGTCCGCGGGCGAGAACAGCGCGATCACGCCGATCACGACGAACAGCACGCCGAGGGCGAAATGCAGCCAGCGCCACCCGGACTTCTCGATCCCGCCGATGAACAGCTCGTTGACCCCGGCCGCGAGGATCACCGCGCCCACGAGGATCCCGATCGTCACGATCGAGGC
This sequence comes from Allorhizocola sp., assembly GCA_044869915.1. Lineage (GTDB taxonomy): Bacteria > Actinomycetota > Actinomycetes > Mycobacteriales > Micromonosporaceae > Allorhizocola. The sequence continues at coordinate 28,252 of JBIOYB010000039.1, forward strand.
CGTGTTGAACCGCAGGATGATCAGCGCGACGATCATCCACAGCGTGCCGGTGATGAGGAAGACCCACCACCACTTGCTGGTCCGCTCGGGCACAACCGGCATCGCTTCTTGCGTCATCTCCGACATATCGCCAGATTATTAGCGCGCATGCTCGGCTATGGCCCAAATGGCGAAACTCTAGGTTGGGCAGTCCGTCGACCAAGTGCCGTCGGTCGGGTGGGTCCAGAACGTCCAGGGGCCGGTGAAGTATTCGGGCGTGAGCGTGAGGGTGACCCGATCGCCGGGCTTGAGCAGTCGCGCGGAGCCCGGATACCACACGGAGCCCGCTTCCTTGGCGTCGTAGTCCCAGAACTCGACCGTGTCGAGGGGCAGCCCTTCGATGTCGATGCGCAGCAGGCCCGGTGTCTGCGCGACCGCGTGATAAGCGATGTAGTCGCTCCAATCGATGGTCACGCTCATCGGCTTGCGTGGGTCGCCCGGATCGCTGCGGACGGCGGTCCTGCCGGCGGGTAGCGGGCAGGACACCGCTTTGATGGTGGCGGGATCGGGCCCGGTTGGCAGCGGGTACTCACCGAACGGCACTTGCTCGTAAACCGCGAAGGAAAGCGTGCCGGTGGCGGTGCCGTCCGACACCGCGGTGAGCGTGGCCGACTCGCCGACCTTGAGCCCGCCGTCCCGCCACTCCCGCTCGTCTCGGTAGCGGCTGCTGCTGATGCCCTCGCCGCAGCTGAGGCCTGCGGCCTCGTGGGTGCCCGTGGTCAGCACGGAGATCCGGGGACGCCGCGTCTGCGGGCCACAGCTGACCGCCGGAGTGATGTCGAGCGACGTCGGGGTCCAGGTGATGCTGGCCCGGCCGTCCTTGAGCGGGACGGAGGTGGCCCCGACGAGGCGGGCACCGTTACGCCACTGGGGGAAGTCGAAGGTGGCCAACGGGGGTGCCGGATCCGGGGCGGGACGCAAGGCGTACCCCCCAAAGAAAACAAGGACCACGGCGGCGATGGCGGCGACCCGGAGGCGACGGCGGCGGGAGATCCGTTTCTCGATTTGCGCCAGGCGCATGACCTCAGGGCTGGGCGGGTTGGCCGAGCGCTCGTCGAGCAGCTCCCTCAGATCGATCATCGGACCGCTCCCTCCGGTGTGAGTGACTCGTCCAGGCGCAGTTTGGCCAGGGCCTTCGCGGTTTGGCTCTTGACGGTGCCGGGCGTGACCCCGAGCATTTCGGCGATGGCGGACTCGGTCATGTCCTCGAAGTAGCGCAGCACGATCACGGCGCGCTGGCGGCGCGGCAGGCGGCCGAGAGCGCGCCACACCTGGTCGCGTGCGTCGACGGCGGCATGCGGATCGTCCGAAGTGGACTCCGGCCGCTGCGAAGGTCGTTGCGAAGGTCGTTGCGAAGATCGTTGCGAAGATCGTTGCGAAGGCGGCTGCGACGGGAGCACGAGCGCCGGCTTCTCGTGCCGCCAGCGCCGCCGCCACCACGTGGCATAGGTGTTGACGAGTATCCGCCGCACATAGGGCTCGGGATCGCCATCGATGCGCTTCCACGCGCCCCACGCCTTGACCAGCGCGGTCTGCAGCAGGTCTTCCGCGTGGGCCCAGTCGTGGGTGAGCAGATACGCCGTGCGCAGCAGGCGCGGCGATCTGACGGCCACGAATTCGGCGAAGTTCTCGCTCATGCCCGCTACTACCACTTGGGTCCGAGGGTGGGTTGCCTGGCTACGATGATCACATGTTGGCTGCCGTCATCCACGGTCCCCATGACATCAGGATTGAGGAGGTACCGGATCCGGCCCTGCGCGATCCGAGCGACGCACTGGTGCGGGTGACGCACGCGTGCCTGTGCGGCAGCGACCTGTGGGCCTACCAGGGTGTGGCCGTGCGCCGGCCCGGCCAGCGGATGGGGCACGAGTTCGTGGGCGTGGTCGAGGCGGTCGGATCCGATGTGATCGGCGTGCGGGTGGGCGACACGGTGGTGGCCCCGTTCACGTGGTCCGACGGCAGCTGCGTGTACTGCCGCGAGGGCCTCTACACGTCCTGTGTGGACGGTGGGTTCTGGGGCCAGCCCGGATCCGACGGCGGGCAGGGCCAGATGGTGCGCGTGCCGCACGCCGACGGCACGCTCGTGCCGCTTCCGCCCGGATTGGACTCTTCTTTACTCGTGAAGATCCTCACGTTGTCGGATGTCATGTGCACCGGGCACCATGCGGCGCTTGCGGCGGGTGCGCGCCCGGGCGCCACGGTGGCCGTGGTCGGCGACGGCGCGGTCGGGCTGTGCGGCGTGCTCGCGGCGCGCCGGCTGGGCGCCGAGCGCATCATCTCGCTGGGCCGGCACACGGACCGGGCCGCGATCGCGCGCCGGTTCGGTGCGACCGAGGTGGTGGCGCAGCGCGGCGACGAGGCGGTCGAGGCCGTGCGGGAGCTGACCGGCGGCCAGGGCGCGCACGCGGTCATCGAGGCCGTCGGGTCGGAGCAGTCCATGCACACGGCCATTTCGATCGCCCGCGATGGTGGGGCGGTCGGCTTCGTCGGCGTGCCGCACGGCGGTTCGGCGGGCGTCGATGTCCGTCAGATGTTCAACCGCAACGTGTCGCTGCGCGGCGGCGTGGCGCAAGCCCGGGCCTACATCCCTGCGCTGCTCGAGGACGTGCTCGCCGGGACGCTCGACCCGTCGCCCGTATTCGACCGGACCGTGGGGCTCGACGGGGTACCGAATGGATATGCGGCAATGAATGCCAGGACGGCGCTGAAGGTCTTGGTGCTACCTTGAGTGCCGTGGAGGAGACCGATCAGGCCATCGTTGCGGCGCTTGCCAAGGACGGGCGACTGTCCTATACGGACCTGGCGGCGCAGGTGGGTCTGTCGGTGTCGGCGGTCCATCAGCGGGTGCGCCGGCTGGAGCAGCGCGGCATCATCGCGGGCTATGGCGCGCGGGTCAACTATGAGGCGATCGGCCTGCCGCTGACGGCGTTTGTGGCCATCCGCCCGTTCGATCCGGCGCAGCCCGACGACGCGCCCGAGAAGCTCGCCCACCTGCCGGAGATCGAGTCGTGCTATTCGGTGGCGGGAGAAGATTTTTACATTCTGCTGGTACGAGTGGCATCCCCGAGTGACCTCGAGCGCCTGCTGGCCGAGATCCGGACGAAGGCCAACGTGACGCACCGGACCACGGTCGTGCTGTCGACGCCGTTCGAGCAGAGGCCACCCAGAATCTAACCGTTCCAGCGCAGGAGGACCGGGGTTTCGCGTTCGTAGCCCAGCACGCTGACCGTGCCGGTCTCGAGGCGGAACAGCTCGCCACCGTGCGGCGGCAGGCCGAGCCAGCGGGCGGTCAGCACACGCAGCAGGTGCGCGTGGCCCACCAGTGCGACGTCGCCGCTCGGGAGCATCACCTTCACCCGCTCGAGCACCCGGTCGGCGCGCTCGCCGACCTGCGCCGCGCTCTCGCCGCCCGGGCTGTCCTCGTGCCAGACCGACCAGCCGGGGCGCTCCTGCCGGATCTCGGCGGTGGTACGGCTCTCGTAGGCGCCGTAGTTCCACTCCAGCAGGTCGTCGTCGGTGGCCGTGACGGTCAGGCTGGCCAGCTCGGCCGTGCGCAGGGCGCGCTTGAGCGGGCTGGACAGCACGGCGGCGAACGCCCGGCCGGAAAGCCGTTCGCCCAGCTGGACGGCCTGCCGTTCGCCTTCTGCGGTGAGGTCGAGGTCGGTAAAGGACGTGTGCCGCCCGGAGGCGCTCCACTCGGTCTGCCCGTGCCTGACCAGGACGATCTCCCTCATAAGGGCAGATCCTCCCATCTGTGGGGCTTGTCCGCGTGCGATAGCGTCGCCATATGCAACTGACATGCCCAAAATGCCACGGTGAGATGCGTGCCTACGAGCGTAACGGCATCACTGTCGACCAGTGCACCGAGTGCCGGGGGATCTTCCTGGACCGGGGCGAGCTGGAGCGCTTGACCGCGGCGGAAAACGCCTGGCACGGCTCCGCGCCGGCGCAGCAGCAGCAGCACCAGTCCCACCCGCCACAGCCACAGCCGCCCGGCTACCAGCAGCAGCAACACGGCTACCAGCAGGGCTACCAGCAGCCCGGCTACTCGTATGGCGGCCACGGCAGCCACGGTCACCACAAAAAGAAGAAGGAGAGCTTCTTCGAGGAGCTGTTCGACTGAAATTTCGGCAGCGGGTGGGCTCGAGCCGCTGCGCGGTCGAGCACACCCGCGCAACAGGGCTCTAGAACGTGCCCCTGATCGTGGGGGTGCGGTGGAGGACCCACAGGCCGGTGTGGCAGTCGAGGTACGTGACCTCGACGTACACCTCGTCCGCGCCGCTGTCCTCGTTGAGGTTCGTTCCCGCACGGAAGAACTCGGCGATGATCCCGCTAGGGTCGCTGCGGGGATAGCCGAAGACGAGCGGGATGCTGCCGAGGTTGTCGTCCGCGGGGTGGCCACCGTCGTCGCCGAACAGGACCGCGGAGAAGAAGCCGCTGCCCGGGCACGCGATGATCTCGTCCGCGTACGACTGGGACATGAAGCCGAAGAAGCTGACGCTGACGTCCCACCTGCTGCTGCCCGCGTTCTGGATCGCGAGGCACGTGTTGGACGCCCCGTCGAAAGCGCATGCTATCGGGGCGGCCGAGGCCGGTGCGGCGGTCGCGGTGAGCAGGCCCGCGGTCATCGCCAGCGTGGCCAGGATGCCCGTGAGGCGGGCACGCCATGAAGAAGTATTCATGCCGGTAAGGCGTTCCGCGGCGTTCCAGCTGGAGGAACCAAACCCCGTGCCCCCGGCGCCGGGGTGACCGCTGCGAGAATCGGCGTATGAATTGGATCGCGCCCGAGGTGGAACGCGCAGGCACCGTTTACATCGGCGACGAGCGGCAGCTGTGCCGGCGCACGCTGGACTTCCATCGCCAGACGCTGCGCATGAAGTGCGCCGGGCTGACCGGCGCGGCACGATCTCCCTGCGCTGGGTCTACCTGCATATGATCGAGGAGTACGCGCGGCACAACGGTCACGCCGACATCCTGCGCGAACGCATCGACGGCGCGACGGGAGAGTGAGTCCTATGTGGACAGCGGCGGTGCTGATCGCGGCCACGGTCACGATGGGCTGGATGGCCGGGCTGTTCTACGCCTACTCGATGTCGGTCATGCCCGGCCTGGCGAGGGTGAGCGACAGCGCGTTCGTCGGTGTCATGAAGCGCATCAACGTGGCCATCCTCAACGGCTGGTTCGCGCTCGCGTTCGCCGGGGCGGGCGTGCTCACCGCGCTCGGGGCGGTGCTGACGGTCGGCGAGCCCGCGTTCGTGTGGGTGCTCGCGGCGCTGGTGCTCTACATCGGCCAGCTGGGCGTCACGTTTGGAGTCAACATCCCGCTCAACAACGCGCTCGAGGCCGCGCCGCTGGAGACGGCCAACGCGGAGACGCGCCGGGCGTTCGAGGCGAAGTGGGTGCGCTTCAACCACATCCGGGCCGTGCTGTGCACGCTCGCGCTGGGCTGCCTCGCCTGGGGGCTGATCGAGCTCGGCCGCGCTCAGGTCTAGCACCGGGCCGCCAATGCCCCTTGCGTGAGCCCTCCGTCGCTGCACCGGAATGCCGGGGCAGACACGGAGGGCGGCGAAGCAAGGCCATCCGCCCCAGCCCTGGTGGAGATCCGTGGTCAGAGCACCAGCTGGGCCCAGCGGGTCTAGCGAGTGGAGTTGGGCTGCACGCCCGACAGCGTCACCGACGTGACCTGGACTCCCGGGTCCTGCAGCACATACAGCGGCTTGGCCGGATCGTAGCCGTACCACTGCAGGCAACTGCCCACCCGCAGGGGCAGGTCGGCGCCGTGACCGGCCAGTGACATCGCGGTGATCCAGTGGTTGATCCGCTCCAGATCGTCGGTGATGGCCAGGTGCGCGCTTCCGAGGTCCTGCCCGCCGGCCGACAGCGTGGCCAGGCTGTAGCCGGTCAGCGTCATGCCCGGCTCGACGACGATCCTGCCCAGCGCCTTGTCCGCCTGGCGGACCGACTCCACCGCGCCGACGACAGATGTGGACGGTTGCGAGGAGACGGTCGCCTGCGTGCCGTCGAGGAGCGTGACGGACGTCAGGCCCGGTGACGGCTGGCCGGACTGGAGGTGGAGCACGCCGTCGGTGTCCATCGTGTATGCGGAGACCTCGGTGCCGTGCGGCACCATGGCGGAGATGGAGTAGCCGTTGAGCGACGACGTGGCGTCGATGCCCAGCCGCTGGCCCAGGTCGGTGCGGTTGAGCCAGACCACCGACGTCCCGACCGCCTTCCCGCCGCTGACCAGGACGATGGGTGCGGGGTCGGGCGAGCCGTATTTTGCCGAATAGCCCGTCAGCGTGTAGACGGTGCCCGTGCCGGCCGGCTGCACGGGCAGGGTGACGCTCTTGCCGGCCGGCTCCGACCGCAGGAAGTTGGGGCTGTAGCCCCAGTCGCAGTAGCGCCCTTCGAGCCAGAGCCCGTGGGTGTCGGCCGGCGTGTCCAGCCGTGGCACGGGCAAGTTGGGGCTCACCAGATCTTTGCGCACCATGACGGTGTTGCCGTAGGTGCGCAGGACCGGCACCCATCCGCGCAGGATGTATTCGGCGACCTCGTAATGCCTGACGTTGTTGGAGACCGAGTCCCAGATCGGCAGGCCCTGATAGGTGGCGTCGTAGATGACGACGGGCGGCTTGGTCCGCTCCAGGTCGTCGATGAGCAGCTGCTGCGCCATGGACGGGATGGCCATGCTGACGTGGACAAACCTGGTGCCCGGGTCGCGGCCCAGCAGGAAATACAGGTAGCCCAGGCTGTTGGTCATGTCGAAGACCGGCTGATCGTCGCCGGCGTAGTGGCGCAGCACCGTTTCGAGGTCGTGCAGTGCCGCCTCGTTGACGATCCGGGGGGTGTAGCTCAGGCGCGGGTATGCGGCGTTGGCTTCGCCGCGGGAGTGGAATCCGGCCGCGATCGTGCGCGGCATGGTGAGTATCTGCGGCTGATAGCTGTAGGCCAGCAGCAGGATCACCGCGAGCGAGGCGACCGGCACCGGCGTGAGGCGCAGCGGGCGCCAGAGCCTCGCCCATCCGTCCACAGTGGACAGGACCTTGAACTGCCAGTAGAGCAGCAGGGGAATCCCGACGCTGAGCACCTGCGCCACGTGCGCCGGGTCGAACCGGCCGAGCACCTTCTCCCCGTAGAGGGCGAAGAAACCGGCGGCCGCCAGGGCCACCCAGTCCTGCGGCTCCCACGGGCGGCGGCGCCTGATCCGCGCGACCGACACCCACAGGGTCAGCAGGACACACACGACGGACGCCGCGAGGAATTGATAGTGAAAGGGCTCGATCCCGGACGGCGGCATGGCGCCCGCCAGGATGTGCCCCGGCCCGAAAACGATGTAGTAGTCGATGAACGGGACCAGCGAGTCGTTGAGCACCAGGAAAACCGCGAGCACGGCCGCCAGCGCGAGGCCCGAGACCACGCACCACCTGGTGCGCTGCAGGGCCTGCCAGAGACTCGCCCCCGGCCGGCGATGGACCAGATCGGCCGCCACCACGCACGCCAGTGCCGGCGCGGCGAGGAAACTGGTCTCCGGCGCCATCACGGCCTGCGCGAACAGGGCGAACACCAGGCCGAAGGTCCACCAGCGGCTGCGGCGCGACAGCGCGGCTCCCAGCAGGATGAGTGACAGCGGCACGAAGATGAACCGGATCTGGGCGGGCACCCAGCCGCCGGCCGCCCACACGCCGATCAGGCCGAGAATCCACACGTTGCCCTTGGAAAGCCAAGCGGCCAGCCAGTAGTAGCCGACGTAGCAGAACGGGACGAGCAGGAGGGTCTGCCCGGCCATCACGCCCCAGATGCTGTCGGCGAAGACGTTGAACCCGACCGACCCATTGAGGACGTCCGGCAGGAAACCGTGGATGAACAGCAGATCGCGCCACGGAAAGTAGCCGCGGTCGAACAGCAGGGCACCGGCCATCTCCTGCGCGTCGTCGTATCCCTGGAACCAGCTGCCGGGCGAGGGAATCCGCGCATACAGCAGGAACAGCGCGATGGCGCCGACGACCACGACGAGCAGGGCCCGCTCAATCGACTGTGCTGACCGGCCTTTGCGCGCCTGCCATACGGTCCAGGCGATGATGCCGGCGATCGCCGGCAGCGCCAGCCACTGCGGCAGCCAGGGCCAGTAGGTGCGCACGCCCTGCGCGGACTGGATGAACGTGTGCTCCGAGACGAACCACAGCGCCAGCACCGACACGATCGCGCCGCCGAGCCCGTTGACCAGGGCCAACCCGTCGGCGAAGGTGGCCGGACGCTGCCGCGGCCACTGCGGTTTGGGCAGGCGGGGCCAGAGTGCGGCGGCGCCCAGGACCAGCAGCACGTAGGCGACGCCGCAGGCGGTCGCCGTGAGGTCGATGCCGGTGCCGCGGGCCGCGACCGCCAGGCCGACCACGGCTGCGGGGGCGAACACGCCGAGGGCAAGGCCCGGGCGGAACCGGCCGCCACCATCCAACTCGGACCCCATCGCGGGGCTGGGCGCCAGCGGGACCTCGGGCCGCTGCGCCGCAGGCTCCCGCCGGACCCGCAGCGGGCCGAAACGGGCCAGGAGCAGGAAGAACAGCAACGCCTGGGCCGGAAACACGTACACCGTCAACCGATATTGCCAAAAGGGCGGCATCGGATCGTAAGCGAAGAACGTCGGCAGGCCCACGACGTCGGTCGGGCCGGTCAGCCCGCTCGGCACCCATGACCAGTAGAGCAGGCACAGCCCGGCCGACAGGCCCACGGCGATCACAAACCGGGCCACCGCCGGCCACCAGCCCGTCCGGCGAGCCGGCGGCGACTCGGGCGCGGGCATGGGCCGCTGCTCGGTCAGGGCACCGAGGTTCACGATTTCCCCTTTCGGCGCGTTGCTGGTCACGTGGACACGGCTCGCCGGTTGACCGAAACACATTAACAGAGCAGCCCGCACGCAAACCGATCCGCGTGTGGCGGGAGCCTCGCGATCCGGCATCTTTCAGCGCCAAATGGTCGGCAAGCGGTCAGTGCGGCGTCGCGCCCATCCATGGCATGGACTACAGTGCTGATCGTTGAACCGGGCGATGTGTGCGTAGGCGTCGTCTTGATGTTGCCGTTTCATAACGCGAGCCAGAAAGCGATCAGATGACGTTCACTCTCAGCGCTCCAGCGCGCCTGCCGAGTCAGGGCGCGGCGCCGGAACTGGAGCTGATCCTGCCCAAAGGCGATGTGGCCGAGCCCGAGGTGACCATCCTGATCCCGGCCGTCAACGAGGAGCTGACGATCAGCGACTTCGTCGCTTGGTGTCACGAGGGTCTGCAGTCGGCCGGAGTGGTCGGCGAGATCCTGATCGTGGACAGCTCCACCGACGCCACCGCGCAGATCGCGGTCGACGCCGGGGCGCGGGTGCTCAAGACGCCCAAGCGCGGGCTGGGCCGGGCCTACATCGACGCGATCCCTTATGTGCGTGGCAAATACATCATCATGGGCGACGCCGACTGCACCTACGACTTCCGCAAGCTGGGCCCGTTTGTCGAGGCCATGCGGGAGGGCGCGGAGTTCGCGATGGGCTCGCGGTGGCGCGGCTCGATCGAGCGCGGCGCGATGCCCCCGCTGCACCAATACATGGGCACGCCGGTGACGACGTGGATCCTCAACGTGCTCTATGGGAGCAAGTTCACCGACATCCACTGCGGCATGCGCGGCATCACCCGGGATGCGCTGCTGCGCATGGGTTTGGTGTCGCAGTCGTGGGAGTACGCGTCGGAGATGGTGCTCAAGTCGGTGCGGATGGGCCTTGCCACCACCGAGGTGCCGGTGACGTTCCTGAAGGACCGCGACGGACGGCTGTCGCACCACAAGCGTTCGGGCTGGTTCTCGCCGTTCCACGCGGCCTGGATCAACCTGCGCTCGATGTTCATCCACGGGGCCGAGTTCTTCCTGTTCAAGCCGGGCATCGTGTTGCTGGCCATGGGCCTGCTGCTGTCGCTGCCGCTGAGCTTCGGCCCGATCACGGTGGGCGCCATCACCTTCAGCCTTTACTCGATGATGATCGGGCTGACCCTGTCAGTGGTCGGCCTGCAGAGCATCTACTTTGGCTGCCTCGCCCACGTGTTCCTCGACTACTCCGGACGGCAACGCCAGCGATGGCAACGCCTGTTCCAATACACCAAGTCGGTTATCGCCAGTGGCGTGCTGTTTTTCATCGGTCTGGCGCTGGTGGGTGTCCTATTAGGATATTACTTCTCCCACTCGTTCACGCTTCCGGACACGGCGTCCACGATCAATCACCTGGCCATCACCGGCCTGCTGTTCATGATTTTCGGCTTCTCCACGTTCTGCTTCACCCTTCTGCTGCACGCGACCCAGGTAAGGTACGGGACCCTCGATGAGCACAGTTGATGCGCGGACCTCGTCCTTCGGGCAGGGCCACAAGGTCACGATCGTCGACCGGTTCGGCGTCTGGCTGTCCAAGCGGCAGATCAGGAAGTCGGTCGGTGACCTGCGGGGCAAGGACGTCGCGGATTTCGGTTGCGGTTACGACGCGACCACCATGCGCAACTTCTTCGGCGAGGTGGGCACAGCGACGCTGCTCGACATCAGCCTCGCGCCCGACCTCGCGACGACCCCGGGGGTCCACGCGATAGAGGGCCGGCTGCCCGAGGACCTGGCCAAACTGCCGTCGGCCTCGCTCGACGTCATCCTGTGCATGTCCGTGGTCGAGCACCTGTGGGAGCCCCAGGACACCCTCAACGAGTTCCGGCGGCTGCTGCGCCCCGGCGGCGTGTGCGCGATCAACGTGCCGTCCTGGCTGGGCAAGCGCGCGCTGGAATACTCGGCCTTCAAGCTCGGCCTCTCGCCCGCCGAGGAAATGGACGACCACAAGTACTACTTCGATCCGAAGGACTTGTGGCCGATGTTGGTGCGTGCCGGTTTCATGCCCCGAAACATCAGGTGCTTCCGGCACAAGTTCCGGCTGAACACGTTCGCGATCTGCCGGGTCGACAAGGAGTAAAGGTGACCTTTAGCAAAGAGTTTCTCGCCGAGTCCGTCGCCGTCATCGAGGCGCTCGACACCGATCAGATCGAGCAGGTGGCACAAGGCATCGCCGCCACCCGCGAGCGCGGCGGACGTTTGTTCATCCTCGGGGTCGGCGGTTCTGCGGGTCACGCGTCGCACGCGGTGAACGACTTCCGGAAGATCTGCGACATTGAGGCCTACGCGCCCACGGACAACGTTTCGGAGCTGACCGCCCGGGCCAACGACGAGGGTTGGGAAACGACGTTCTCGACCTGGCTGCAGGGCTCCCGACTCTCGGATAGGGACGCCGTGCTGGTGTTCTCGGTCGGCGGCGGCGACGAGGTGAAGAACGTGTCCACCAACATCGTGGCCGCGCTGCGCCTGGCCACGGAGCGGCAGACCCCGATCTTCGGCATCGTGGGCCGCGACGGCGGCTTCACCGCCCGGTCGGCCTCGGCATGTGTGGTGATCCCGCCGCTGTTCCCCGACCACATCACCCCGCACACCGAGGGCCTGTGCGCGGTCGTCTGGCACCTGATCGTGTCGCACCCGGCGCTCGCGCGCGTGGCGACCAGGTGGGAGTCGCTGCGATGAGGCGGTTTGTGGTTGTCGGCGGCGCCGGGTTCATCGGCGGCCACTTCGTGGAGCGCCTGCTGGCCCGGCCCGGCGTCGAGCAGGTCACGGTCTACGACAACTTCTCCTCGGGCAGGCTCTGGCACTTCGCCGCCGTCCAGGACGACCCGAGGCTCAACGTCGTCGAGGGCGACGTGAAGGATCTGCCGCGCCTGTGCGAGGCCGTGTCCGGCCACGACACCATCATTCACCTGGCGTCCAATCCGGACATCGCGGCGGCGATGGCCAATCCCGCCATCGATTTTGATGAGGGCACGCTGCTGACACACCACGTCGCCGAGGCAGCGCGCCAGGCCGGCGTGAGCAAGGTGCTCTACGCGTCGGGCAGCGGCGTCTACGGCGACCTGGGCGAGATCGAGGCGCAGGAGGACCAGGGTCCACTGCTGCCGATCTCGACCTACGGCGCGAGCAAGCTCGCCGGCGAGGCGCTGCTGTGCTCCTACGCCTACATGTTCGGTATCGAGGCCCGCTGCTTCCGCTTCGGCAACGTGGTCGGCCCGCGGCAGACCCACGGCGTCGGATACGACTTCGTGCGCCGCCTGCTCGACGACCCGACCCGGCT
>JBIOYB010000040.1:0-16232 GCA_044869915.1 Allorhizocola sp.
GCTATCCCTAAGGGTTGGGGTACCCCTGGGCGTTCTCGTTGTTCAGGTAGCCGTCGGCGATAGTGATGACCCTCTGCCGCGCGGCCAGGTAGCGGGCGATGGGGAAATGCAGCGGCAGTCGGACGATGGTCAGGTCGGCCAGGGCGCCGGTCGCCTGCCAGGAGAAGCCTTCTGCGGTGATGTTGGTCGTGATGTGGGCCAGGTACGACTGGTTGCGGGTGGTGGCGTAGAGCTCGGCGGCTGCCCACGAGAACTCGTCGGTGACGTTGGTGTCATCGTATGGTCCGCCACCGACACCGCCGCGGGGCGCATAGATGGCCGGGTTTGCCTGTGCGGCCTGCCATGCCGTGTCCGCTGCGGTTCGGCACCGGGCGGCGAAGGCGCGGTCCCATAGAGCCCAGATCCGTGCGCACTGTGCTGCCGTCGCGGCCAGGTTGAGCGTTGCCGCGGTTGAGGGTGGATAGAGGTAGCGCTGCTGGGGGTCGTCAGATGGCAGGAGCGGCAGCCCGGTCCACGCCACATCGTGGATCTTGTGATGTGCCATGCCGGCCAGCGGTTTGCCGGCTGGGACCTGCATTCGCAGCAGGAACTCCATCTGCCAGCGGGCTTCGTCGAGTACGTCGGGTACGTGGTTGCCGGTCTCTGGGATGCGCAGCAGATCGTCGCGCAAGCCCTCGAGGTCCAGCCGGTACAGGGACCGCTCGTAGAGATCCATGAGCTGCCAGGCCGCGAGTGCCCCGTTGACCACATATTTGCCGTGGTCGCCGGCGTCGTACCAGCCACCTTGGACGTTTAGCGAGTAGTCGCAAGTGCCGGGCAGGCAAGGAACCTCGGTGTCGCCCTTGTTCGGGGCCACGCCGACATGCCCGGCCGGCCTCGCGTGCTGATCACCGACGTACTGTGCGTCGATCGGCAGGCCGCTGCGGTTGTGGTAGAAGTACGCCAACGCGTCGCGGCGCAGCGTGTCGTATACGGCATCGCCAATGTCGAACGGCAGGCTGACCTGATCACCCACCGTCAGCTTGTAACCGCTTCCAATTGTGGTGTAAGCGGTGAAGTCGGCGATGTGGACGTGGTCGCCGGACATCGCATCAACCCCGTAGACGCGGGTCTGGCCCGACGTAACAACGGCACCGGCAGCGTCGAGAAGCTGCCAGTCCAGCGGCTGGAGCGCATCAGTGACGATGGTGGCGCGTTTTGGCCCCTTCGTGGCATAGCCGTGCTGGTTGACGCGTACAGGAGAGCCGAGGTCCCGGATGCCGCCGGGCGGGATGACTCCGCCGATCAGGGAGATGTCGTCAAGGCAGAGTGTGTACGGCTCGGTGGCTCCGCCCATCTGGAAAGATGCCTGACCGCGGCTGTTGGTGACGGAGGAGTTCGCGGTGAAGGTGAACGTTTTCGGGGTGCTGGTGACGGCTGCGGACTTGTTCATCACTGTCGTGAACGGTGTTGCCCCGAGCTGCACGACGGCTCGGATGGTGACGTTCTTGGTCGCCGAAGCGGTGAACGTCAGCGTGTAGGGCTGGCCGGATTCGAGCGGGACGTCGTCTTGGCCGATCATCGACTGCCAGGGGTTGACGGTCCCGGCTGGGATGTCGGCGCACAGCTGGCCCGTCTCGGCCCGCGATGGCGTGTTGGCGCTGCTCCACCACGGCGTCTTGACGCCTTCGTCGAAGGAGTTGTTGAGCAGCCGTTCGTAGGTGGCGGCTTGCGCCGGCGATGCGGCGACCACCCCGATGAGCAGCGTTAAGGAAACACAGGCTGCGGACAGCCTGAAGGTGACGGACATACCAAGTCCTCTCTGATCTGGAGAGTTCCCGGCATACCCGCGGCGTCAAGCGCACATAGTCCGCCTCGCCCGCGGTTCGTGTCAATACCGTTACGCGCCGGTGAAGAATCCCCGCATTGGCCTCTTCCCTTCGCTCGAGATTCCTCCTACTCTCCCCTGTAAGCGCTCACAGGATTTCCTGGGAGCCAGCCTTCACACCGGCAAACCACGTGGCGTCACCGCAGGCAAACGGTGCTGGAAGCAGCGACTTACATGGCGGATCCGGCTGTTATCGCTTACGGAAATCGCCCAATCTGGAGGTTTGAGGATGAGAGTGCAACTGCCGCGGACGCTGCTGGCGGCCGTGCTCGGCGCCGCGCTGGCGTCGATCACCGCCTGCGGCGGCGGCGGCCAGCCTGAAGCCCAAGGTGAGATCGCCCTGGTGGTCAAGACCTTCGGCCAGTTCGGTTACACCGACCTTTACCCGCAATACGAGGCCAGCCACCCCGGCATAAAGATCAAAGAAGAGAACATCGCCAAACTCGGCGACTACACCCCAAAGCTGCAGCAGTGGATGGCCGCCGGCAGCGAGGCCGGTGACATTGTCGCGCTCGAGGAAGGCATCCTCACCCAGTTCATGGCCAAGCCAGACCAGTTCGTGAACCTGCTCGACCACGGTGCCGGCTCGTTAAAGGACCACTTTCTTGAGTGGAAGTGGAAACAGGCGCTGACCCCCGACGGCAAGAAGCTGGTGGGGCTGGGCACCGACATCGGCGCGCAGGGCATGTGTTACCGCACCGACCTGTTCGCCAAGGCCGGCCTGCCGACCGACCGGGAGCAGGTTGGGGCATTGTGGCCGACCTGGGACGCCTACCTGGCCACCGGAAAGAGGTTCGCGGCGGCCAAGACCGGCGCCAGCTTCTTCGACTCAGCCAGCTCACCGGGTGGCGCCTACATCAACATGCTGATGCAGCAAGGCGATCACACCTACTTCGACACCTCCAACAAGCTGGTCATCGACACCAACCCCGGGGTGAAAGCGTCGTGGGACAAGACAACCGAGATGATCGCGGCCGGGCTGTCCGGAAACATCGCGCCGTGGAGCCCGCAGTGGAACGCCGGATTCAAGGACGGCAAGTTCGCCACCATCGGTTGCCCGTCCTGGATGCTTGGAACGATCGAGAAGCAGGCCGGCCCGGAAAACGCCGGCAAGTGGGATGTCGCCCGGGTACCTGGAAACGGGGCGGTCCGCGGTGGTTCTTTCCTCGCGGTGCCAACGCAAAGCAAGCACCAGAAGGAAGCCGCCGAGCTCGCGAAATTCCTGACCAGTGCGCAGGGCCAGACGGCGGCGTTCAAGTCCAAGGGCAACTTCCCGTCCTCGCTGCAGGCCATTGACGATCCGGCAGTGCAGGCGTTCACGAGCGCCTACTTCAACAACGCGCCGGTCGGCAAGATCTTTGGCGCCAGCGCCAAGGCGCTGCGGCCGGTTTATCTGGGGCCCAACAACAACCCCGTGAACGACCGGGTCGGCAGCGCGCTGACCGCAGTCGAGCAGGGCAAGCTCAGCGCGGAAGAAGCCTGGAAAAAGGCGGTTGACGACGCCAAACGTGTCGGCAATTGACCACGGCCTGGGGACGCCATCATCTGGCGTCCCCAGTCAAACCCCGATCGCAATAGGGATTCGCTGGTGACCAGACTTCTGTCCAAAATAGACACCAAGGCCTCGCCGTACCTCTTTGTCGCCCCGTTCTTCGTCATCTTCGCGATTTTTGGCCTGTTCCCCATCGGGTACACCGCCTGGGTTTCGCTGCATGACTGGGGTCTGGCCGGCAAGGGCGATTTCGTCGGGCTCGAAAACTACACCGTCCTATTCGGCGACCCAGACTTCTGGAACGCCGTCTTCAACACCATCGGCATGCTGGTGATCGCCACCGTCCCGCAACTGTTGCTGGCATTGATAACGGCCAGCCTGCTCAACCGGGGGCTGCGGGGCCTGACGTTCTACCGCATGGGAATTCTCGCTCCCATCGTCACGTCGGTCGCCGCTGTGGGCATCGTTTTCAGCCAGATCTTCGACCGTGACGCAGGCATGGTCAACGGATTGATCGGGCTGGCCGGGGTGGACCCGGTCGACTGGCAGGCCGACAAGTGGTCGTCCTGGCTCGCCATCTCCACGATGGTCAACTGGCGGTGGACCGGATACAACGCGCTGATCTACCTGGCCGCCATGCAGGCGGTGCCACGAGACCTGTACGAGGCGGCGGAGATCGATGGCGCGTCGCGCATCAGGCAGTTTTGGAACGTTACGGTGCCAATGATCCGCCCGGCGATCATCTTCACCGTCGTCGTGTCCACGATCGGCGGGATGCAGCTGTTCACCGAGCCCTTGATCTTTGGCCAGGGAAGCTTCGCCATCTCGGGCGGGAGCTTGCGCCAGTTCCAGACGGTGTCCATGTACATGTTCGAAAAAGCATTCAGGGACTTTGACTACGGGTACGGCTCAGCCGTCGCCTGGATGATCTTCGTGCTCATCATGATTGTCACGCTGGTCAATTTCCTGATCACCCGGAAGGCGAAGTAGCCGTGCGCAAATCGGGACCACTGGTTCACGTCACCCTGCTGGCTGCCGTCGCCCTGTCCGCGTTTCCGCTTTACTGGCTGTTCGTGGTCGCGACGCGATCCAACGATGTCGTCGGCGACTGGCCACCTCCCCTTGCGCCAGGGGGCAACCTTGGCGAAAACCTGACCCGGCTGTTCGCGGCCGAAGAGGCACACTTCTTGCGCGGCATGGCAAACTCGGCGATCGCCGCCGTCACGGTCACCGTCGCCGTGGTGTTCTTCAGCTCGCTGGCCGGGTTCGCGTTCAGCAAATTGCGCTTCCGTGGCCGTAATGGGCTGCTGTTGATCATCTTGGCGACCATGATGATCCCGCATCAGATGGGCATCATCCCGCTATACATGATCATGGTGGAGCTGGGCTGGCAAAACAGGCTGCAAGCGGTGATCGTGCCGTTCCTGGTCTCGGCGTTCGGGGTGTTCCTCATGCGGCAGTATGCCGAGCGGGCGGTGCCTGATGAGCTCATTGAAGCCGCCCGCATGGACGGCTGCTCCACCTTCCGGATCTTCTGGAGCGTGGTGCTGCCCGCGCTACGCCCAGGCGCCGCCGTCCTTGGCCTATTCACTTTTATGGGTACCTGGAACGAGTTCCTGTGGCCTCTCGCGGTGCTGGAAGCGGATAACCCGACCGTTCAGTTCTCACTGAGCCAGCTGTCCACCAGTTACTACACCGACTACACGCTCATGTTCACCGGTGCACTCGTGGCGATCCTGCCGCTGCTGTTCGTCTTCATCGCATTCGGCCGCCAGATCATCGGCGGCATCATGGAAGGAGCTGTCAAATCGTGAACACGTTCGGCCCCGGCTTCGTATGGGGCGCCGCCACTTCGAGCTACCAGATCGAAGGCGCCGCCGCCGAGGACGGACGCACACCGTCGATTTGGGACACCTTCGCGGCCACACCGGGAAAAATCCAGAACGGCGACACCGGTGAGGTCGCCGCAGACCACTATCACCGCTACCGCGAAGATGTCGCTGTCATGGCCGGGTTGGGCCTGCGCGCGTACCGGTTTTCCGTTGCCTGGCCGAGAGTGCGGCCTTCCGGCAGCGGCCCGGTCAACCCGCGCGGGCTGGATTTCTACCAGCGCCTCATCGACGAGCTTCTGCACCACGGGATCGAGCCGTGGCCAACCCTGTACCACTGGGATTTGCCGCAGACGCTGGAGGACGCGGGAGGCTGGCCGAACCGGGACACGGCGTACCGGTTCGCCGACTACGCCGCAGCGGTTCATGGCGCGCTATCGGACCGAGTGACCAACTGGACCACTCTCAATGAGCCGTGGTGCTCGGCGTTTCTGGGCTACGCCACCGGCAGGCACGCGCCCGGCCGCCAGGAACCGGCAGCAGCGGTCCGCGCCGTTCACCATCTCCTGCTGGGGCACGGGCTGGCTGCGCAGGCGATGACCGGCTCGCACGTCGGCATCACCCTCAATCTCACCCACGTCAGCGCGGCGACGTCCAGTCTGGACGATGCGGATGCGGCGCGCCGGATCGACGGGATGCAAAACCGGCTCTTCCTCGATCCGTTGCTGCACGCGAGCTATCCCGAGGACGTCGTGGCGGACCTGGCCACCATCACCGACTTCGGCCACGTCCAGGAGGGTGACCTGAAAACGATTGCGGCACCCTTGGATTTCCTGGGCATCAACTACTACACACCCGCGGTGGTCGCTGCCGGCGGCGGGGCAGCGCATTCTGCGTACCCAGGATCAGAAAAGGTTTTGTTTGTCGGCAGAAACCTCCCGCGCACCACGATGGGATGGGAGATAGACGAGCGTGGCCTGCTGCAGTTGCTCCTGCGTCTCGGCCGGGACTATCCCGGGCTGCCTTTCTACATCACCGAAAACGGTGCCGCCTTCGACGAGGAAGTCCGCGACGACAGCCGCATCAGCTACCTGAAAGGTCACCTGGGGGCCTGCCGGGAAGCGCTGCGGCACGGGGTGCCGCTGAGGGGCTATTTCGTCTGGTCGCTGCTGGACAACTTTGAATGGGCCTTCGGGTACGCGCAGCGCTTCGGGATCGTCCACGTCGACTTCCCAACCCAGGTGCGCACCCCCAAAGACAGTGCACGCTGGTACGCCTCCGTGATCCGCAGCGGCGGCGACCTATGAGTGAAACTGGAACCGCTTACAGCCTTGGTACGCTTCACTCACATACACACCGCCGCAGGGAGTATCGCTCGTGACCATGAACCGGCAGCCCACCCTCGAAGACGTCGCCCAGCTCGCGGGGGTGTCCATCGGGACTGTGTCACGGGTCATCAACAACGCGGCTCACGTAAGCCGCAAGGCCCGCGCCGCAGTCGAAGGAGCCATCAGGGAGCTCGGCTACGTTCCCAACGTCGCGGCTCGTTCTCTGGCCACCCAGCGCAGCGGCTCCGTCGTCCTCGCCATCTCCAGCGATGACCCGGCCCTGTTCGCGAACCTCTTCTTCGCCGAAGTCATCTCGGGGGTCAACGCTGTCATCGAAGACTCCGACTTCGACCTGACACTCGTGCTGGCGGCCTCCGAACGTGGGCGGACCCGCCTGGCCCGCATCCTCCAGTCTCGCGGCGCGGCCGGCGTCATGCTCCTGGCCCTCCGCGAAAGCGACCCACTGTCCAAAGTGGCCGAAGACGGCGGCGTCCCCGTCGTGCACGGCGGGCGGCCGCTCGACAGCACCCCGAAGTGGTATGTCGACGCGGACAACCGGGGCGGCGCCCGCCAGGCGACAGAATACCTCCTGTCGACTGGGCGGACCCGTATCGCCACCGTCACCGGCCCTCTCGACATGCACGTCGGTGTTTCCCGCTACCTCGGCTTCCGGGAGGCCATGGCGCTGGCCGGATTTTCCGACCAGCGCGTCGCGCACGGCGACTTCAGCGAGGCCAGCGGGCAGACGGCCATGGGCGAGTTGCTCGACAAGCATCCCGATCTCGACGCCGTCCTTGTCGCCTCCGACGCGATGGCGGCCGGGGCCCTGGCCACCCTCAAACAGCGTGGCAAGTCCATCCCGCAAGACGTGGCAGTGGTCGGGTTCAACGACATCGTCACCGCGCAGCACACGCAGCCCGCCCTGACCACCGTGCGGCAGCCCATCGTGGCACTCGGCCGGGAAATGACCCGCATGCTGCTGGCCCTCATCCGTGGCGAACAACCCACACCTTTGATCCTGCCTACTGAACTAGTGATCCGAGACTCCGCCTAGCACTTCGCACCTGGAGCCCCACCCCATGCCATCCACACTGGGTCGCCGCGCGCGTGCGGCGTTCGCCATGTCATCCGATGCCGCTGCCGCCCTGCTTACCGAAGTCCTGCCCGCAGACCATCCATTGTGGACATTGGGCAACGCGCTCATCACCCCACATGTTGCCGGATCGCAAGGCGATGAATGGCAACGCATCAGAGACTTCGCCGCCGGCGAGAACGCACAATGGGCTACCAGCGGCCGGTTCTCCCACCCGGTACCGCCGCAACGGCTGGCGTCGCCGGCATGAACCCACCGCCGCACCTGCCGGCCGAAGACCGCGACCTGAGCCCCTACACCGGTTACACCCGCTCGCACTGGGAGGCCACCGCCGACGGTCTGCTGCACGCCGCGTGGAAATGGGCCACCCCAGGGCATGCGCTCCTTGACCTGCCCGGTCGGGCGTCGGCCAATGGAGTCCGCTCCGATGGGCTGGAAGGTTACGCCAGAACCTTTCTCGCCGCAGCCTTCCGGGTCGCCGGCGATGGTGGGCGCGACCCGCGCGGATGGCTGGACCGTTACGCATCCGGCATCGAAAATGGCACCCGCGCACCCGGACGCGACGACACCGAATCGTGGCCGCTGATCGGCGACTACCACCTCGCCGGGCAACCTATGGTCGAATCCGCGTCGATCGCGCTTGGGCTACGGCTGACCAAGACATGGCTGTGGGACAATCTGGATCCTGACGTCCAAGACCGGGCCGAGCAATGGCTACGCGGCGCGTTGCGGCACGTGCCGTCACCAAACAACTGGTGCCTGTTCCCCTTTACCGTGGCTGGTTTCCTCGAGGCAGCGGGCCGCGGCGACGACGAGACCAGGCGCGCGAAGGACCGTGCACTCGGCTTGCTGGAAACGTGGTATTGCGGCGAAGGCTGGTACTCAGACGGCGACGGACGCGCCTTCGATCACTATAACGGCTGGGCGTTGCATCTATATCCGATGCTGCACGCGCACCTGGCCGGTGACGAAACACTGGCCGCGATCTACGGGCCACGGCTGCGGGAACACCTGAAAAGCTTCTCCCTGCTGTTCGGTGCGGACGGAGCGCCGGTCCACTTCGGACGCTCGCTGACCTACCGCTTCGCAGCAGGCTCAGCCGTAGCCATCGGGGCACTGAGCGGGCACACTCCGCTCACACCGGGGGAGTCGCGGCGCCTTCTCAGCGGAAGTCTGCGCTACTTCCTCGATCGAGGTGCGGTAAACCCCGACGGGCTGCTCAGCCCCGGCTGGCACGGCCCCCACGAAGCGACACTGCAGTTTTACTCCGGTCCCGCCTCGCCCTATTGGGCATCCAAAGCGTTCGCCGCGCTCCTCGCACCCGCCGACCATCCACTGTGGACTGTAACCGAAGAGCTCGCGCCGGTGGAGAGTGCAGATCATGTCTTGGCGTTGGCCGGGCCCGGCCTGCTGATCCACAGCACCCGCAGCGACGGCATCGCACGCCTGCATAACCACGGCAGCGACCACATACGCCCCCACGAAGCCGAAGACGCCGCAAGCGGCGACCCGCACTACGGCCGTTTCGCGTACTCCACCCACACCGGGCCAACTGCTCGTGGCAACCCTGCGGACAACCACTTCAGTGTCGAGATCGCAGGAGTCCGTAGCGTCCGGCGCCGCATCCATCCGCTCGGCACCGGACACGGCGATGGCTGGGGCTGGGCGGCCTCTTGGCATCGACCTGTGTTCCCCGCAGGGCCACCCGTCGTGCCGGGGCTACGGGTCGACAGCGTCACGATTGTTCACGGCCAGTACGAGCTGCGTGTGCATCGCGTGATTGGCGCTCCGCCAGGCACTGTCGTGGCGCAGACCGGATGGGCCACGGAAGGACCGCTGCAATCCCAACTTCTCGGCCTCCACGGATGGACCGATGCCGGTGAGCTGCGCGCACCCCAGGGCACAGCCTTCACCCGATGGACCCGCGTCCCTCGGCTGACCGCCTCAGCCGAAGGGACCGTCCTGTTCGCCGCGCTCGTGTCACTGACCGGTGAGCCGTCGGCAGCGCCGTTCGCCGAAGCCACGACGGTCGTATCCGCGTCCACCGACGCCTTGCAGGTGCGCTGGGAAGATAGCGGATCCAGCACCTACATCACGTTCGATCCAGATCCGACAGCGGATCGCCGCCTACGGATCGGAATTGCCACTGCGCTCCGAGAAGTCATTTGACTTCAATGCATTTGAGCGCATCTATCAACTCGAAGGCGAGATGAGTGCGCTTGCCCGAGTGCTGTGGGTCCGACGAGCAGCCGGTCATCGTGTCAACTGTCGTGTCAGGAGCGTGTCACGTGGGTGGCGGGCCGGGTGCTGATGGTGGTCGCATGACAGCTCAGCGATTGCGGCATGCGAGCACGTCGATATCGTTCAGCGGTGTAGCCGGTGACGCGATGCGCGTGATCATTGACGGCCAGGACTACGGCTGGTGCTGGGCGGACACCTGGATGGTCGAAGCTGCCAGCGCCTACTGGCATGTCAGACCACTCGCGTTGCCGGACCGCATCACCGCATGCCCGTAGTCACGACGGCGCCGGTGTTTAAGAAGGCCAAGTTCGCCCCATCAGACGCAGGAGTGAAAGTTTCAACTCAGGAAGGCTGCAGCATTAGTCACGGCATCGGCCTCTATATCCTCACCCTCACCGGCGACCGGATCTTGCGCCATGACACGCTTCGAGAACGCCGTCCTGGCATCATTCGGGCTACCGCGAGCAATTGCCGTTGCACCGCCGAACCTGCGCCGCAGCAGCCGCAGGCGCTGGCGGGCAGGAGTTCGGTACAGCTAGGTCGATGTTCCGATTCAGTACAGGCATAGCGGGACTGGGAAACGGCTCTCAGGTCCAATCAAGACGGGGTCCGGCTTGCGGAGCTCGACAGAAACCCGGAATGATCCACCGGTTATGCGGCCCCTGGCCAGTAAGAATGTCGATGCTGTCATATCGCCCTGTTCCTCTTGGGCGTCGGTCCGAATGGTCCTCGGGATATTGCTCGTCTAACCGGCCGACCCAGCTACTACAACCTGGTCCTGGCCACATCTGGCGGTCCCGCCGAATTGTCTGACAGGCCCAGGTCGCTGTGCCTCGGCGTCGCCGGTGCTGTGCTGTGGCTGGACGTGTTCGAGTGGCGGGGTGGTGAATTCTTCCGGCACGCCATCGCGGCGTACCAAGAGGTAAGCGACATGGCCGGCGTAACCCGCGCGACGGGCAACCTGGCCTTGGTGTTTAAGGACATGGGCCGCCTGCGCGACGCGATCGGACAGCTGCGGCGCGCCAACGCGCTCAGCCCCGACCGCAACGGCGAAGGTACCCGCCTGAACAACCTTGGCAACATCCATCGCCTCCTCGGCGAGGCCACTGCCCTGGACACGCAGGCCCAGGTCCACCGCGACCGTGGGGACATCGAGCACGCATACGAACTCGCCCTTCAGGCCCAATCACTGCTGGAGGAAAGCGGCTCCCCCCGGCTATGCCGGCGAGGTTCTCACCACCCTGGGCTCACTGCACGTCCTCATGGGACGACCGCAGCGGCACAACGGCAGGCCCGGCGCACCAATGCCTACCGCGCCTACTGGGAGAGCATGCCGCTGCGCCCGGAGCAGAAGTACAGCGGCAACAGCATGCCGCTTTACCGTCGCGTGCACTGGGGCAACTGGCCACCTTCGACATGCTCGACACCCGCCGGACGCGCGGCTATGTGCGCACCACCCTGTCCCCCACGCAGATCGCGCGGACTTCCGCCGAGTCGCGTCGATCGGCGAGCACGGAGCCGCGGCGAGTACGCTCAAATCCTTTGTCATTCTCGATAGCCAGGGTCCCGGCCTTCAGGCAGCTTAGTGGGGTACCCGATGAAAACCTTGGTATCACTGGCGCTTGCCGGATCCTAGGCGGCCGGGCTGGCTGGAGAGCCGATCCTCGCCAGCCCGGCGTGGTCTATCGCGAACTCCACTGACGACGGCGACCAGGGCGCTGTGGAGATTGCCATGAACGCAGCGGGGCACACCGCGGTGGTGTGGGAGGACGACGGCAACTACGGCAACAACGCCCACAGCGAGGTCTACTACCGCCTTTTCCGCTTCGGTGGTGCGGTCTGCGAGGCCAAGCTCTCCGCGGGCGGGACGAGCGGCACCACGTGGCGGCACCTGACGCCCGACGTCGGCCTCGATGACAAGGGCAACGCCGTGGTCGTTCGGGCCGATGACCCGGATGGCAGTCGAGCGCCCGGGGTGCCGGGGCCGGGGTCAGAACATGCCGTTTTCGTTCGCCGCGCGGACGCAGCGGACGGCTTCGGCGTGTCGTCGAATCCGAATGACGGCGAGGGCTCCAGGTGCCGCAGGCCCAACCCCACCCAATTGCGCGGTCACTGCTGTCGGAGGGAATTGGCCCTAACTGGTTGAAGACCGGATTTACCGCCCAGCGGTGACCTTTCAGCGATAGCCTGCTGTTGGCATGGTGCCCGAGTCTGCCCGGTTGGCCGTTTGGGCTGCCCGTTGCTAACAGGATGTCGCCTTGAGGTTACGCCAGCGGTAGAAAGCTTGCACCAGCTCGGACACCTCCGGGCGGAAACAGACCGACACGGGCAGGTGATTATGTACGCGGTGGAGCGGCAGCGGTGGCTCGTCGACCGCGCCCGTGCGGCCGGCAGCATCGAAGTCAACGACGTCGCTCAATTGCTCGGAGTGGCGCCGGAGACGATCCGCCGTGACCTGAACACGCTGGAACGGCACGGGTTGGTGCGCCGGGTGCACGGCGGTGCCGTACCCGTCGAGCGGCTGGGATTCGAAGGCGCCCTGGTCAACCGTGCTACCGCCCGGCAGGAAGAAAAGGTCGAGATCGCCCGCGCGGCGCTGAGCCGGCTCGACAACGCCGAGTCGATCTTCATCGACGAGGGGACGACCGGGGCGGCCCTGGCCGACCTGCTCGAACCGCAGCGCCCGTTGACGGTGGTGACGAGTTCGCTTCCGGTCGCGTGCCAGCTCGCGGCCGCGTACAGGCTCACCGACGAGCCGGATTCCAGGCTGGGAAAGGGTCCGAGCAACGTCGCGAGTGGACAGTGCACTATTGTGGCGTGCCTGCCTTTACCCTGAACGCATCCTCGATCCGACCACCGATGGAGCCGATGTATGCGATGACGAACAGGATCGGCTCGTGTGGATGGACCCAGCCCCGCGGCTGGTGAGAGAAGGGCCGTCGGTGTCTCGGTCGAGCCCCACGCCGCCCGGCGATACGGGCCTGCGGGGTCGTTACTTCCGCCGGCGGTCCACGGAAGCGCTCAGCCGCAACAGCTCGCCGTATGCCTCGGCCGCGGACGGCGGAGGCGGTAGCGGTTCGGTCTCCGCGGTCGCCTTGGCGGCCTGCAAAAGGTAGGCGAGGAGCCTGGCGGAAAATCGGCTGGCCTGATCGCCGCCGCCCGCCACCACCCCGGCATGAGCCAGCAGTAGCATGATCAGATCCTCGGGGACGAAGTCGTCGCGCAGCCGACTGGTCTCCTGCGCGCGAGCGATGACCCGCTGGATGGCCTCGTATCCCCGGCGACGCTCCGCGGCGAACCGGATGGACACGGGAAAACTCCTCGTGAGCACCTCGCTGAAGCCCCGATCGACGAACTGCATTCCGGCGATCTGTTCGAAAACTTCACCCTGACGGTGCTCGACCAGGTGGCCGAGGGAGACAAAGTCGCGACCCGCTACCGGCTCGGCGGGACGCACACCGGGGAGTTCTTCGGCATCCCCGCCTCTGGGAACACTGCCTTCCTGACCGCGACCGCGATCGACCGGATCGCTGGCGGCCAGATCGTGGAACGCTGGTCAGAATTCGACTTCGGAGCATTCCTTCAGCAGTTGTCCACGCCAGCCGCCTCGGCGTGACGACACGCTGAAACGGCCCGCCTGCGAAACACGGTTGGGACCGGCGCTACCGGTGCTCCCAACCCGCAAGCACGCCATCTGTCTCATATTTCGTCAGCATCAAGACCTCAACGAGAGGTACACCATGGAGATCGGCGCGTTCACCTTCGCGGACGTCGCAATTGGTGAAGGGGCGGGGCCGGCTCAGCGGATCCCGGAGCTGCTGGAAGAGATCGCCCTCGCGGACGAGGTCGGGCTGGATGTGTTCGGCCTCGGCGAGCACCACCGGGCCGGGTTCGGCGCGCCGGCAACGGCGGTCCTGCTCGCCGCCGCGGCGTCCAGGACGTCACGGATCCGGCTCACCAGCGCGGTGACAGTGCTCAGCTCGGACGATCCGGTACGGGTTTTCGAGCAGTTCACTGCTGTGGACCTGGCTTCCCGAGGGCGCGCCGAGATCATGGCCGGCCGCGGGGCGCTGCACGACTCGTTCCGCCTGTTCGGGTATGACCTGGGCGACTACGACGACCTGTTCGACGAGAAGCTGCGCCTGCTGCTTGCCCTGCGTGAGCCCGCGCCGGTCACCTGGTCGGGGCGGTTCAGGCCTCCGCTGAACAACGAGCTCATCCTGCCGCGGCCGGTGCAGGACCGGCTTCCGGTGTGGATCGGGGTCGGCGGCAGTCCCAACTCCGTAGTGCGTGCCGCGTCCCTCGGTCTGCCGTTGGCCCTCGGCACGGTCGGCGGCACGGCCGATCATTTCGCGCCCATGGTCGAGCTCTTCCGCGAGGCCCTGGCGCACTACGAGCAGCCACCACAACCGGTGGCTGTCACCATGCACGGCTTCGTCGCCGACACCTCCCAGAAGGCAGGCGACATCTACTTCCCCGCCGACGCCGCACTGTTCAACACGATCGGCGCCGAGCGCGGTGTGCCCCCGCTCAGCGCGGCCAACATCGCGGCCAAGAACGGTCCCGGAAGCATGTACGCGGTGGGTTCGCCCAGCCAGGTGGTGGACAAGCTGATGCACCAGTACGAGGTGCTGGGCCATCAACGTGTCATGCTCCAGCACGCTGTCGGCCCCGTGGGCCACCGCGACGTGATGCGTGCCATCGAACTGCTGGGCACCGAAGTCGCTCCCGTCGTACGCGCGGAGGTCGCCCGCCGCGAGAGCGCAGAGGCCGTCCGGTGAGCGGAGACGGAGCTGCCGACGCACGCACGATCGGGATCGTCGGCGCGGGGAAGTCCGAGATCGGCCTCGACACCGCGTGGAAGAGCAAATTCGCCAAGAGCGCATGAGCCGCGTCGGCTCAGAGCCTGCTCTCCCCCATCTCGTTGCTGCTGTCGCCGATTGCGCTCGGCCTCGTCGAGCTGTTGGTGGCGGCTTGATGATGCCCGTGCGGGGTCCCGGGTGCCTGCTCAAACTCCGGTGAATGGCATGCGGGCCTCGTCGAAGAGGGCTGGGCCGTCCTGAGGCACGTCCGGCCAGGCGCCAGAAGCCGGGTTGAGTTCGATGAGCTGCTGGGTGGACAGCGCGTACACGACACGGCCAAGGCCAGACCGGATGATGCCGCCGGTGCACATGCCGCACGGCTGGCAGCTGGTGTACATGGTGGTGCGCGCGGCCATTGCCGGGTCGAGTTGGCGGGCGGCCCAGCGGGCGAGCTTGAGCTCTGGGTGTGCGCTGATGTCGTTGTCGCGCCGTACGGTGTTATGGGCTTCGATGAGAATAGTGCCGTCTGGGCCCGCCAGCAAAGAGCCGTAAGGTGCGTCGCCCAGGGTGACAGCGTGCGCCGCGATGGCGATCGCGCGGCGCAGCAGTTCTTCGTCGGCGGCGGTGATCACGCCTGCCAGGTTATACCGGGTCTAAAACACCCGGCGGTGCCGCTGCCGGAACAGATCGACGACGGTGGCAATCTCTTGGTAGTGGGTGGCCATCGTGCCGACAGTCAGGGTGCCGGCCTGCTCACGAGCGGAAGTGGCTGCCTCGTCGATGCCTGCCATGATCTCGCCGTAGCCCGCTTCGAGTCGCTCGCGAAGCCGTTCGCCGAGCGGGGTGAGCCGCACGTTGCGACTGGTTCGCTCGAACAGGGCTCCGCCGATCCGGCGCTCCTGCTGTTTGATCGACTGGCTGACGCGCGCTTGGGACACCCGGAGGCGTTCTGCCGTACGCCCGAAGTGGAGCTCTTCGGCCAGCGTCAGGAAGATCTCGATGTCACGTAGCTCCACCAGGCCCGTCTCCCCTCCGTGCAATCCGGAAGTGTACGGGAACGTGTTTAGCGTCGAACGATAACCGGTGGCTTAAGCGGCGATTCGATCTTTCGCATTGTTCCGCACCGATAGCCGGGGCGATCGTGGAATCCATGAGCGAACACGTGATCGACATCGTGTCGGTGCCGGACCACTCCGGCATCTCGCGGTGGCAGGCTGTGGCGCCGTGCGGCTCTGTGGCCGGGGTGGCCAGCCTGTGGCCGATCATTGAGTTCGGGTACGACCTTCCGATGTTCACCAGGCGTGGCTGGGTGAACTGGTCGACGCCGAGCATGACGGATACCGCCTGGTCCACTGGACTTCCGTCCCCTCCGGCGAACTCACCGCTACGAACTCGCCCTGCGATAACCCAGCCCCAACCCCCAAGCCGCCCGCCCGCGGCGGACGCGGAGCCAACGCGTCCTATTTGGAGAGAGGTTTGTCATGAACAGTCAGAAAAGGTGGCTCACTTTGGTACGTCGGCCTGGAGCTATCCCGCGACGTGTGAGAGGCCGTCATCGCCACCCTTATACGCAGACATCA